>PKYG01000089.1 GCA_003132585.1 Actinomycetota bacterium
ACGGCAAGCCCGACGAGCATCAGCAGCACGGGAAAGTCGACGTAGCGCTGGTACCAGGAGAGATTCGCGACCGAGGTCGCGAGGAGAGCCACAAGTGAAACGACCAGCGTGCGGTCGACCGGCTGCGCCGTGCGCGTCACCAGGAGCGCGGCGACCAGCGCCGCGCCGATAGGCACGAGCACCCACCAGATCAGGCTCGTGCCTACCGGCCCGGGGTAGTACGAGCCCACCAGCGAGAGCCAGCCGAGATCGTACGGGTCCGGGCCGATCGCGCCGCGCAGCGAGTGCGCGGCAAGCGCTCCCAAGGCCAGCGCGAGCACCGCTCCGACCACGAGACCGCCTCGCCGGCCGAGACGGCCGGGCAGCGCCTTGATCTCGTCGAGGGGCATCATCAGCAATCCGAAGACGCCCACGACGGCGAGGCTCATCAGCAGGTTCCGGGCCGGCGCTCCCCCCGACGACGGGAAGGGACGATTGCCCCGCGGCAGCAGTCCGCCCCAGTCGATGACGAGCGCCGCCAGCGGCACGAGGCCGGCGGCGAGCACCAGGCCGTGCGCGAGGCTGCGGCGCACCGGCAGGCACGCCGCAGCGAGCGCGACGACCGCCGGCACGAACAGCCAGGCCGCGGTCTGCCGCATCGTCGTCGCGATCGCGGCGAACGCCGCGAAAGCGACGAGTCGACGCATCTTCGGCTCGCGCGCGTAGGCGAGCAGCCGCTCCAGCGCGAGCGCCACGAAGAACCATGTCGGGTTGTCGGTCAGCACGCGGAACGACTGGCCGAAGAAGAACGGCGAGAGCGCGAGCAGAAGCGAGAGTCCGAGCGCGTCGCGCGGGCGCGTGCCGAGGCGGTCGCGAAGGATCACGTAGGCGACCGCGCACGTGCCCCACGAGAGCGCCGCCACGACGAGCCGCGTAGCGACCAGCGAACCGCCGAAGGGCAGCGACAGCGTCGCCAGCAGCCAGTACACGAACGGGCCCGACCACGCCTGGTAACCCCACAAGATCGCACGCGGCCAGATGTGGGCGACGTCGCGGACGACCTGGTAGTGGGTGCGTTCGTCGCCGTACTGGTAGGTGGGAAACCCGTGCCGCAGCCAACTCCAGGCGACGATGACGGCGACGAAAGGCAGCGCCAGCAAAACCAGGTGCACGATTCGCGATTCGGAGAGCGCTCTGCGCATCGACCTGCCTGTCGCTGGTTGCGGCAAATGATACATCAGTGGGCGCAAAGGGCTCTGGGCTTAGCCGATCAGCCGCTCGATCAAGATCTGCAGCACCTCGAGCTCATCCTTGTCGAACCAGAACACCTGGCAGATCTCGCACGCGTCGACGGCGACCGCGTATTCGTAGTTGTAGTGGCGCCGGTTCATCGTCCGTCCGCATGTCGGGCACGTGACGAGGTTGGCCTGAAACGCCGCACGCTGCTGCTTGGCCATGCGACGCAGTTGGTTGCCTTGCCCGAAGACCTGGTCGGCGATCCGTTCCTGCTCGAGAGTGAAGCCCATCTCGCGCCGCGCGATGATGCGCCCGACCTCCGTCTTGCCGACGAGGCGGCCACCACACGTACGGCAGGCAAGGATGGTCGCGCCTTCGTAGGACATCGGCTGGAGAGCCGCGGCGCAGACCGGACATCGCTGCACGCCGACGCCCTCGTGAGTGACGGCCAATCCGGTCGGGTGAGCGGCGACCGGCGGCGCGGTCGCCGCCGCTCCGCCCGACGCTGCTCCGCCCAACGCCGCGTCGCTCAACGCTGCGCCGCCCAGCGCCGCCACCATCGCCGCCTCGGCCTGCGGCCGCGGACCTGGGGCGGCGGCCATATGTTCGCGGCCGGCAAAGCTCTTGTCGGCCTTGGCCGCCTGCGACTCGAACTCGTCGCGGCCCATATTCGCCACGCTCAGCAGTGCGGCGATGCGTTCGGCCGTCGGCGGATGTGTCGCGAACAGCCGGTCGAGCAACGATGTGCTGTCCGGCTGGCTCGCGCGGATACACAACGGCGCCAGCCCCGGCGGGATGAAGCCGCCGCCGCCGGGATGACGGCTGATCGTGCGCAGGGCTTCCGCCAGACTCACCGGGTCGCGCGTATAGCGGACGGCGGCGAGATCGGCCTCCTGCTCGCGCGTGCGCGAGATCGCCGCATTGACGACGGTGGACGCCAGTTGCAGCACGGCGAGCACGCCGCGCATGAGCAGCAGCAGCAGCACGGCTCCGATGGCGGCTCCGATGGCGCCCGCCGCGAGTCCCGAGGGTTCTGCCTCAGCGTCATCGCCGAGAAACGTATCAATGCTGTCGCCCCAGCTAGAGTAGATGCCGAAAAGCAGGCAGGCCACCGTCACGGTCACGTAGCTGCCGGAGAGGATGTGCGCGACTTCGTGGGCGACGACGCCCTCGAGCTGCTGCCGGGAGAGCCGCGAGAGCGTGCCTTCGGTGACACCGATACAGCATTCACCCTTGAGGTTGCTGAAGGCGAACGCGTTCATGCCGACGGTAGGCACCACGAGGCATTCGATCCGCGGCGCTCCGCCGGCGATGCGCATCTCCTCGACGATGTTTGCGAGTCGCTGGTGGTAAGCGTCGTGCGGGTCCAGCGGCTGGGCGTTCATCGCCGCGACGAGCCGGTCGCGCGCGCTTCGGCGCGCGCCGTACCAGTAGAGCGCGGCGACGAACGTGGCAGCCGCGAAGAGCTCGAGCGCACCGCGCCACGTGGTCACGAACCGCAGCGTGCCGGGGACCGGGCTGAAGATCAACGCGCCCAGCGAGGCGATCCAGGCGAGGACGTAGATACCGACGAAGACGAGCGCGAGGAGAGCCGCAAAGAGCGCCCACATGCGCCAGCTCTCCTCGCGCTCGACTTGGAACGTACCGCGCCGCGGCCTCTCACCAGCAGTCGACATCAACGGCTCCGAGTAGTTTCAACTGTTCTCCCCGTGGCTATAATGGTTACCGATCGGTCCGACACACGCCGATCACGGTACCCCCCAGGTACCACCCCATGGCTCCTTTCACAAGCCCCGCGCCCCCCGCGGGGCTGCCCATTTTCAGTGCTAGTTGTCGGCAGCAGGCTCGCGAGCCGTGAGCCGATTATAGATGACCTTGCCGCCTTCGCGCCCCTCTGCGAGACTGTCACCGACCGGAAACGCGCAGGGAGTCGTCGTGACTGATCGCCCGCCCGCCGTCGAGATCGTCGCCGCCGGCAACGAAGTGTTGCTCGGCGACGTACTCGACACCAACACGAACTGGCTCTGCCGGCAGATCACGGCGCTCGGCGGTCAGGTACGTCGCACGGTGCTGGTGCGCGACGACGTGAGCGCGATCGCCGACGAGGTCCGCGCCGCCGTCGCGCGCCGACCGGCGCTCCTTTTGACGGTCGGCGGCCTCGGCCCCACCAACGACGACACGACGCTGGCGGGCGTCGCCGCAGGCGTCGGCCGCCCGCTGGAACTTCATCCCGAAGCCGAGCGCATGGTCGCCGACAAGTACGCGGAGTTCGCGTCACGGGGTTTCGTCCCGTTCGCCGAGATGAATGAAGCGCGCCGCAAGATGGCCGTGCTGCCCCGCGGCGCGCGACCCCTGATCAACCCGATCGGCGGCGCGCCCGCTGTGCTCCTCGAGATCGACGCCACGGCGATCGTCTCGCTGCCCGGCGTGCCCGAGGAGCTCTACGCGATCGTCGAGGAGTCGATGAACGACATTCTCGGGCGCATCTTCGCGAGCGCATACTATGAGCAGCGGGTGCTCGTCGTCGGCCTGCAGGACGAATCGGCGATCGCCGACATCCTCGCCAAAGCAGAAACTACCCACCCGCGCGTCTACATCAAGTCACGCGCCGTAGTGATGGGTCCCGATCGCGTGCTCCACGTCACGCTCTCGGCGCGCGGCGCCGACAAGGTCGCGCTCGACGCGCTGTTGACGGCGCCCGAGCGCGACATCACTCAAGACGTCGGCGCAGCCGGCTACGCAGTGCGCCGCGAGAGCCGCTCCGAATGACCCCGAAAGGAGACCTCACGGTGCCCGAAGAGACCCTTGAAGAGGCGTGGGAAGCGATGCTCGAAGCCGACCGGCAACGCGATCGAAGCTCCCGTCGGCACGCACGTGGCCGGGAGGCTTTGCCAGCGATGGGACGTTTCGGACTCTTGTTGCGACTGTCGGCCCCGATCGTCCTTCTGGCGTGGCTCGTGCGCCGCACGGTGCGCCGAAAGCGAGGCTAACGCCGTCGGCCGGCTTGGCCGCAGGCGCCTCGGCCGGCTCAGCTCAGATGATCGTCGATGAAGTGCGTCGAGACCGTCCCGGCGATGAACAGTGGGTGCTCGAGCACGACGCGGTGAAAGGGGATCGTCGTCTTGATGCCCTCGACGATGAACTCCTCGAGTGCCCAGCGCGACCGCGCCAGGCACTCCTCGCGGTCGCGCCCCCAGACGATGAGCTTGCCGAGCAGGCTGTCGTAGAACGGCGGCACGGTGTAACCCTGGTACACGTGGCTGTCGAGCCGCACCCAGGGGCCGCCCGGCGGCATCCACCGTGTGACCAGGCCGGGCGACGGCAGAAAGCCGTTGTCGGGGTCCTCGGCGTTGATGCGGAACTCGATCGCGTGTCCGACGACGGCGATCCCCTCCTGGGCGAAGGGTAGCGGGTCTCCGGCGGCGATACGGATGCCGGTCTTGACGACGTCGACGCCGGTGACCATCTCGGTGACGCAGTGCTCGACCTGCACGCGCGTGTTCATCTCCATGAACGAGAAGCGACCCTCCGGATCGAGCAGGAACTCGACCGTGCCGGCGCCCTCGTATCTGGCAGCTTTGGCAGCTTCAACGGCGGCGTGACCCATGGCGGCACGCGTCTCGGCGGAGACCGCCGGCGAGGGCGCCTCCTCGATCAGCTTCTGGTGGCGCCGCTGGATCGAGCAGTCGCGCTCGCCGAGGTGCACGACTTCGCCGTGCGCGTCGGCGAGCACCTGGATCTCGACGTGCCGCGGCGCCGCGATGTACTTCTCGACGTACACGGCGCCGCTGCCGAAGGCGGCCTGCGCCTCGTTCTGAGCCTGACGCACGGCGACGTCGAGCTCGGACTCCTCGTTGACGATGCGAATGCCCTTGCCGCCGCCCCCGGCTGCGGCCTTGATCATCACAGGCAGGCCGATCTCGCGCGCGATCGCGGTCGCTGCGGCGACATCGGCGACGACGCCGTCCGACCCCGGCGTGACGGGCACGCCGGCGGCGGCCATCGTCGCCCGAGCCGCCGCCTTGTCGCCCATCAGCTCGATCGACTCCGGCTGCGGCCCGATGAACTTGATGCCTTCGTCGCGGCAGAGTCGCGAGAAGGAGGCGTTCTCGGCGAGGAAGCCGTAGCCCGGGTGGATTGCCTCGGCGCCGCGCTGCTGGGCCGCCGTGATCAGCGCCGGCATGTGCAGGTAACTGGCCGTCGCCGGCGGCGGCCCGATGCAGACCGCCTCGTCGGCGTAGGCGACGTGCAGCGAGTCGGCGTCGGCCTCGGAGTAGACCGCGACCGTGCCGACGCCCAACTCCTTGCACGCACGAATCACGCGGATCGCGATCTCGCCGCGGTTGGCGATGAGGATCTTCTCGAACATAGGCGGCGATTATAGCAACCGTCGCTCGGCGCCGCGCAGCCCCGGGCGTTCTCTCGCCAAGCAACACCTATGCGCCCTTGACCCTTATCGCGGCGCTCCCGTCTGCCGATACCGGCCGCGAGAGTACTGAGGACACCTCACGGGCGAGTGCCCGATCTCCATATCCTCTCTCTCTGCCGGGCCGGTCTCCTTCCAAGACCCCGCGGAAACCCGCATCCGCACGAAGGGCCCCAGCCGGCCCGGCCTTTTCTCTCTCCCCACGATCGCCGCTCGCCCGGCGGACGACAGGCCACGCCGCGCCACGCGTATGCTTTATGATTGGTCCATCCGCCAGGGGAGGTCCGCGTGACGAGTAGCAAGAAGCGTTTGGCCGTCGTCGACGACGATCCGGCTCTCCGCGAAGAGCTCAGCAAGCTCTTCGCCGACACCTTCGAAGTCGACGCGTACCCGGGCGAGCCCGGCACGCTCAAGCAGCTGCGCGAACGACCTCCGGACGTACTCCTCACCGAGGTCGCGATGGAGCGCATCGACGGCTTCGACATTCTTCGACTGATGAGCACCACGCCCGAGCTGCGCGCCGCGCCGGTCGTGGTGCTCTCTTCGCTCAGCGACTTCCCCACGTTCGAGAAGGCGCACCGCCTCGGCGCCATGGAGTTCGTCACCAAGCCGTTCCGACCGGAGGAGCTGCGCGCCAAGATCGACGTCGTGCTCGCCGCCCGCCGTCAGCGCGGCGTCGGCCGGCTCAAGCTGGGCGCGCTGCTCGTCGCCAGCGGTCTGGTCACGCAGGAGCAGCTTGACAAGGCGCTGGCGCGCCAGAAAGAGATGGGCGCCCGTCTCGGCGAGGTGCTCGTCCGCGACGGGCTGGTCGCCGAGACCGATCTCGTCAAGGCGCTCGCCGGCCAGATGCACATCCCGATCGTCGACCTCGGCCAGGTGGCGCCGACACCGGCCGCGATGAGCCTGTTGCCGCGCGATTTCATCGTGCGCCACCGTGTGCTGCCGCTGGCGATCGACGACAAGGGCGCGATCAGGCTCGCAATGACCAACCCGCTCGACGTCGTCTCGCTCGACGAGGTCGGCCTGCGGGCGAAAAAGCGTGTCGTGCCGGTCATCTGCTCGGAATCCGCGTTCGACGAAGCCGTGGCCGTATACTTCAGCTCGCGCGGCAAGCTCAAGGAGGTCCGGGACGAAGAGGTCCGCACCAGCGACGATGTCGCCGCCGCGCTCGACGTGTCGACGATCGAGATCGTCGACAGCCTCATCACCGACGCCGTGAGCATGAAGGCCTCGGACATCCACCTCGAGCCGCGCGAGAACGTGCTGCACGTGCGCTGCCGCATCGACGGCGTGCTGCACGACATGCGCGAGTACTCGGTCGATCTGCAGCCCGGCATCGTCAGCCGGCTCAAGATCATGGGCAACCTGAATATCGCTGAGCGCCGCCTGCCACAAGACGGGCGCACCTCATTCGAGACGTCGACCGGCGAGACGGTCGATCTGCGTCTCGCCTCCATCCCCAGCCTGTTCGGCGAGAACATCGCGATCCGCATCCTCGAGGTCTCGCCCTTGCCGCCGACGCTCGCATCCCTCGGTCTTGCCGGCGACACGCTGGAACGCTACGAAGAGGCGCTGCTCATCCCCGAGGGCGGCATCGTGATTTGCGGGCCGACCGGCTGCGGCAAGTCGACGACCTTGTACACGACGCTGGAGCTGATCAAGTCGCCCGAGCGCAAGGTCTACACCGTCGAGGACCCGATCGAGCGCCGGGTGCAAGGCATCGTCCAGAGCGAGGTCAAGCCGGGCATCGGTCTCACGTTCGCGCGCGCCCTGCGCGCCCTCGTGCGCGCCGACCCCGACGTGATCATGGTCGGCGAGATCCGCGACGTTGAGACCGCCAAGATGGCCGCCGACGCGGCCATCACCGGCCATCTCGTGTTCACGACCCTGCACACCAACGACGCGCCATCGGCGGTCAACCGCCTGGTGGAGATGGGTGTGCCACGCTACCTCGTGGCGGCGGCCTACCGCTGCATCGTCGCGCAGCGCCTCGTGCGCCGCCTCTGCCGCCACTGCCGCACAACGGAGACGATCACCGACAACCGCTGGATCGACCTCGGTCTGGGCGCACCGCCGAGCAAGAAGATCAAGGTCTACCAGCCGGCCGGCTGCGCGAAGTGCTTCGGCACCGGCTACAGCGGCCGCGCCGGGCTCTACGAGGTGCTCACCGTCGACGACGAGATCCGCGAGATCGTCGCCACCGGCGGTTCCGTCGCCGAGATCAAGCGACTCGCCAAGGCACGCAGCATGAAGACGATGCGCGACGACGGCATCGCCAAGGTACTCGACGGCACGACGAGTTACCTCGAACTGGTTCGCGTCACAATCTAGGACGGCGCACCCTGAGCGGGATCGACATCCTCTCGTTCCTGTACATCATGCTGGTGTTCGTCGTCCTGTCGCCGGTCGTGCAGCTCGAGCAGCTCGATCTGCGCCGCTACGTCGCGCGGCGACGCTTGGGCAAGCGCCGTCGCACATACGTGGTCACACTCATCCACCGCATGGAGACGCTGGCGCTGGTCGGCGTGCCTGTTATCCGGTTCATGTCGCTGACGCGCGCCGACGAAGTCGCGCGCGCACTCGCCGCGGCACCGCCAGGCACGCCGATCGATCTCATCCTGCACGTGCCCGATGGGGTCGTCGTCGACGGCGAGCAGATCGCCGCGGCGATGGCGGCCTGCAGCACGGCCGTGACCGTCGTCGTGCCGCACTACGCCCTCGGCGACACGGCGCCGGTGCTCGCCGCGGCGCAGCGCGTCGTCGGCGGTCCGCGAACGCTAACAGATCACAGAGAGACTGAAGCCGATGAGGCGGACGCTGAGCTGCTGCGCCAGGCGTCCGCCCTGCTCGATCTCTACCCGCAACCGCCGCGGCGCCGTCCGGCGCTCGTCTTCGTGCCGCTGCCGAGCGCCCAGCGCCGCGATCCCGCGGACCGAGCCAGGGCGCGCCGGTAGACACGTGTTCCATTCTCGGCGCCCGGCCGCTCACCGATAATGTCTAGCGGAGACCGCGAGAGCGGAGAGAGAGGAACTCTCGAAGCGGCTGTTCTTGAGCGAACCACCGCCAGCGGGGGCGGCGAGCTCAAAGCCGGCAGTTTCTGGGCCCTTCTGCCAAGAAAAAGGGCCCATCGCTCTGCTCAGATCTACTTCGGGCGGTTGTCGACCACCCGCTTCGCCTTGCCCTCGGTGCGTTCCAGCGTGCACGGCTCGACAAGCTTCACCTTGGGTCGCACGAGCAGCGCCGAGCGGAGGTCGTCGAGTGACTTGAGATCGCCCGGAGCGAACCCGGCGTCGTCCAGGCGAGAACGATAGAACGGGATGCTCTGGTACGCGCGCGCGAGCGTCACTCGCAAGCGCTCGAGCTGCAGCGCGCGCAACTCATCGCGGTCCATCGTCTCGTGCCGCACGTCCCAGATCGCGATCGAGCCTCCTCGTCGTTGGCGATATGATGTCCGGGCGCGTTGCGGCGCCCAAACCAGGGGGTACTCCCCAGGGTATGGTCACACGCTCGCAAGGGAATACTCTGGCGACGGGCGCCGCCCTGAAGCGTGAGCTTGCGATCGAAGCTGGAGTGATGTCCGAGAAGACGACCATCGAGATACCGATCACCGGCATGACTTGCGCCACCTGCGCCGTGCGTAACGAGAAGGCGCTGCGCAAGGTATCGGGCGTCGACGCCGTCGCCGTCAACTTCGCCACCGAGCACGCGAGCGTGACCTATGATCCCGAGGCGGCGACGCTCGATGACGTCATCGCCGCCGTCGACCAGGCCGGGTATGGGGTAGTCACGCAGACAGAGACGCTGGCTGTCCTCGACATGACCTGTGCGAGCTGCGTGGCACGCGTCGAGAAGTCGCTGAAGAGCGTGCCCGGTGTGATCACGGCCAACGTGAACCTGGCGACCGAACGGGCGACGGTGGCGTACCTGCCCGGGCAGGTCACGCACGAGATGCTGGTCGGCGCCGTGGTCGGGGCGGGCTACGGCGTAGCCGACCAGCCCGCCGACTCCGCGGCGCCCGCGGCGGCCGACGCCGAGACTGCCGGCCGACGGGCGGCCTACCGCCGTCTTCAGCTCAAGGTCGTCGCCGGTGCCGCGCTCTCCGTGATCGTGTTCGCCGGCAGCATGCACGGCTGGTTCCCCTTCCTGCCGGCGTTCATGAAGAGTGGCTGGTTCGTCTGGGCGCTCGCCACGCCGGTGCAGTTCTGGGTCGGCTGGCAGTTCTACAAGGGCGCTTTCGCCGCTGCTCGGCACCGCACGACGAACATGAACACGCTGATCGCCATGGGCGCGTCAGCCGCCTACTTCTACTCGGCGGCCGGCGTGCTCTTCCCCGGGTTCTTCGCCCACCGCGGTCTCGGTACGCCGATGTACTTCGACTCAGCCGCGTTGATCATCACGCTGATCCTCTTCGGGCGCATGCTCGAAGCGCGCGCCAAGGGGCAGACCGGCGAGGCGATCAAGCGGCTCATCGGCCTGCAGCCGCGCACGGCGCGCGTGGTGCGCGACGGCGTCGAAGTCGATCTTCCCGTCGCGCAGGTCGCGCGCGGCGACCTCGTGCTCGTGCGGCCCGGCGAGCGGATCCCCGTCGACGGCGTCGTCGTCGACGGCGGCTCGGCCGTCGACGAGTCGATGCTCACGGGCGAGCCCATCCCGGTCGTCAAGGAGGCCGGTGACGAGGTCATCGGCGCCACGATCAACACCACCGGCGCTTTCACCTTCAAGGCGACGAAGGTCGGCGCCGAAACAGCGCTCGCGCAGATCGTCCGGCTGGTCGAACAGGCTCAGGGCTCCAAGCCGCCGATCGCGCGCATGGCCGACGTGATCGCCGGCTACTTCGTGCCGATAGTGATCGGCATCGCCACGCTCACGTTCGTCGTATGGCTCGCGTTCGGCCCCTCGCCGGCGCTCAACTACGCGCTGCTCAACTTCGTCGCCGTGCTCGTCATCGCCTGTCCCTGCGCACTGGGTCTCGCCACACCGACGGCGATCATGGTGGGCACCGGCAAGGGTGCCGAGAACGGCGTGTTGATCCGCGACGGTGCGTCACTGGAGACAGCGCACAAGCTCACGACGATCGTGCTCGACAAGACCGGCACAATCACCGAGGGCCGGCCGACGGTCACCGACGTGCTGCCGGCCGACGGGTTCGCCGCGGATGAGGTGCTGCGCCTGGCGGCCGGCGCCGAGCGCGGATCGGAGCATCCGCTCGGCGCCGCCATCGTCCAGGCGGCGCAAGCGCGCGGCCTCGACGTGCCGGCGGCCACGTCGTTCGCGGCACACGCCGGCCACGGCGTCCGCGCGCTCGTCGACGGCCGCGAGGTCGTCGTCGGCAAAGCGCAGTCGCGAGACGTGACGGCTGCCGACGACCATGCGCACGATCTGAGCTCGCAGGGTAAGACGCCCGTCGCCGTTTTCGTCGACGGGCGTCCCGCCGGCATGATCGGCATCGCCGACACGGTCAAGCCGGGTTCGGCGGCGGCCATCCGCCGCCTCCACGATCTCGGTCTCGAAGTGATCATGCTGACCGGCGACCACCGCCAGACCGCCGCCGCCGTCGGTCGCGAGGTCGGCCTCGACCGCGTCGTCGCCGAGGTCCTGCCCGAGCAGAAGGCCGAGCAGATCAAGTTGCTCCAGGATGAGGGCAAGCGCGTGGCGATGGTCGGCGACGGCATCAACGATGCGCCGGCGCTCGCCCAGGCGGATGTCGGCATCGCCATCGGCACCGGCACGGACGTGGCGATGGAGGCGGCCGACATCACGCTGATCGCCGGCGACCTGCAGCCCGTCGTCACGGCGATCGCGCTGTCGAGGCGCACCATCGCCGTCGTCAAGCAGAACCTCTTCTGGGCGTTCGCCTACAACGTCGCCTTGATCCCACTCGCCGCCGGCGTGTTCTACCCGGCCTTCGGTGTGCTCCTCAACCCGATCTTCGCCGCCGCGGCGATGGGTCTGTCGAGCGTTTCCGTGGTCACCAACAGTCTTCGCCTGCGCCGCTTCCGCTCGCCCGCCTGACCGGCACCAATGAAGAACGCCCTCGCGGGGCGTCGGCGGACCTACTTCTGACGAGCGGCTCGGATCGAAGAGCTCATAAACGGGAGGGGGCGCTTCCATCGGGAAGCGCCCCCTTCGTCGAAGACTCTGTCACTCGATTTTCGCTACACATCTCTTGCCGATGTCTACCTGTGGCGCGGCGCCCTTGGCGTCTTCACCCAGTAGTAGATGAACGGGACACGTCCCATTGATCTCACCTCCTCTCTCAACTCGTTTGCTACTGGTATTATGACCATCTCCATAGTGTTTATACAGTGGCCAGGCACATTTGAGCGTTTCGGCAGGGTCGGGCAGTGCCGACCCTGCCGAAACGGCACTCCGACCTGCCATTCTGCCGAAACGCGGGCGCGACACGGCGGCCGCTGTCCGAAACGGACAAGAAGACGACCGAATATTCCCGCGTCGGCTATTGCTGGCACACGCGCCACCGTGCCAGCATCCTTTTGGCAGGAGATCATCCCGACTCTGCTGGGGCCCCTATGGATGTCAAGTCTGATCTCGACCGCAACGCAATCGGCCACTTGCTCGCAGCCAGCGGTGCCGATGCTTGGGGAGTCGCCGCCAACGACCCGGCACTGCCACTGGCGCCGCCGTTGCCGCGAGCGATCTCGATCCTCATGCGTCTTCGACCGGAGGCGCTCGTCGGCGTCAGCAACGGGCCGACGAGCGCGTATCTTGCCGAGTACGAGCGCCTGAACGCCGCGTTGAGCGAAGCGTCGGCGGCGCTTGCCGGGGCGCTGAAGGCACACGGTCACGAGACGCTGGCCGTGCCCCCCACGGGGAGCTCCGAGGGTGCCTTCGCGCACAAGACCGCGGCGACCCGCGCGGGTCTCGGCTGGATCGGCAAGACGGCGCTCTTCGTCTCCGCCGAGTTCGGACCCGCGGTGCGCCTGGCAACCATCTTCACCGACCTCGACCTCTCCCCCGGCGACGCGGTCACCACGAGTCGCTGCGCGACCTGCGCCGTCTGCGTTGACGCCTGCCCGGCCGGTGCCGGCCGAGACGTCGACTGGACGGCCGGCATGGCGCGCAGCGAACTCTTCGATCACGAGGCATGCCGGCGTCAGCTCGACAGTTTCGGCATGCCGGCGCAGATCTGCGGGATCTGCATCGCCGTCTGCCCCCTCACCCAGAACGAGAAGCCCGTTCGTTCGTAGGGCGGCGGCCGGACCCCTGCGGCAGGGCCGTCGCTTCAGCGCTGCTCGTCGACGGCGTCGAGCAGCGCCGCCAGTGCCCGGGCCGCCTCGTCCACACTCGCCGGCATCGGCAGGTCCCTGCCCATGCGCTTCCTCAGCCCATCGAAGAGCTGCGCCAAGATGGGCGGCTCGATATTCGAGCTGCGCAGAGTCTCGGACTCGACGAAGATCTCCAGCGGCGTGCCGTGCAGAACTATGTGGCCACCGTGGGCGAGCACGTAGACCTCGTCGGCCATCTCCGGCACGATGTTGACGTCGTGTGTCGAGATGATCAGCGTCATGCCGCGCTCCACGACCTGCCGGTTGAGCAGCGCCAGCACCCTGCGCCGCGACCGGGCGTCCAGACCCTCGAACGGCTCGTCGAGGATCAACAGCTCCGGTTCGAGGACGAGCGCGCCGGCGATCGCAACCTTGCGCTTCTCGCCGCCGCTGAGATAGTGCGGCACCTTGTCGCGCAGGTCGGCGATGCCGAGCAGCTCGAGCGCCGTGTCGGTGCGCCGCGCGACTTCGGCGGCCGGCAAGCCGTACTGGCGCGGCGAGAAGGAGACGTCGTCCCACACCGTCGGCGCGAGCTGCTGGTCGTCGACATTCTGGAGGACGACCCCGATAGCGCGCCTGATCTTGGCATACTCCCTGGCTGGATCGACGCCCAACACCGCGACCGAGCCCTCGGCCGGCTTGAGCAGGCCAAGCAGGTGGAAGAGCAGAGTCGTCTTGCCGCTGCCGTTGGGGCCGAGCAGGACGACGCGCGTGCCCCGGCGCACGACGAAGTCGAGGCCGCAGAGCTCCACGCGCGATCCGTCGCTGTAGACATGCTTCACACAGCTGATGCGCGCCGCTTCGCCGCCGTTGCCTGTCAGTTCGCCACTCACGGCTGCTCGATCTCGTCGTCGCGACGCTGGCCGGCAGCCGATGCCGCCGCCCGCACAGGCACGGCGACCGCGGTGATGAGCACCGCGACCGCGATCGCGAGCGGCAGCCAGCTGAACGGGTTGAGGAGGCGGAATTCGTAGCGGAAGACGAAGGCGAGCGCGGCCAGGGCGGCGGCCAGACCAAGGAGCGGCAGCTCCTTGAGCCCGACGCCGCCGGCGCGCTCGCCGGACAGGCTGCCGGAGTAGCCACGGATGCGCATCACGGCATAGGTGCGCTCGCTCGTATCGAACGCGTGCAGCACGCTCAGCGCCAGCGCGGCGCTCAAGTTGCGGGCGCGGCCCCAGAGGCCGCGACCCACCAGACCGCCGCGCAGGCGCACGGCGACCATCACGTCGCTGAGACAGTGCAGCAGGATGAAGATCGAGCGGTAGGTCATGAAGAGCACTTCGACGATGACGCCCGGCAGCAGCCGGCGGATCACCGCGAAGAGCTTCGGATACGGTGTCGTCGAGATCAGCAGAAGGACGATCGCCGCGGCCGTGACGGCTTTGGCGATCGTCGTCAGCGGAACGACGAGATCGCCGCGGTACTGAGCGAACGCGAACAAGGCGGCGAAGACCCCCGGGTACGCCGACCCCATGACCAGCTTGCCGACAGGGATGCCGGAGCGCCGCGTGGCCGCCACCGCGATCACGTAGATGGTCAGCACGATGAGCACGTTCTCGACAGCGATCACGCCGGCCAGGCACAGCGCGGCGGCGATCGCCTTGGCCGTCGCCGATGCGCGGTGAAGGTAGCTGCGCCCGCTCGTGGCCCACAGGTCGACGGTCGCTACGTCCACGACACACCGCTCTCCCCGGGGCGCAGCAGCTCAGCGCGTACCCGGGCGACAAAGCTGACAATGAAGCCCGTCAGGGTGGCTTCGATCGCCCAGCCGATCGCGCCCAGCGCGTAGACGGCGATCGCGAAGCGGGTGAGGGAGACACCGCCATCGCCTGCCGGCGCGCCCTGCTCCGGAGTGACGATGCGGTTGGCGACGAGGCCGTGTCCGAACGGATTGGCGAGCGTCAGAGTCTTGGGATCGAGCGAGCCGAGGTCGCGGGCGTGGGTCGGAGCGATACGCGAGAGCCCGACGATGCCGATCATCAGCGTCGTGCTCAGAGCAAGCGCCAGGACGGTTGCCAGGCCCGCCGCCAGCCCGGGACGGTCGCCAACGAGCCGCGAGAAGCCGCGAAACAGCAGGAAACCGGCGACGACCTCGGTGCCGATCACGACCGTGTTGAGGCCGATGACGGTGACGCCCCCGTGACCGAAGAGCGCCAGGATCAGATTGACGGCGAACGCGGCGAGCACACCGGCTGCCGGTCCGAGGATGATGCCGGCGAGCACCGTCAGATTGAGGTGGTAGGCAATCGGCACGATCTCGGTCGACATCGCCGCGAGCACGAGCGCCGCGACGACGCCGACGCGCGGCACGAGCTGGACGCGCTCGCCTTTTCGCACAGCGATCAGGGCGAGCCCGACATACACCGCCGCGACCACCCATCCAAGCGCGACGAGCCACAGCGGCAGCACCCCGTCCGGGATGTGCAGGTGGCTCACCCTAGCTCGCCCCCCCTCGCGCGGCACAGGCGGCGCACAGGCCGTAGTAGTTGCTTTCACTCGCGCGGAGCACGAAGCCGTGGCGAGCACTCAGGTCGCTCTCGAGCGCCTCGCAGTGGCACACGTCGCTGCCGACGACCGCGCCGCACTGTTCGCAAATGAGATGGTGGTGGTGGCCGGTCAGCTCGCAGGTGGCATAGAGTGTCTCGCCGTGCCGACGGCCGGCCTCGCGCACGCTGCCGTCCCCGAGCAACAGCGCCAACGTGCGGTAGACGGTGGTGAGCCCCACAGGACGGCTGACCCGCAGGCGATTGTAGACCTCGCGGGCCGTGAACGAACGCCGCTCGCGGGCGATCGCCGCGGCGATCGCCCGGCGGGCGGCGGTGTCGTGACGGCGAACGGCGCTGTGCGCCGCGCTGTGAACGGTGGGCTTGCGAACGACGGTCATGGGCGCTCCGGATGGCGATTGAAAATGAAAATCATTTTCAACTTACATCGCCGCCCGTCTCGCCGTCAACGTCCGTGGCATGTCACGATCGCGGCGAGCAACCCGACGCGGCTGCGCGGGGTAGTATTGCCGCCAGGGGCCCGACCGGCGCGCCCACCAGCGTCGCCACCCCGCTCCCGTCGATTGGAGGATGAGATGGCCTGGCGCAAGCCGCCCGAGGAATTGATCGAGCTGTTCAACGATGTCATGCCCGCTGGCCCGCTCGACTTCAAACCGATGTTCGGTTCACCGTGCTACTGGGTCAACGGGAACCTGTTTGCCGGGCTCCACCAGGAGAGCTTCATGGTGCGCCTCAGCGAGCCCGACCGCGCCGAGCTGCTCGAGGTACCGGGCGCGCACCTCTTTGAGCCCATGGAGGGACGACCGATGCGTGAGTACGTCGTCTTTCCCGAGCAGATGCTCGGCGACCGCGACGCCTTGCGCCGGTGGCTCGGCAAGGGGTTGGCATACGCGGCTTCTCTGCCGGCGAAGCAGAAGAAGCCGCGCAAAAAGACCTAGTCTAGGCGGCCGAACCTACTTCTGGCCGGGGATCGGCTTCGGCGCCGCCGACTTGGGTATCGGCACCGGCGCCACGCCGGCGAGCTCGCCGATCACGTTGATGAGCTGCGTGTCGCCGGGCACGACAACCTTGGCGTTCATGCGTAACGAGGTCTCGACCGCCTCGAGCTTGCGCAGAACCTGGGCGTTGCCGATGAAGTACTTCTCCGCCGCCTCGTTGACCAGCTTGATCGCCTGCGCCTCGCCCTCGGCCTCGAGGATCTTCGCCTGCCTGATGCCCTGAGCCTTCTTGATCTCGGCACGGCGCTGGCCGTCGGCCTGCGTCTCCGTCGCCGTGGCGAAGTCGACGGCGGCGATCTTCTCGTTCTCGGCCTTGACGACCTTGTTCATCGTCTCCTGCACGTCTTGCGGCGGATCGATCTCCTTGAGCTCGGTGCGGAGGATCTCGATGCCCCAGTTCGAGGTCTCCTTTTCGAGCGTGCGGCGCAGCTCGTCGTTGATCTTGCCACGCTCGCTGTTGGCCGACTTGAGTGTCATCGTACCGATGATGTTACGCAGCGTCGTGCGCGCGAGGTTGACGATCTGCATCTCGTAGTTGGTGACGTTGTACTGCGAGGCCTTGACGTTCCTCTCGTCGGACTTGACCTTGAGGTAGACCTGCGCGTCGACCTTGGCGTTGAGGCTGTCGCTGGTGATGATCACCTGCGGCTGTGCTTCGACGAGGATCTCGCGGATGTCGACCTGGAACATGCGCTCGATGACCGGCATGATCCAGTGGAAGCCGGGCTCCGCGTAGCGGTTGTACTTGCCCAGCCGCTCGGTGAGGCCGCGGTGAGTCGGCCGCACGATGCGGATGCCGAGCAGCCCGATGACGATGATGACGACGACGACGATCCCGATCGTGGGAGCCGTCGTGCTGGCGAAAAGTGCACCTACCATGCTGGCCCTCCTTGGTGACAGCCCTGCGACGCCGATGCCGCGGGCGGTGTCACGACCATCTTCATACAGGCATCCTAGGCTCGGCCCGGACGAGTGTCAAAGATTCACAGTTGGCCGAGCCAGAGGCTGGCGATCATGATCGCCAGCACGAGCATCGTGATGCCGACGTAGCGCCAGTCGCGTTCTTTGGCGAATACCATGATCGAGCCGGTGACGCGCAGAAACGGTGTGAGGATGAGCGCGAAGAGCCCGAGCGAAAGCAGGCCGTCGGCTTGCAGCTGGGCGCCGCGGCGCAGCGCGGCGCCGACGCTGAGTACGACCTTGGGCAGGCTCTGGTCCTGCGCGAGCCCCGCGGCGACACCGGCGATCATCAGCGTCGCGCTGATCGCCAGTCCCACCGCGAGCACACGATGGACCATCAGGTTGATCGTCTCGGCCGCCGACCGGCGCGATCGATCGCTCATCGCACCGCCTTCCAGATCATCTGCGCGGCGAACACGAGCATCACCAGCTGAAACGCCCAGCGCAGCGTGGCGCTGTGCATACGACCGGCGAGCCGTGGCCCGAGCTGGGCGCCGACGAGCACGCCGAGTGCTGTCGGGATCGCCACGTGCGGGTCGATCAGTCCGCGGCCGAAGTACAACGCGGCGCTGGTCGCCGCGGTGACGCCGATCATGAAGTTGCTGGTCGCGAACGCCGCCTTCAGCGGCATCTCCATCACGAGGTTCATCAGCGGCACCTGCACGAGGCCGCCGCCGACGCCGAGCATGCCGGCAAGGTTGCCGGCGACGAAACTCGCGCTCATGCCCCAGGGCAGGCGGCGCACGCCGTAGGCGACTGCGGCGTTGCTCCTCGGGTCGATGTAGCTCGTGTCGAGCACGCCGGTCGGCACGAATCCGGCGTCGTCGACGCGACGGCTGCTCATCGCGAAAGCGGCGTACACGAGGATCGCGGCGAAGACCACCTGGAGCGAGCGCCCGCTGACGTGGACGGCGATGAGACCACCGACGAGCGCACCCATCGTCGTCGTGATCTCGAGCGTCATCCCCAGGCGGGTGTGCGTGAGGCCGCGCCCGACGTAGACGAGCTGCGCCGCCGACGACGTAGCGATCACGCTCACCAGGCTGGCGCCGATCGCGGTCTTCATCGGCACGTCGAGGAACAACGTGAGGATCGGGATGAGCACGAGCCCGCCGCCGATGCCGAGCATGCTGCCGATGACGCCGACGACGACCGCCACCGCAAGGATCACAAGAGCTTCCACGAGCTCCTTCTGTCGAATGCAACAAGACGAGCTGGTGCCGGAGGTGGGGATCGAACCCACACGAGCGCGTGCTCAAGGGATTTTAAGTCCCCGGCGTCTACCAGTTCCGCCACTCCGGCACCGCAGCGCCCAGTATACGACGGCGGCATGAGGCGGCGCCGGGCACGACACGAGAGACGAGGCGCGGGTCCGGCGAGACGGAGCAGCGAGCGGATCGGTGGGGGCGAACGGAAAGAGAACGATGCGGGGCGCCGCCGAAGCAGCGCCCCGCATCGTTCTTCGAAAGGTCCGTCCGCCCGCGCGGCCCCCCGCTTTGTCGGCGGACCGACCTTCTTCTTCTCACTTGTTCCTGCCCGACGCACTTCTGCCAGGGACGAACCGCCGGTTCGTGGTCGCCCACAAGCCTGCGTGGCGATCGGCCCGCCTCCCTGTACGTCATCCACTGTGAGATAACGTAAGAGAACAAGCCGTGTGCATAGTTTTCTCAAGCGTCCGGCTTTGCGCCTACCGGGAAACTTTCGGCAAACTTGAACACGCGTATTCGCGAAACCCCGCGTATTCCTGGCAGCAGCATTGGGCCGAAACGGATACTAGAAGGTCAGCAGGGCACGTGCCGTGGCCGCCCCCTCGGCCAGCGTCAAGGCGGCGCCATCGAGGATGTCAGCCTCGCTGGCGTACAGGCCTTGCAGCGCGAAATGCCGGCAGATCGCGCGCGCGATCAGCGCCCCGGCGACGATCACGTCCTCGCGCCCGCGCTGGATGCCCGGGAGCGCCGCGCGCTCGCGAGACGTCATGCCCCGAAATGCAGCGATCGCACGCTCGATGTCGGCCAGAGAGAGGAAGTGACCGTGCACGACGCGCGGATCGTAGGCGCGCAGCGCGAGTTTGTGGGCGACCAGCGTGGTGATCGTGCCGGCGACACCGATGCCGGCGGCAACGGCGACTGTGCCGGTTGCCGTCTCGGCAGCGAGGAGCCTCGTGACGGCGTCTTCGGCGGCCGACCACTCGCCTTGGCGCGGCGGGTCGGTCGCGAAGAAGCGCTCGGTCAACCGCACCACACCGATGTCGATGCTCACCGACCACGACGGCTTCACACCTTCGCCGACAGAGAGCTCGGTGCTGCCGCCACCGATGTCGACGACGAGCAGCGGTCGGCGTACCGTGGGCGCGCCAGAAACGGCGCCGCGGTACGACAACGCCGCCTCCTGCGCGCCGCTCACGACTTGCCACGGCAGATCGAACTCGGCGGCGATGCGGTCGAGGAAGGCGACGCCGTCGCGAGCGTCGCGGAGCACGCTCGTGGCGATCAGCAGACGGCGCTCAGGTGCAAAGGCGACGATCTCGCGGGCGTAGCCCGCGATGCACTCGCGCGTCCGTTGCGCGGCGGCGGCATCGAGGCGGCGGCGCTCGTCGACACCGCGCCCGAGGCGCGTCACCGTCGCCCTCCTCGCGATCGTGCGCACCACCCCGCCCTCGACCTCGGCGAGCAGCAAGCGCGCCGAGTTCGTGCCCTGGTCGACGATCGCCACGCGCATCGCTGCGCCACTGTCCATGGTCACGCTCGCGGCCGCTCGGTGCAGAACGCCGCGCAGCGCCGGTCGGCGCACCAGAGCTCGCCGGCGTCGCCGAGAACGCGACGCCCGAGCGTGTACCCCGGGCGGGCCAGGGCATGCGCGGCGTGCGCGTGGAGGCACTTGACGGCGCGATGATCGGCGACGCCGCCGATGCCCGTGCGCAGGGCGACGCCGGCGTCGAGCATCGGCAGGCCGTAGCGCCGCGCAAGCGTGGCGCGGCGGCGGCGCTCGTACGCGACCGCCGCACGCAGATCAGCGGCGATCAGCGGATCGTCGAGCAGCGCCGCCAGGCGGCGCACGCCCCCGGCGCTCTCGAGCGCGCCGACCGCCGCGACGAGCGTCGGGCACGTGGCGTAGAACAGTGTGGGAAAGGGTCGGCCGCGGTCGTCGTACGGCAGATCCTCGACGACCGCCGGATAGCCCCACGGGCAGCGCGCCGCGATGCGGCTGAGCGCATGCGGTCGGCGGCCGATCTGACCGGCTACGCAGGCCAGCTCGCTGCCGCCGACCGGCCTCGGTGTGTGCTCCACGACATCCACCACGCGAACGATAGCAGAGAGTCGTGGACGACCGTGAGGTGCGCCGACGCCGCCCGGGCGTCGACGAGGTGGCTAGCGCAGGAGCGTCGACCAGAGGTCGCGAATGCGGTCGGCGATCGACATCGATCCGCTGACCGGCCCTAGCTGTGCCGACGAGGCGCCGGCCTGCTCCTGCGGCAGTCCCTTGACGACGAACGCCTGCATGCCGCTGGGCACGAGCTGGAAGTCCGCGCGCGCCTTTTCGGCGACGTACTCCGCAGATCGCAGGTGGTCGATCTCAGCCTTGAGGGCGGCGTTCTGTTGTTTGGTCTGGGCCAGCTGCGCGACAGCGCTGCTGTGGCGGTTCTGCTGGGCGAAGAAAGCGCGCAGGGGCGCCACGTAGAACGCCGCCGCCACGAGAAGCAACATGAGCAGGCCGAGTCGGCCCCAGTGCAAGTCTACGGGAGCCCGCGCCGGGGCTTTGGCCCCGGCCTTGCGCCGTCCGCTCTTCGCTGCCACGCTCGCTCTCCCGACTCACGCCGGCGATCGATGCCGCGGTTCAACGTCGCGGCAGCGCCGGTCACTCAGATGATTTCGCGGCGAGCGTGGACTTTCCCTGCCGCGCGCGCCGGCAGAGTACGACGCCCGCCGGCGCCAGATCCAGGCGACAAACCTACTTCGGCAGCTTCTTCAGGTTCTGCGCGGCCAGAACGCCGTCCGCGCTCGTGGCGTCGAGCGCGATCGCCTTCTGGTACGCGGCCCTTGCTTTGGCGATGTAGCTTTGCGCGAGCGTCTTGTTCTGGGTCGTCATCTGCGACGCGTGCCAGTAGTAGTTGCCGGCGTTGTACCAACCCGGCTGGAACGTGGGGTTCGCCTTGAGGATCTTCTCGATGCGGGCGATGGCTCCCTGGAAATTGCCGGCGTAGAACATCGCTGTGGCCCAGTCCGTGCCCAGGTTTGGATCACCGGGTTGCTTCTTCCACGCCGCCGCGTACACCGTGGCGGCCGCCTGGCCGTACTGCACAGCGTTGGTCATGTTGTTGCTTGTGACCGCTATCTGCGCCTGGTCAAAGAGGCCGTTGGCGCGCTGGACGAGCTCGGCATAGGTACCGCTCGTGTCGGCAACGGGCGCCGGAGTCTGGGAAGCGCTCGAACCTTTGTGGGACGTGGCGAGCGTGATCGAGACGATCAGGACGATCGGCACGACGACCGCGGCGACGATCGACCAGATGACCCACGGCCTGGTGCCCGCGCCGCCGGTCTGCTTGCGCGGCCCGAGCTGGCCGGGCTTGCGGCCCGGCCCTTCGGCCGCGCTCACGCCGGTCTGCTTCAGACTCTTGCGCTGCTGCGCGGCCGGGCCGGCGGGCTTGCCCGCCGTCTGGTCGCCGCGCAGCGTCTTTTTCAGCACGCCGAGATCGGTGCCGCATTCGGGACAGAACTTGGCGTCGCCGGCGTCCGTGCCGCATTCAGGACAGTACATGATTCTCGCGATCCTCCCGTTGGGGGTCGTGGTTTGAAATCGGGCTGGCTACTTGTTCAGGTTGTAGAACGCTTTCAGACCTGGATACCAGGCGCTCTCGCCGAGCATCTCCTCGATGCGCAGCAGCTGGTTGTACTTGGCGACGCGATCGGTACGCGCCGGCGCGCCGGCCTTGATCTGACCGGCGTTGGTCGCCACCGCGATGTCGGCGATCGTCGTGTCTTCGGTCTCGCCCGAGCGGTGACTGACAACGGCCGTCCAGCCGGCGCGCTTGGCCAGCTCGATCGCGTCGAGCGTCTCCGAGAGTGTGCCGATCTGGTTGAGCTTGATCAGCACCGAGTTGGCCGACCCGAGTTCGATGCCGCGCGCAATGCGCTCGGTGTTGGTGACGAAGAGGTCGTCGCCCATGATCTGGATGCGCTCGCCGAGCTTCTCGTTGAGCAGCTTGAAGCCGTCCCAGTCCTCTTCGGCCATGCCGTCCTCGATCGAGATGATCGGGTACTTGTCGGCGAGGCCGGCGTAGTAGTCGACCATCTCTGCCGACGTGAGGCTGCGCTTCTCGCTTGCCAGCTCGTACATGCCGTCGCGGAAGAAGCTGCTTGCGGCGGGATCGAGAGCGATCATCACGTCACTGCCGGGCTCGTAGCCGGCCACGTCGATCGCGTCGACGATCACCTGCACGGCCTCCTCGTTGGACTTCAGGTTCGGGGCGAATCCACCCTCGTCGCCGACCGCGGTGGAGAGACCGCGCTGCTTGAGCACGCTCTTGAGGGCGTGGTAGACCTCGGCGCCGATGCGCAGCGCTTCGTCGAAGCTCTCAGCGCCGACCGGCATCGCCATGAACTCCTGCAGATCGACGTTGTTGTCGGCGTGCTGGCCGCCATTCATGATGTTCATCATCGGCACCGGCAGCATGTAGGCGTTGACGCCGCCGACGTATTGGTAGAGCGGCAGCTCCAGCGCCGCGGCGGCGGCATAGGCGACCGCCAGCGAGGTGCCGAGGATCGCGTTGGCGCCGAGCCTGGCCTTGTTGGGCGTGCCGTCGAGTTCGATCATCACCTGGTCGACGAACCGCTGATCGGTGGCGTCGAGGCCGACGATCTCCTCACAGATCGCGGTATTGACGTTGTCGACCGCCGTGCGCACCCCGCGGCCCATGTACTCGCCGGCATCGTCGCGCAGTTCCACCGCCTCGTAAGCGCCGGTCGAGGCGCCGGACGGCACCGCCGCGCGCCCGACGGCGCCCGATTCGAGCTCCACCTCGACCTCGACCGTCGGGTTGCCGCGTGAGTCGAGGATCTGCCTGCCAACCACATCGACGATGACCGTCATCTCAAGCCCCTCCTGATCATTCACGCCGGGTGTCGTCCGGCGGACTCGCCGCCTGCGCCGCCTTGGCGCGCTGATAGTAGCCCTCTTGCTCGGCCAATCCTAACGCAGACCACGTCTTTCCTTCAGCCTCGGCGAGTCCGGCGGCCGCCCCGACGCGAGTCGCAAAACGGGCGGCCGCCTGCCGCAACGCCAGCTCGGGGTCGACGTGCGCCTTGCGCGCCACGTTGACCACGGCGAACAGCAGGTCACCGAACTCGTGCCGCAGACGCGCGTCATGACGATCCGGCTCGGCAGAGGCGGATCCGTCGAGCAGCACCTCGGCGAGCTCAGCGTGCTCCTCGGCGATCTTGGGAAACGCCTCGGCGGCGGTCTGCCAGTCGAACCCGACCGCCGCCGCCCGCTCTTGAAGCTTGCGCGCGAGCAGCAGCGCCGGGAGCGTCGCCGGTACGTCGTGGAACACACCCTCGCGGCCCTCCTGCTCACGCTTGATGCGCTCCCACTGGTCACGCACTTCGGCCGGCGTGTCGGCGACCGCATCGCCGAAGATGTGCGCGTGGCGGCGGACCAGCTTGCGCTCGATCGCCGCCGCCACGCTGCCCAGATCGCCCGCGGCGCGCTCGCTGAGGAGCATCGCCAGGAAGTACACCTGAAGGAGAAGGTCGCCGAGCTCCCCGTGCTCGGCCGCCAGGTCGTCGGCGGCGACGGCGTCGGCGAGCTCGAACGTCTCTTCTACGGTGTACGAGATGATGTCCTGCGCCGTCTGCTCGCGATCCCACGGGCAACGCCTGCGCAGGATCGCGATGATCCGCCGCAGCGAGAGCAGTTCGTCGCCGACGAGACAGTCGTCGAAGCCGGCGGCCGGCACCGTGGTGACATCGATGCCGCCGCTTGCGGCGCGGGCCAGAACGGCGCGCGCCAGTGCGGCGCCGTCGTCGCCGGCGACGCAGACCGTCGCCGGACCCCCGGCGGCTGTAGCGAAGACATCGTCGAGGTGCGCGACGGAGGTCTCACGGACCACGGCGCGCGCACCAGCCGCAAGACCGCCGTCGATCAGCGCACGAAGAGCGGCGTCGAGACCAGCGGGGACGAACATGGCGCCGCTGCCCCCGAGCGCCCGCAGCGATGCTGCGGGCGCCAGGTCGGCAGCGGCGCCGATGTAAACGAGCTTGATGCTCATCGCGACCGCAGCGCCACTACGCCCGACCGCAGGTCACGGCGGACCCTACTTGGCCGAAGGCGTCGCGCTGCTCGTCGGCGAGCTCGAAGGAGCGCTCGTCGGCGTGCTTGCCGGCGTCGGCGACGCGGTGAGCTGATCGGGGTTGTAGCCGGCGGCGTAGATGATCTTGGCGTCCTTCTTTGCCTGATCGAGCCAGTTCTTGAGGGCCGTGGACTGCGCCGCGGCTTGCAGCGTCTGCTGGATTTGCTGCTTGACCTGCGCGAACGGGGCCACGCCGGCGGGGTTGATCGCCGTCACCTCGATGACGTGCCAGCCGTCCTTGGTGTGCACCGGCGGCGAGATGACGCCGATCTTGGTGCTGAACGTGAACTTGTCGAATGCGGGAAGCATGCGTCCCTGCTGAGTCCCCGGATAGGCGCCGCCGTTGGTCTTGCTGCCTGAATCGATCGAGTACTTGGCGGCGACTGTCTTCCAGTTGGCGTCGGTGTTGTCGGCGACGAGCAGGGCACGGACCTTGAGCGCCTCGGCTTTGGTCTTGACGAGCACATGGCGCACGTCGCGCGTGACGGGACGGAGGAACATCTTCTGGTTCTCGGGAGCGTTGTAATAGTCCTGGACCTGCTTGTCGGTGACCGTGACGTTCTTGAGGACCTCGGTCTGGATCTTCTGGCCGAGGATCTGGATCTTGAACTGCTGGTTGAGCTGATCGCGCGTCATGCCTTGCTTCGTGAGGAGGGCGTCGAGCTTCTTCGGCCCGCCCGCCTGAGTCTCCTGTTGTTTCATCCTGTCGGCGATCTCGGCGTCCGTCGCCGTGATCTTCATGTCGGCCGCCTTCTTGATGACGATCTGCGACGTGACCAGGTAGTTGACGATCTCCGCCGTGAGCTTCTTGTAGGCGGCGTCGCCGACGGCCGGAAAAGCCGTCTTCTGCGCCGTGTACTGCAGCTTGATCGACGTCACCCACTGGTCGAATTGAGCCTGTGTGATGGGCTGGCCATAGACGACGGCGACCGCTCCCTTGGGGAGCTTGTTGCCGCATCCGATAACGAGAAGAGGCACAAGGGCCACCAGAGCCAGTGCCAGGACGTGTCTTTTCATGAACTCCCTCTTCTTGGAAAGGTCGGATAACGACACAGCGGTTACGTACGAGACGTGATTATAGCATTGAGGACGCTTTCGACCCACATTAAGACATGTGTGCCTGGACGAAGCTCTTCGCCAGCGGCGGGATGGGCGGAGAGCGTCTCCCGCTGCTTCAGGTAGACGAAGCGGTCGTGGGCGGCGCGCACGCGCGCCGCCCAGGCGTCGTCGAGGCGCAGGCCCTCCACTTGCAGGCGGCCGCCGCGATAGACGACGGCGGCCGCCCCCAAGCCGCCCCCAAGGATGCGGATCGCCTGCAGCCTCAGGAGGCTCTCGACCGGCTCCGGCGGCGCGCCGAAGCGGTCGGTCAGGTCGGCTCTGACTTCGTCCAGCGCTTCGAGGTCGAGCGCCCGCGCGATCCGCCGGTGCGCGTCGATCTTTGTCGCCTCGTAGGCGATGTACTCCGGCGGCACGTAGGCGGTCACCGGCAGATCGACGCGCACCGGCGGCAGCACCGCGGGCGGTTCGCCGCGCAGCTCCGAGACGGCTTCGTCGAGGAGCTGCGCGTACATCTCGAAGCCGATCGCGGCGACGTGCCCGGATTGCTCGTCGCCGAGCAGGTTGCCGGCGCCGCGGATCTCGAGGTCGCGCATCGCGATCTTGAACCCGGCGCCGAGCTCGGTGTGATCGGAGAGCGTGCGCAAGCGCGCGGCGGCCTCGCCGGTCAACATGTCGTCGCTCGGGTACAGCAAGTAGGCGTACGCGTACTCGTCGCTGCGCCCGATACGACCGCGGATCTGATAGAGCTGCGCGAGACCGAGCATGTCGGCGCGGTCGACAATCAGCGTGTTGGCGCTGGGGATGTCGATGCCGCTCTCGATGATCGATGTCGTGACGAGCACATCGGCCTCGGCGGCGAGGAAGCTCATCATCACCTTCTCGAGCGCGCGCTCGTGCATCTGTCCGTGCGCGACCAGCAGCCGCGCCTGCGGCGCCAGGTCGCGCACGTGCTCGGCCGCCTGCTCGATCGTCTCCACGCGGTTGTGCAGGTAGAACGTCTGGCCGCCGCGCCCCAGTTCCTTCTCGATCGCGACGCGGGCGATCTCGTCACGATACTCGCCGATGTACGTGCGGATCTCGTGCCGCCCGCGCGGCGGCGTCTCGATCACGGAGATGTCGCGGATCCCCGTCAGCGACATCTGCAGCGTGCGCGGGATCGGCGTCGCCGAGAGACTGACCACGTCGACCTGCATCTTCAGATTGCGGAGCAGCTCCTTCTGGCGGACGCCGAAGCGCTGCTCCTCGTCGAGGATCACCAACCCGAGGTCTTTGGGGATGACGTCGGTGGAGAGCAACCGGTGCGTGCCGATCAGCACGTCCACCCTGCCTTCACGGAACTCCTTGAGGATGCGCCGCGCCTCGGCGGCCGTGCGAAAGCGCGAGACCATCTCGACCGCCACGGGGAAGTCGGCGAAGCGCTCGGCGAAGGTCATGAAGTGTTGCTCGGCGAGGATCGTCGTCGGCACGAGCATCAGCGTCTGCTTCCCGGCCTCGGCGGCCTTGAACGCGGCGCGCAGGGCGACCTCGGTCTTGCCGTAGCCCACGTCGCCGCACACGAGCCGGTCCATCGGATGGGCGGCCTCCATGTCGTTCTTGACGTCGTCGATCGCCTCCGCCTGGTCGGCGGTCTCTTCGTATGGAAAGTCCGCCTCCAGGCGCAACATGAGCTCGCCATCGGCCGGGAAGCCGAAACCGGGCACGGCCTGGCGCGCGGCGTAGAGCGTGAGCAGCTCGCCCGCCATCTCGATCACGGCACGGCGGGCGCGCGTCTTGACCGCCTGCCAGGCCGAGCCGCCGAGCCGGTTCAGCGGCGGCGCCCCGGCGCCGGCGCCGATGTAGCGGCTGACCTTGCCGATCTGGTCGTGCGGCACGAACAGCTTGTCCTCGCCGGCGAACTGCAGGTAGAGGTAGTCCCGCGTGATGCCGGCCACCGTGCGCGTCTCGATGCCGGCGAAACGCGCGATACCCTGGTCCTCGTGCACGACGAAGTCGCCGGGGCGCAGGTCGAAGAAGGAGGTGAGGCGAGCGCCGCCGACGAAGCGCCGCTCCCGCGGAGCGGCACGCAAGAGCGCGCGCTCGCCGATCACGGCGAGCTTCAGCTCGCTCGAGACGAAGCCCTCTTGCAGCGGCGCCGAGACGAAGTACAAGCCAGGCGCCGCGGGTTCGCGACGGCCGATTCGTTCACGCTCGGCGCCGTCCTCCGTGACTGCTCCGCCGCGGTCAGCGACGACGCCGAGGTCGAGCACCTCGGCGCTGAGCGTCTTCAGTCGGAAGGCCGCGCGCGTCGCCTCGCCGGCATGGCGGAACACGACGAAAACGCGGTATTCGTCGGCGACGAGACGGGCGAGCTCGCGCTCGGCGCCGGCGATGTCGCGCGCCGCCGTCTGCGGGCGCGAGGCGCCGAACCGCCAGCGTTGGTCGCGCTGCACGAGATCGACCTGAAGACCGCTCGCAAGCAGCTTGCGCGCCTCGGCGAGCGGCACGTAGAAGCGCTCGCGGACGGCGCCGCCGCCGGCTGTCATCTCGACTTCGGCGGCGAAGTCCGCGAGCGCCCGGAACGTCTCGTCGGGAGCGAACACGGCGACCTGCTGCTCGCCGGCGACGAGCAGGTCGCCCACGGCGACGAAGCGAGCGGCGAGCGCCGACAGCGCGCGCACCGCGGCGTGTCGGTGGAGCTCGTCCGGCGCCTCGTCGCGGCCTGCTCGCTCCCATTCGGCGAGAGCACCGTGCAAGGCCCGCTGGTAATCGTCGCGCGCCGTATCAGCCTCACTGGACGCGTAGACGACGCATGCATCGACGCCCCCCACAGTGCGCTGCGAGAACACCGAAAACCGGCGCAACGACTCTATCTCGTCGCCCCAGAACTCGATGCGCACGGGGTCGCCCGTCGTCGGGAACACGTCGACGATGCCGCCGCGCACAGCGAACTCGCCGCGACCGCGCACCTGCTCGATGCGCTCGTAGCCGAGGTGCGCGAGCTGCTCGATGACGCTCTCGAAGGGCAGCTCCCTGCCGGCCGCCAGTGACAGCGGACGCGGCTGCGCCGCGAGCGGCAGGAAGCGCTCGAGCAACGCCACTGCTTCGGCGACGACCACCCCGCCATCGGCGAGCGTCTGCAACGCCCGCTGGCGCTCGCCGATCACGTGCGCTGCCGGCGCCACGTCCGCGCCGTAGAGCACGCCGCGCGCCGGCAGCACGGCGACCTCACGCTCGAGGTACAAGGCGAGCTCGCCCGCGAGCCTGACGGCGCGCTCGCCCTCGGGTGCGACCACCACCCACCCGGAGCCCGGCGCCTCGGCGATCAGTGCGGCGAGCACGAAGGGCGCGAAGAACGACGGCGCATGGAAGGCGGCGCCGCGACGCAGCCGCGGCGCCGCCTCACGGAACCGCTCACTCTCCCGCAGGTACTCGAGGAACACCGCCTGCCTCTCTGCTCGCGGACACGCCAAAAACCCCGCCACCGGAGGCGACGGGGTGCCACTCGATCCATTGTAGCGCAGTCGGGTCGGACCGCTGCGGCGGAGGCCGCTTCGTGGCCGCCTACGCAGCCGCCGGGCTACTGGACGAAGAGATACCGCCAGGCGTAGTGCGACTGCGGATTGCCGGCGCGGTCCCGGGCGAGGACGAAGAAGCGATACGTGCCGCGCGCCAGCGTGCAGGTGAAGCGCACGCCATGTGTCGTGTTCGTCGTCACATACGCCGCCGTCAACGTCTTCACCAGTCGTCCGCCGCGCGTCCTGATCCTGATCGTCACATCGGCGGTCGGGCTGAGCGCGTCGGCGGCCTCGTACTTGAGCGTCACCGAGCGGTACCGGCGCACCGTCATGCGCGATGGCGACGTTACGTAGGGCCCGAGCGTGTCGATCTTGACGGTGCAGCTCGCGTCGGCGCTGGGATTGCCGCTGTTGTCGACGGCCAGATAGACGATCGTGTGGACACCGTCGTTGGCGTGATTCGTCGGCGCGGTGATCACGAGCTTGGCTTTCGTCGCGCCCAGAGTCCCCGAGACGAACCCGACACCGTCGAGTGAATACTCGATGTGGGCGACGCCCGATTGGCTGTCGGTCGCCGCCAGCGTGACCGTGACTGGCACCCGCCGCCATCCGGCGGGCGCATCGTCGGCGACCGTCGGCGGCGTCGTGTCAACGCCGCCGCCCCCAGCGCCGGCGACGACGTCGATCGACGCTCCCGGCGCGGTGATGCCGCTGAGCGTCACGCCCGACGCGGAGCCGTCGTAACGGTCGCTGTTCGGATTCGTGGTCGCGCCGAAGAGCCCGCCGGCGTGATAGTAGTCGCCGGCGTTCGCCCAGCCGCCAAGGAGCTCGATGTCGTTGGTGCCGTCGGCCTCCATGAGCTTCACGAGCTTGTGGCTGGTGTACGAGTTGTCGAAGCGGTAGTCCGTGCCGCCCGCATTGAGCCGGGCGTCGATGTGCCAGACGAGCAGCCCGGCCCCCGGATAGTCGGCGTCGTTGCCGACCGGGGCGCGGTTCTGGACCATGAAGAACTCGGCGAAGGGGTCGCCGGGAGCCACGCCCTGCATCACGACCGCCGCGTCTTGCGATGTTCCCGATGAGGCCAGCGTGAGCGTGTTCGTCCCGAAGTCGACGGTCGTCGGCGTGAGCCAGCCGAGGAGGAACTTGCTGAAGCAGTTGTGGTCGCCCCAGGTGTTGTCCATCATGTCGAGCCCGCCGACACCGCCGCCGGGACCCACTGACGGGTCGTAGTCGTAGAGGTCGGGCAGCCCCAGCGCGTGGCCCGTCTCGTGCATCACGACCAGCGGATCGAACGTACCCGCGTTCGGCCGGGCCTCCCACTGCCACGAGTACGTGCCCAGACTCTTGCCGTCGAGCTTGTACGACGAGTCGGTGAACGAAGTCTGGTAGCCCCACCAGAAGTTGGCCCAGCCTGTGTCGGGGCCGGTCCAGATCACGACGAGGTAGTCGATCGTGCCGTCGTGGTCGTTGTCGTACGGCGAGAAGTCGAAACCCTGGGCGTCGTAGGAGTTGAGCGCTTGCTTGATCAGCGCCTCTCGGTTGGCGACGCCGGACGAGGAGTCGGGGCCGCCGCCACCCGGATTGACGACGCTGCGATTCTGGCCGGTGTCGTACCAGCCGAGAACGTCGCCCTGGATCTGGAGCTGGTCGTACGACGAGCGCCGGTAGTAGTTGCGCAAGCTGTCGTACGGCGCGCTGGCGGGGTTGCCGTCGCCGAAGAGGTCGGCGCGAATCGTGGCGATGCTGTTGCTCGGCGGGTAGTCGTTGAACGAGATGCACAGCGCCAGCACGTTGACCGTGCCCGTCGTCGGCATGCCGCGCCAGGCCGGCGGTGGCGCGAGGTTCAACGGAAAGCCGAGCGCCTGGTCACGCAGTACGTTCTGCAGATGCCGCTCCAGCTGTGGCGCCACGCGCTGGTTGCCGAGCGCCTCGGCCGAGCGGATGCGCTCGGTCAAAGAGCCGTCCTTGCGATACTGGTCGAGCTGGTGCTGGGTCGGCGGCTCGAGGCCGGCGGCAGCCGCCGGCCACGCCGCCGCAAGCGCCAGCACGCTCAGCCCGGCGATGAGCGACACCCGCCTGCGAATCTGCCGTGCGCGTCTCAACGTCCGTCCCTTCGTCGGCTGGTGGAGCGGTCCACAGGACTAAAGAACCTTGAGCACGGCCCTGCTCAGCACGGACTGCCGATTGCCGGCGACGTCGTAGGCGCGGGCATACACGTAGTACGTGCCCGCGCCCATCGTACACCCGAACCTCCAGACGCGCGGTTCGGCGAACGCCACAGCCGGCATGCGCGCGTCCTTCAGCACGCGACCGCCGGCCGTTCTGACCGAGAGGTAGATCACCGCGCTCGCCGACGAGAACGCCGGATCGGTGAACGAGAACGGCACATGCGCCATGCCGCCGCGGCGCGCTTGCGCGGCGCCGACGACCGCCTTCGGCGCCCCGGTGTCGCCGGCGCCGCTCGAGTTCACAAACGCCTTGAGGCACACATTCGACGTCTCGTATCCGGGCTTCGTCGCCAGATCGGTCCACGTCGTGCCGCCGTAACTTATGTATGACTGTCGCGCGGCGGCGCGCGGCGCGATCAGCGCCGACGGGTGTTCGACCGGGATCGGGTGCCCGCATCCCGGGGTCGTGAGCTTGACGGCGACCACGAACTCCTGGCCGGCGGTGACCGGGACGGGCGTCGCCAACCGCACCGTGTGGTACCCGCCGACGGCGATCGTGCCGCTCCCTGCCGCCGGTGCCGCGGCGATGTCGCGCACGGCGCCGGCCACGCGGACTTGATAGGAGCTGCCCGGCACCGGCGTGTAGAAGCTCACCGAGGCGACGCTGCCGGTGCCGCCGCACGTGAACCGGTTGGCGAACCAGGCATGGCGGCTCCCGCCGTACCCTATGCTCGCGGTCCAGCCGAGCGCGTCGTACTGGTAGATCGCATCGTAGTTTGTCCGCGCCTGTGCACCGTCGAACACCGCGAGTTCGCGACCGATGCCGGCGTCGTAGTACGAGACCCAGAAGTAGCCGCCGTTGTTCCAGTCGGCGCCCCAACTGTTCTTGATGAGGAAGGCGCCGTTGCCCGGCGGCCGCCGCAGGAACTTCCAGGCCGGGTAGTTGTCGTTCCATCCGGCGACGCACACGTGGTGGTCGAGGAACGTGTCGCGTGTGTAGAAAGCGCCGCCGGTGGCGAAGTTGATCGAGTCCCTCTGATAGGCCATCGCCGCGTCGACGGCGCCGAACTTCGTGACCGCCCATTTGATCGCGGTGTTGTCCAGCGGCCCCTTGCGCGCCGGCAGGAAGAGCACCTCCTGGATGTGGCGCACCGGCAGCAGGACCTCCGGCGACGATCCCGGCCGCGGGTAAGGATCGTCGCGCTCAAACACCGGCCCGTCCCAGCGCGCGAAGTATGCCGTCGAGAGACGGCTGTTCGCTCGCCCCTCGAACGTGAGCTTGGAACCCATGTGGTTGGCGAGGTTGTTCTCCGACAGGTTGTACGACACCGTCGGCAGCAGGCACGACTCCAGCGACCCCATCGCCGCCATGATCCAGCACGTGCTGTGCTCGTCCTGCGAGCGTACCGGGGTGACCTTGCCGTGGGCGCGCAGGTCGTAGGCGCTCGGGAACGACCCGGGCGGAAGATCCCACGGCGCGGCGACGGCAGGCGCGGCGCAGACCAGCGCCGCGCAGAGCGCCGCGCCGAGAACGAAGCCGCGACCAGCGCCTCGCCATGCACGTGCCCTTCGATCCGAGTTCACGTCGCCATTCTCCCGGTGCTCGCGCCGCGTCGGTGCCCGTAGTGCTTCGCGGGACCGCCACGGCGGCTCCTGACTCTATCGGCAGAGCGAGTGTAGAGGTCAACCAGCACGGGCGTCCACCGGGACTGTCGTCTGTCGTCGCAGCATGTCATGATGACCCTGTCGAAAAGGGGTGACATGGGGCACGTCTCCACCCGCATCTGCCGCTGGCCGGCGGCGCCGGCGCTCGCCGCGAAGATCACCAAGCGCAGCCTGAATCGTGCGGTCAACAACCTTGCCGACCTCATCGCGAGTATCAGGATCGACGCGAGATGAGAGTGTGCGCCTGAAGCTCGTCACGCTCGCCCTTCTCGTCGCTCTCACGAGTGTCTTCGGCACGGCCATCATCTGGGCGCACGCCGACAACCGGTTCGAGGACTTCAACGTCTACTACATCGCTGCCGAAGCCTATGCGCGCGGGCAGGACCCTTATGCGCTCTCGGATGCCTACCCCAGCCCGCAGTGGGACGCGCTCGCCCGCGACCTCGGCATAACCAGGTACGCCAAGCCCTACCGCTACCCACCGCAGACGGCAGTCCTGCTGTTCGCTCTCCGCCCGGTGGGTCCCAAGACGGCGGCGATCGTCTGGGCGAGCGTCAACGCGCTCGCCCTGATCGCCGGCGCCTGGCTCATCGGTTTCGTGCTCGGCGGCGGCTGGTGGGTACCCGTGTCGCTCGCCGCCCTGCTGCTCTACGCGCCGGCGCTCGACACGCTACTTCTCGGACAAGTCAATGGTCTGATCTTCGCTTCGCTCGCACTCGCGCTGTGGGCCTTGCGCCAGCGTCGCGACGCCCTCGCGGGATTGAGTCTCGCCGCCGGATCCGTGCTCAAGCTCGTGCCGTTCCTGCTGGTCCTCTATCTTGCCCTGCGCCGTCGCTGGCGGCCGGCGGCGTTCGCGGCGTGCGCGATCGTCATCCTCACGTTGGCGTGTCTGCCGCTGATCGGTGTCCGCGGGGTGGCGGACTACGCGCACCACGCGCTCGACCTCACGCGCCCGAACGCGATCTTCACTGATCAGACGAACCAGTCGCTCTCAGGGGTGCTCGGCCGGGCGCTCCGGGGAGAGCGCGACCTCGGCGCCGTCCGCACGGTGGCCCGTGTCGCCGGCGCGGTTTTGCTGCTCGCCACCGCCTGGTTCGTCCGGCGCAGAGGTACGGGCGAGCGCTGGCTGCCGCTGGAGTTCGGCCTCGTCGTGACGATCATGCAGCTGATCTTTCCATTCACGTGGTTCCACCAGTTCGTGCTGCTGCTGATCCCACTGCTCGTCGTGACCGAGGAACTCGTACGGAGAGGACGTAGAGGACCGCTCGTCGCGCTCGCGGCCCTCTACGTCCTCACGGACCTTCACTTCCTGTTCTTTTCCGGGTTGGGATCTCTGAGCACGCACGGCTTCGGGTACGGCTGGCTCGATGCGTTCCCGTTCCTCTTCGGACTCACCATCTGGGTGATGGCGGCGCGTATGCTCGCCTCCGGCAAGCGCCGCGCCGCGGCGCCGACGATCCCCGCCGCTCCCTGATCACGGAGAGGCGGTACGAGGCGTGCCGTCAGTCGCGCTCCGGGTTGAACGCGTGCATCGCCGCGTGCGGGCCCTCGGCGACCAGCATCTCGACGGCATCGGCGGCGCGCTCGATCACGTCACGCACCGCCGATTCGGGCTCCTCGAACCTCGCCAACACGTAGTCGGCGACCTCGTCGGGATCGCGGCTTGCCGGACGGCCCACGCCGATGCGCACACGGTGATAGTCGGTGCCGACGAGTTCGGCGAGGCTCTTGAGGCCGTTGTGGCCGGCCGTGCCGCCGCCAGTGCGGACGCGCAGCTGACCGAACGGCAGGTCGATCTCGTCGTGGACGACGACGAGCCGTTCGACGCCGAGCCGGTAGGCGCGCAGCGCCGCCGCCACGCTCCTGCCCGAACGGTTCATGAAGACGATCGGCTTGAGCAGGCACACGCCGTGCCCGCCGAACGTGCCCACGGCATAGCGGCCGTCGTACCCTCGCTTCGCCTTGCCGAAGCGGTGCCGCGCCGCCAGTATGTCGGCCGTGAGAAAGCCGGCGTTGTGGCGCGTGCGTTCATACTCCGGGCCAGGATTGCCCAAGCCCGCGACCAGATACTCGACCTGCTCGGCCGATGTGCGAAAGAGCATCGTGCCTCACTCCTGGAGAGGCGTCACTGCGAGGCCGGTCAGCGCTCGGCGGGCTCCTCGCCCTCCTCGGTCTTGCCGACCAGCTCGGGCTCGCCCTCAGCCACCGCTTCGGCAGCGGCCTCCTCGACCTCTTCGACCACGACCTTGGGCGCGAGCACGGTGCACACCGTCTCCTCGGGATCGCCGATGATCGTGATGCCCTCGGGGGCGACGATGTCGCCGAGTCGCGCATGATCGCCGACATCGAGCGACTCGACATTGAGAGTGAGGTGCTCGGGGATGTCGGTCGGCAGGCCGCGGACCGTCAGCTCGTGCTCGGTCACATCGAGGATGCCGCCCATCGTGACGCCGTGCGGCGTGCCCTCGATCTGCAGTCCTACCGTAGTCTCGATCGGCTCGGTGAGACGGATCTCCTGCAGGTCGAAATGGGTGACGACGTGCTTGACCTTGTCGAGCGCGACGTCTTTGACGATCGCGACATGGGTCTTCTTCTGACCCTCGAAGCTGACGTCGAGCACGGCGTGCGACCCTGCGTCGGTGCTCATCGCGGCGCGCAGCACGGTCGCCTCGACCGCGATCGCCGCCGCCGGATTGCCCGAGCCGTAGAGCACGCCGGGGATCAGTCCCCTCTTTCGCAGCCGCTTGGCGTTGCGCGTTCCTGTGTCGTCTCTCTGATGGACGACGAGCTTGACTCGCTCCATGATCTCTCCTGCTAGAACAGCTGGTTTTCGCCGGCGAACAGCTCGCTCACCGACTCGTCTTCGAACACGTTCTTGATCGTGTCGGCGAGGATGTCGGCGACGGAGAGCACCTTGATCTTGGTGTCCTCGGGGCCGAGTTCGATCGGCAGAGTGTCGGTGACCACGACTTCTTTCACCGACGAGGTGCGGATGCGCTCACGCGCGGGGTCGGAGAACACGCCGTGCGTGGCGGTGACGTAGACCTCCTTGGCGCCGTTGTCGTAGAGCGTCGTGACGGCGCTCGCGATACTGCCGGCGGTGTCGATCATGTCGTCGACGACGATCGCGACCTTGCCGTCCACGTCGCCGATGAAGTGCATCGTCTCGGCGCGGTTGTGCTCGGGGCGCATCTTGGTGAGCACGGCGAGATCGCCGTCGACGCGGTTGGCGAAACGCTTGGCGAGCTTGACACCGCCGGCGTCGGCGGAGACGGCGACGAGCGGCGTGCCACCCCAGTCCTTGAAGCGGAAGTAGTCGGCGAGCATCGGCACCGCCGTCATGTGATCGACGGGGATGCTGAAGAAGCCCTGGATCTGACCCTGATGAAGGTCCATCGAGAGCACGCGGTCGGCACCCGCTGCCTCGAGCAGAGTAGCGATGAGGCGGGCCGTGATCGGCTCGCGCGCGGCGCTCTTCTTGTCCTGCCGCGAATACGGGTAGTACGGCATGACCACAGTGACGCGCCGCGCCGAGGCCAGCTTGGCCGCCTGTACCATGATCAACAGCTCCATCAGATGGGCGTTGAGGCGGCCCGACGGCGACTGCACGAGGAACACGTCGGCGCCGCGGATGCTCTCCTCGTAGCGGGCGTAGATCTCGCCGTTGGCGAACGTCTTGATGAGCATTCCCCCGAGCCCGATGCCGAGCTTGCCGGCGATGCGCTCGCCGAGAGCGGGGTTGCTGCGCCCGGAGAAGATCATGAGGCGTTTTTGCGTGGTGGCCCTGCAGCACGAATCAGACAACGCGCTCCTCCGTGGGTTGGTTCGTCACTGGGCGATTCTACCAGAGGTGGGACGGCCTAGCAGCCGTCCTTGGCCTCTTTGCGGCGACGCTGCTCGCGGCGCTTCGCATAACCATCGACGTTCTCCTGGCGGCTGCGCGCGACGCCGAGGCCGCCGGCGGGCACGTCCTTGGTGATCACGGAGCCCGCCGCGGTGAATGCGCCGTCGCCGATGTTGACCGGCGCGACGAACGTCGTATCGCTGCCCGTGCGCACGTCGCTGCCGATGTACGTCGGATGTTTGTCGAAGCCGTCGAAGTTGGCGGTGATGTTGCCGGCGCCGATGTTGGTGTCGTTGCCGACGAACGCGTCGCCGATGTAGCTCAGATGCGGGACCTTGCTGCCCTCCCCGACACGGCTGTTCTTGATCTCGACGAACGCGCCTGCCTTGGCGCCCTCGCCGAGGACGGTGTTCGGTCGGATGAAGGCGAACGGGCCGACCGAGCAACCGGAGTTGACGACGCACGCGGAGAGGTGCGAGGAGACCACGCGAGCGCGGTCGCCGACGAACACGTCCTCGAGGTAGGTGGAGGGGCCGATCTCGCTGGCGGCGCCGACGATCGTGCGGCCGAGAAGGAACGTCTGCGGCCGCAGCACCGTGTCGCGGCCGACCTCCACGCCCCAATCCACGTACGTCGAGTCCGGATCCTCGACGGTGACGCCGGCGAGCATGAGCCGCGTGAGCAGCCGGTGTCGCATCGCCGCATTGGCGATCGCCAGCTCGACGCGTGAGTTGACACCCATGCACATCTCTGGATCGTCAGCCTTGAAGGCAGTTACGGTGAGTCCGACCTCGAGCAGCAGACTGACCACGCCGGTGAGGTAGAACTCACCGGAGGCGCTGCTCGGCGTGAGCCGCGGCAGCGTCTCTCGCAGCGCCTCGGCGTCGAACATGTACAGGCCGACGTTGATCTCACAGATCGCGCGCTCGGCGTCGCTCGCGTCCTCGGCCTCGACGATGCGCAGCACGTCGCCTTCGGCGTCGCGCACGACGCGACCGTAGGCGCCGGGAGCGTCCATGCACACGGTCGTGATCGTCGCCACGGCGTGCGACGCCGCGTGGTGTTCCATCAAGCGACGCACGAAGGCGCCGTCGACGAGCGGCGCGTCACCGATCAGCACCATCACGTTGCCGCCGAAGCCAGCGAGCGGCTCCATGCCGCGGCGCACGGCGTCGCCGGTGCCGAGCCGCTCCATCTGCACGACGCGTTCACAACCTTGCGGCAGCAGCGCCATGACCTCGTCATGACCCTCAGCAGTGACCACCACGATGCGCTCCGGTGCGAGCGTCAGCGCCGCATCGACCACGTACGACACCATCGGCCGCCCGCAGACGGCGTGCAGCACCTTGGGGAGATCGGATCTCATGCGCGTACCCAGTCCGGCCGCCAGGATCACGACGGCGAGCGGGGCGCTCGCTTGCGACTTCTTCTTCGTCATTTCTCTCTCTTCACGCGGTTCCTGGCTGGGGCGGGAGGATTCGAACCTCCGGTCCCGGGACCAAAACCCGGTGCCTTACCACTTGGCCACGCCCCATCGCAGAGCGCACGGCAGTATATCACTTCGGCCCAGGTGGCCGACGCTGCGGGCGGTCCTTGCGCGGGCGGGCGCCGCGCGGCTCGCCGCCCCCGTCTGACGGCGGGCGGCGAGCGTCGCCGCGCGTTTGCGCCCGCGGTTGCAGGTCGGTGACGTAGGTGGCGCGGGCCAGCGCCAGCTGCTCCCGCGCCGCGAGCGCCGTCGCCTCATCGTCGAAGAGCCCGAACACGGCGGCGCCGCTGCCGCTCATCGCTGCGCCGAAGGCACCGGCGGCGAACATCGAGCGCTTGAGCTCCGCGACCTCCGGGTGCCGAGCGACGACCGACGCTTCCAGGTCATTCTCCACCAGCCTGGTGAGATCGCGCGGCAGCACGGCCACCGACAGGCTCTGTTGCAGACGCTCGGCGCGACGCACGAAATCACTGAGCGTCGGCTGCTCGTCGGCGTCGCGCCAGCGGTAGACCTCGGCGGTGGATAATGCCAGGTCGGGCAGCGCCAGGACGATGTGCAGCGGTTCGGGCAGCGCCATATCTTTGAGCACCTGCCCGCGGCCCATCACAAGCTGGGGTCCGAGCCAGAGGAAGAACGGCACATCGGAGCCGATCGCCGCAGCCACCTCGTAACGCAGACGATCGGAGAGGTCGAGCGCGAACAGCCGCTCGACCGCCACCAGGGTGGCGGCGGCATCGGAGCTGCCGCCGCCCAATCCGGCGCCGTGCGGAACACGTTTGTGGATCGTGACGCGTACCTCGAACGGACGCTCGAGACGTCGCTCCAGCTCGCGCACGATCCGGCCGGCGAGGTTGTTTTCGCCGGGACAGATCGGGCACTGAACCGTCAGTCCGTCGCCCGGCGCACGCTCGACCGCGACAAGGTCTGAGAGCGTCACCGGAAGGATCACCGAGCAGATCTCATGGAACCCATCGGGGCGCTGCGGCCCCACGAGCAGAGCGAGGTTGATCTTGGCCGGCGCCGCGACTTCGACGCGGCGGCCGTCGGCAGCCGCGTCTAGATCCACGCCAGCTCCCGCGCAAGGTCGACGAACGTCCGGGGAGAGAGCTCCTCGGGGCGCGTCGTCGGCCGCAGGCCGAGCGCGACGAGCGCGTGACGCACGTCGTCGCGCGCCAGTGCCCGGCCGGCATGCGCCGCACCCGTTAACGAGTTGACGAGCAGCTTGCGGCGCTGCGCGAAAGCACAGCGCACCAGCTTGTCGATCGTCGCGTACTCCGCCGGCGCCGGCACGCCAGCGCCCGCATCCCGTCGCACGAAGGTCACGAAGAGCGAGTCCACGCGTGGCTGTGGCGAGAACACCGTTCGCGGCACGGCACGCACGGCGTCACGTTCACAGGCAAGCTGAACCAGCACCGACACGGCCGAATACGGCTTCGTCGACGGCACGGCGAAGAGACGCTCGCCGAGCTCTCTTTGCACCATCACCGCCCAGCGCCGCACGGTAGGCAGCGCCGCGATCGACTTCATGATCAGCGGGATCGCGATGCTGTAGGCGAGGTTCGCGACCAGGGCGGTCGGTGGCGGCGCAAGCTCACCGAGCGGCATCTTGAGCGCGTCGCCAAAGCGTACACGCAGATTGGCATGCGCCTTCGTGAGGGAGTCCAAAGCGGGCGCGAAGCGGGTGTCGATCTCGATTGCGTGCACGGCCGCCGCTTGCGCGACGAGACGCTCGGTCAGCGACCCTTCGGCGGGACCGACCTCGAGCACCACGTCGTCCGGCTGCACGGCCGCCATGGCGACGATCGCGAGCAGCGTGTTCGTGTCGACGAGATGGTTCTGGCCGAAGCGCCTCAGCGCCGCCGGCCGCGGCGGCCGCGACGATGACATCAGAGGAGGTCGAGCGAGAAGGCGCGGCGGGCGTTGGCCGTCGTCACTTCGGCCGCGCGCGCCGCCTCCCAGCCGCGGACTTCCGCAAGCTTCTCGACGGTGTGCACGATCCAGGCCGGCTGGTTGTCCTTGCTCCGGTGGGGCACGGGCGTGAGGAACGGCGCATCCGTCTCGACGAGCAGCAACTCGTCGCGCACGCGCGCGGCGGCGGCACGCAGGTCGCCGGCGTTCTTGTAGGTCAGGTTGCCGGCGAACGACATGTAGTAACCGCGGCCGTTGCACTCCTCGACCTGCTCGATCAGTGAGAAGCAGTGAAGGATCACCCTCACGCCCTCGGCGAACTCGCCGAGGATCTCCATCGCCTCGTCGCCGGCATCGCGCACGTGCACGATGAGCGGCAGATCGAGGCGCCGCGCGAGCCCGATCTGAGCGATGAAGACCGACCGCTGCGTGGCGCGCGGCGAACGGTCGCGATAGTAGTCGAGACCGCACTCGCCGATGGCGACGACTCTGTCACCGTGAGCGAGTCGCTGGAGCTTGCCGAGCATCGTATCGTCGAGCAGCCGCGCCTCGTGTGGGTGCACGCCGACGGTCGCATATACGTCGCGATTGCGCTGCGCGTAGTCGACTGCGCGACGTGACGATGCCGCGTCCATGCCAACCGCGATGACGGCGTTGACCCCGGCGGCGCGTGCGGCGACGAGCGCTGCGTCGGCATCGTCGAGCATCTCCAGATGACAGTGCGTGTCGATCGGGTCGAAGACCGGCGCGACCCGGTCGCCGGGCACAGCTCTGCTGGTGCGTACGCCCGCCACGCGCCTACTCCTCGGCCTCGATGCGCGGGAAGAGCGGCGGTGCAGCCACAACCGCGGCCGGGATGAGCCCGTCGAAGATCGCCGCGTCGAGCAACATGGCGGCGACATCGCGCTCCTGGCCCAGGCGCCGCAGGATCTCCTCCGCCGTGCCGGGAATGACGGAATGGATCGCCAGCGCGACGAGGCGCAGGCCGGCCGCCAAACCGTGCAGAACGGCATCGAGGCGGCCGGCCTGCGCCTCGTCCTTGGCGAGCTTCCACGGCGCCTCTTCCTCGACCAGCCGGTTGAGGCGGCGCACGTATTCCCACACGCTCTCGATCGCGGCCGTGATCTCGACCTCCCCGTAGTGGGCGCTGGCAGCACGCAGCATCGCTTCGCCCTTGGCCGCCACGTCCCGCAGCGTTTCGCCGGCGGGCGCCGCCGGGATCGTCCCGTCGCGGTACTTGCCGATCATTGAGACCGTGCGGCTCACAAGGTTGCCGAGCTCGTTGGCGAGCTCGCTGTTGTAGCGGGCCCGGACGCCGTCCATCGACGTGTTGCCGTCGAGCCCGAAGTTGACCTCGCGGAACAGGTAGAAGCGCAGGGCATCGAGGCCGTACTTCTCCATGATGACGAACGGGTCGAGGACGTTGCCGCGCGTCTTGCTCATCTTCTCTCCACCGCTCAGCAGGTAGCCGTGGATGAACTCGCCCGCAGGCAGATCGTAGCCGGCGCTCATCAGCAGCGCCGGCCAGATAACGGCGTGGAACTTGAGGATGTCCTTCGACAGGAGGTGGTCGGCCACAGACCAGTAGCGATCGACGAGGTCCTCACCCGGCCGCGCGTAGGTTAGCGCCGACACGTAGTTGATCAGCGCATCGACCCAAACGTAGATGACCTGCGTGTCGTCCCAGGGGACGGGCACGCCCCAGGTGATGCTCGAACGACTGATGGAGATGTCGTCCAGGCCCTGTTCGATGAACGACAGCGCCTCGTTGAAGCGTGTCCGTGGCCTCACCCACTCCGGGTTGGCGCGGAAGAACTCGCTCAGGCGGTCCTGGTACTTGCTGAGCAGGAAGTAGTAGTTCTCTTCTTCCAGCCAGACCGGCTCGATGCCGTGGTCGGGGCACTTGCCGTCGACCAGGTCGCGTTCGTACCAGAATCCCTCGCAGGCAGTGCAGTAGAGGCCGCCGTAGGTGCGTTTCTCGACGTCGCCGGCGGCCTGCAGCTTCTCCACAAACCTCTGCACGTAGGCCTCGTGCTCGGGATCGGTGGTGCGGATGAAGAAGTCGTTTGTGGCGTTGAGCTGGCGCGTCAGCTCTTTGAAGCGCGGCGCCAGCTCGTCGACGTGCTGCCGCGGCGTGAGGCCGCGCTCCGCGGCAGCCTGCGCCACCTTGTTGCCGTGCTCGTCGACGCCGGTGAGGAAGAAGACGTCGTCCCCCTTCTGGCGGTGGTAGCGCGCGAGGATGTCGGCGGCGATGGTCGTGTAAGCGTGTCCCAGGTGGGGTTCGCCGTTCACGTAGTAGATCGGGGTCGTGACGTAGTATCGCATCGCTTTCGTAGTATCTTTCATCCAGCCTCGCGGCGCTAGCTCATATGGCCCTTGCGCCGCTTCGCCGAGAAGCCGTAGGTGCCCACCTTCTCGCCCATCGACCAGTAGTCGCCGTCGACGTAGGCGAGCGGGTCGAGCGCACCGTGCTTGAGACGGCCGCGGGCGTCGATCACCTCCTCATCGCAGTGCACGGCGACGATTTCGCCGATGAAGAGATCGTGCGCCCCAAGCGACAGTTCGTGGCGCACGACGCACTCGAGGTTGATCGGGCACTCGGCGATCAGCGGCGCCTGCACCTTCGCTGCCGGTAGTGGAGTGAGTCCGGCCGCGACCCACTTGTCTTCGTCGCGGCCACTAATCGAGCCGCACAGATCGACCTGCTCGACCTGTGACGCCCGCGGCAGGTTGACGACGAACTCTCGCGAGCATTCCAGCAACTCGTGCGAGTAGCGCGAACCGCGGATCGCGACGCTCACCATCGGCGGCGCCGAGCAGACCGTACCGGCCCACGCGATCGTCACGATGTTGCCCTTCTTGCCGTCGGCGACGGTGACGAGCACCGCCGGCACAGGCAACAGGATGGTCGATGGGCGACGCTCGATCTTCATCACTGCCTCCTCGCTTGGATCGATCGCGGCGGCGCGGCGCGCGATCTCCGGACCGTGGGTTACAATACCCGCATGAACGACTCCATGCCGTTTGCCGGCATCGCCAGTTTCTTCAAGGCACCGTACGTCGCCGAGCCCACCAAGGCCGATGGCGACGTCGCCGTCCTCGGCATCCCCTACGACGAAGGAACGACGTCGCGCCCGGGCGCCCGCTACGGCCCGCGCGCGATGCGCGACATCTCCACGTTCTGGGCCTATCGCGATGGCGAGGAGCCGTTCTACGACGGCGAGGCGCAGACGGAGCTGCTCGGTGGCGTGCGCTTCGTCGACGCCGGCGACGTGGATCTCGCGCCTACGGCGCCGGCCGAGCGCAACCACCCCCTCATCGCCGCCCGCGTCAAGCAGCTGCTCGACGCGGGCCTCTTCCCCATTGTGCTCGGCGGCGACCACTCGATCACCTACGCGGTCCTGCGCGGCTTCGCCGCGGCCCGCGCCGGCCGGCCGCTCCACCTCGTCCAGTTTGACACGCACATGGACTACTGGAACGACGAGGGTGGCATGACGACGACGCACGCCAGCCCGATCATCCGCTCGCACGAGGACGGCTTCGCGACCAAGGTCACCCAGTATGGCATCCGCGGCCTGCACACCACCGCCGACAATATCGCGCTCGCGCGCGAACGCGGGGTGCGCACGTTCTGGTGCGAGCACGCCAAGAAGACCCCCGTGGACGAGCTCGTCGCCCACCTCGCGCCCGGCGAAGACGTGTACATCAGTTTCGATATCGACGCGCTCGACCCGAGCGTCGCGCCCGGCACCGGCACGCCCGAGCCGGGCGGATTCACCTACTACGAAGCGAAGGCGATCTTGCGCGCCGTCGCGCAGCGCGCGAACGTCGTCGGCATGGACATGGTCGAAGTCGATCCGCTCTACGACCCCGTACAGATCACGGCTCTGCATGCCGTGCGGTTGATCTTCGACACGGTCGGCGCGGCGCTCAGCCGCTAGCGCGCAGCGCGGCGACGAGCGCCGCGATGTAGGCCGGGGTCGTGCCACAGCAGCCGCCGACCACGTTGGCGCCCTGTCTGACGAGCTCCGGCACGGTCGCCGCGAAGTGGTCGACCGTCTCTTCGTACACCGTTTCGCCGTCCACCAGCCGTGGCTGGCCGGCGTTGGGCTGCGCGACGATCGGCATCTCGCCGGCAGCGCGCAGCTCGCCGACCAGCCCGATCATCTCCTCGGCCTCGATGCTACAATTACAGCCGACGACCTCGGCGCCTGCGGCGAGCAGCGTCTCGACCGCCTGCTTCGGCGTGACGCCCATCATCGTGCGATAGCCTTTCGGCGTGTGCTTGTAGGTGAGCGAGGCGATCACCGGCAGACCCGTGACCGTGCGCACCCCCTCCACCGCCAGTCGAGCCTCGGCAAGGTCGAACATGGTCTCGATGCTGATCAGGTCGACGCCACCTTCGACCAGCGCCGTGACCTGCTCGGCGAACACGTCGCGCAACTCGTCCGGTTCCAGCTCACCCATCGGCTTGAGGAACTTGCCGGTCGACGAAACGTCACCGGCGACCAACCTGCCCGGCGCCTTGAGGTTCCGGACCTCGACAAGCAGCTTGGCGGCCGCCAGATTGATCTCGGCGGTCCTGTCGTGCAGCCCGTGCGCGGCGAGCTTCACGCGAGTCGCGCCGAACGTGTTGGTCTGAACGATGTCGGAGCCCGCAGCGTAGTACTCGGCGTGGATCGTGGCCACCACGTCGGGATGGCTTACGCTCCATTCGTCCGGGCACTGTCCCACGCCACAGCCGCGGCGCATGAGTTCGCTGCCCATCGCACCGTCGAGCACCAGCGGTCTCTGTTCGAGTGACTGGAGGAAGTCCATGTCACGAGTGTAGCAGGCAAACGGACACCGGCGAAGGGTGCGCGGTCGGCTCGAGGCGCGGCCGGGCAGGACCTCACCGGCGCTCCCAGCCGGCCGCCTCCCGTACGATGCGCTCCGCCTCGCGATGACTCACGCCGAGACAGATGCCGAGCGCGGCGGCCGTGTCACGCTTCGACAGGCCCTTCGCCAGAAGCGCACGCGCCGCCGCGCTCACGTCCTCGTCCGTCGCGACTCCCGGCTGCGCCGGTCCAAAATCGATGACGAGCGTGATCTCGCCCTTCACCTCGCCCGGGAAACGCTGGGTGAGTTCGGTGAGCCTGCCGCGAACGATCTCCTCGTGCAATTTGGTGAGCTCGCGGCAGACGGCGCCGGAGGCTTCCGGAACGCGGGCCGCGAGCTCAGCCAGACTCCTCGCCAGTCGCTTGCCGGTCTCGAAGGCGACGATCACACCACCCCCGCGCCGCCACTCGCGCAGCGCACTCGCCAGCGCGGCGCTCTTGCGCGGAAGGTAGCCCACGAATCGAAAGCCGCCCTCACCGGCGAGCCCCGACGCGACAAGAGCCGCCACCGGCGCCGAGGCGCCGGGCAGCACGGCGAGCGGCAGACCTTCGGCCACCGCTCGCACGACCAGTCGCATGCCCGGGTCGGAAACGCCCGGAGTGCCTGCGTCGGTGACCAGCGCAACGTCCGTACCAGCGCGCAGCACACCGATCATGTACTCTGTCTTCTGCGCCTCGTTGTGCGCGAACAAGCTGGTCAGCGGAGTGTGGATGTCGTAGCGGGCGAGCAGCTTGCGCGTGCGTCGCGTATCCTCAGCAGCGATCACTTCGACAGAGCGGAGCGTCTCGAGTACGCGCAACGTGACGTCACCGAGGTTGCCCAGCGGCGTGGCGCAGACGTACAGCACACTCAAGCCCTGCGGTGAGCGGCGCCGGCGTACGGCACCGTCGGATCGAGCGCCCGATCGCTGCGCTCCACGACCGCCTTCAGCACCTGGCGCATCAGGTAGGCGCCGCCGTGCACGCCGTCGTAGAAGCCCGATGCCGAACCGCCGAACGAGCGGATGTCGGAGAGATCGACGACGACGAAGTCGTACCGACTCTGCAGCTCGGCCAGATATGCCCGTACCTCCCGGTGGCGCGTGTCCCAGCCGAGGGGTCGGATCGCTGCCAGCACGTATGGGTGGTACGGCGGCAACACGATGACCGGCTTCCAGCGCCAGCTGTTCATGCGCGTGATCGTCGTCTCGACGACTTGCGTGGCCCGCGGGCTGAGCGCACCCCAATCGTGATAGCTGTCCACGTAGATCCTGAGACGCGTCGCCGTGAGCTTCTCTCGCGAGATCCCCGCGCGCAGCATCACCTCGTAGCGGCTCACCCGCAGGTAGCCGTCCGCTGCCCACACTGTGCCGTCGGAGCAGGTGAGATCGGCAGGCAGCGAGTAGGGCACGGGGTCGACCGGGGTGATGCCGGCCAGCAAGTCCGCCGGCAGCTCGGCGAGCAGCTCCGGCATCGAGAGCAGCTCTCCCTGGAAGAAGCCGTTGTCGCGGAAGGTCTCCATGCTCAGAATCCACACCGGGAACTGCCGCAGCCTCGGTGCGCGGTCGTGGAGGTAGCTCGCGATCGCCAGCACGTCGCTCGGCCGGCACGACATGACCGAGGCATTGAAGCCGGGGATCCCGGTCAGCGACTCCAGAAAGGCCGGCTGGGCCTTTTCGGCGCGCGAGCCGCCGTAGACGACGAGCTCCGGCGCTGTCGGGGCGTTCCGGACGAGCGCGAGCTTGAGGTGGCGCGTGTAGCCGGTGATCTCTGCGCTGGCCGTCGCGGCGCCCCAGGCGCCGCCCGCGACCAGCCCTCCGACCAGCCAGGCAAGCGCCAAGCAGAGCCAGCGCGCGCCCTTCGCCGGTCCGTGATCGCGTTTCATGCCGTTCTCAGCGCCGCACGCCGTAGGGCACCTCAGGGTCGAGCGCCCGGTCGGAGTGCGACACGATCGCCCGCTCCACGGCGCGCATGATCGCGGTGTTGCCGTGGACCCCGTCGTACAAGCCCGACGACCAGCCGCCAAAGGAGCTGATGTACGACAGGTCGACGACCGCCAGCTTGTGGCGCGTCTGCAAGTCGGCGAGGTAGGCAAGAGTCTGCCGGTGCAGCGTGTCCCAGCCATGCTGCTTGAGGGCAACGAGCAGCTCGGGGCTGTAAGGTGGTAACACGATGACAGGCTTCCAGCGCCAGCCGTTCATCTGGGCGATCGCCCTCTCGACCATCTGCTCCGGGGCCTGGTTGAGCGTGGAGAAATCCGCGTAGTTGTGCAGGTACTGCTTCAGGCGGGTGGCCAGAAGCTTCTCTCGCGAGACGCCGTTCCATACGGCAACGTCGTAGCGGCTCACGCGCAGCGAGCCGTCCGTCCGCCAGGCGTTGCCGTCCGGAAACACGAGGTCCGGTGGTGGCGTGAAGGCCACTGGAGCAAGGGGCGTGATGTCGGCCAGGATGTCAGCCGGCAGGTACGCGAGCAGGCCCGGCATCGTGCACATCTCCACGTGCGCGATCTGCTGGACGCGGAAGACCTCGATGCTGAGAAACCAGACGGGGAACTGCCGCGTGCCCGGTGCCAGGTCGTGCAAGTACTTCGAGTACGCGAGCACGTCCGCCGGCCGGCACGACATGACGGAGGCATTGAAGCCCGGGATGCCGGTGAGGGACTCAAAGTAACCGGGCTCGCCCTTCTCGGCCCGCGAGCCGCCGTAGATGACGAGCTCCGGCACGCTCGACTCGGCGTGCAGCAACTGCAGCTTGAGGTGGCGTGTGTAGGGTGTGGCGCTGGCGGCGGCGGCGCCGAAGGCGCCGCTCACCGCCAGCGCCACGATCGCACCTGCCAGCGCCACCACGCACAGGGCGCGGCCGCCCTCGTGTCTCGGCTCGTCTTTCACCCCATCCACTTTAGCGAAGAAGGCCGGACAACGCACCTCAATCTCGCGACGGCCCACACGCCAACACAAGCCTGCGGTTCGCGGTTCTGCTACCATTTGGGTGAAGTGCGTGCTCCTAACCGTCAGCCGCACGGGGCCGCCGGCGTACCGATGAGAAGGGTCTGTCCATGTTCGAAGTCATCAAGAACGAAGAGATCGCGCCGCAGCTCCACCGCATGGTCGTCGATGCGCCACGCATCGCCAAGGCACGCAAGCCCGGTCAGTTCGTGATCGTACGCGTTGGCGAGGGCGCCGAACGTATTCCCCTGACGATCGCCGACGACGACCCCGACGCCGGCACGATCACGCTCATCATCCAGGCCGTCGGTCACAGCACGCGCGACATCGTCGCGGTGCCGGTCGGCGAGTCTATTCGCGACAT
>PKYG01000073.1 GCA_003132585.1 Actinomycetota bacterium
CGGCCTCGTCGTGGGCGCCGGTTTGCTCGGCCGCCGCCGCATCTTCTCGCTGCAGCAGCTCATCATGGACAGCGAGATCTACTCGGTCGCCGCCAAGATCGCCGCCGGCATCGTCGTCGACGACGACACGATCGCCCTCGAGACGATCGAGAAAGTCGGCATCGGCGGCAACTACCTGAGCGAGCGCCATACGCGGGCGCACATGAAAGAAGTCTGGCGCCCGCGCCTCCTCGACCGCACGCCGTGGGACAGCTGGGTCCAGGACGGCCGCAAAGGCTCGTATGATAAGGCCACCGAGCTCCTCCATTCGATCCTGGAGAGCCACCAGGCCGAAACGCCCAGCGCCGTACAGGCCGCCGAGCTGAGACATATCCTCGAGATCGCCGACTACGGGAAGGAGATCAGATGACCCGACACTTCAGCGAGATCCCTCGCTTCAAAGATGTCAGTCAGAACGAGTGGGACGATTGGCGCTGGCAACTGCGCAACCGGCTCTCCACACTGGAGGACTTCGAGGCCATCCTCAACCTCGACGAGAAGCAGCGCGCCGACCTGCAGGCGTGCATGGGCAAGTTCCGCGTGTCGGTGACGCCGTACTACGCGTCGCTGATGGACCCCGACGACCCGGGCTGCCCCGTGCGCATGCAGGGCGTGCCGACGCCGGCCGAGCTGGTCGTGCGCCAAGAGGATCTCAAGGACGCCGTCTCGGAGGACTTCGACTCGCCGACGCCGCGCATCACCCACCGCTACCCCGACCGCGTGCTCTTCGTCGTCACCGAGATGTGCTCGATGTACTGCCGTCACTGCACGCGTCGCCGGCTGGTCGGCGGCACCGAGGACATCGTCGCCCAGGAGCAGATCGACAACGCGATCAAGTACATCGAGCGCGCCCCCGAGGTTCGCGACGTGCTGATCAGCGGCGGCGACCCGCTGGTCCTCTCCGACGACACGCTCGAGGAGATCATCGCCCGCGTGCGCGCGATTGACCACGTCGAGATCATCCGCATCGGCTCGCGCGTGCCGGTGGTCTGCCCGCAGCGGATCACCCCCGAGCTGTGTGCGATGCTCAAGAAGTACCACCCGCTCTACCTCAACACACACTTCAATCACCCCAAGGAGTTCACGGCCGACTCGAAGCGCGCCTGCGACATGCTCAACGACGCCGGCATCCCACTCGGCAATCAGAGCGTGTTGATGCGCGGCATCAACGACTGCGCCAATGTGATGAAACGGCTCTGCCACAAGCTCGTGCAGTATCGCGTCAAGCCCTACTACTACTACCAGTGCGACCTCGCCGAGGGTACGGCCCACTTCCGTACCTCCGTGGCCAAAGGCATCGAGATCGCCGAGAGCCTGCGCGGCCACACCACCGGCTTCGCCGTGCCGGTCTACATCATCGACGCCATCGGCGGTGGCGGCAAAACGCCGGTCATGCCGAACTATGTGATCTCGCAGGCTCCGGGCCAGGTCGTGCTGCGCAACTACGAAGGCGTGATCAGCAAGTACACGGAGCCCGACGATTACGTGGAGCCCGAGTGCCACTGCGAAGACTGCGAAGCCGACCGCAAGCGCCTCGGCGTCGCCGGTCTCTTCGACAGCGACACGCCGACGATGCAGGACGTGTGGGCGGCGCGCATGCAGAAGGTCGTCGACCGCAAGAACCGGATGAAGGACTAGGCCGGTCGCGGCGAAGAGACGATACGCCGGCGCGAGCCTGACGGCGGCGCCGGCCGAGGAGGCAGCGTGACGAAGGTGCTCGTCGAACCGATCGGGGTGACCGTCGAAGTCGACGGCGATTCGACGCTGCTGCCGGCGCTCAAGCATCCTTCGGTCGACGGGCACAGCGACTGCAACGGGCTGGGCACGTGCGGCAAGTGCCTGGTGCGGGTCGGCGCCGGCGAAGTCACGCCGCCGACCGAGATCGAGCTGCGCAAGCTGCCGGCCGACCGGCTCGCCCAGGGCTGGCGGCTCGCCTGCCAGGCGAAGCCGCGCTCGGCGCGCGTGAGCATCGAAGTGCGCTCGACCGGTGGGCGGCGCCAGATACTCACCGCCTCCAAGCTGCACCACGGGCCGTACCGGCCCGCGGTGCGTCGTGAGGTGGTGAAGCTCGCACCGCCCACCCTCGACGACGCGCGCGGCGACCTGCAGCGCGTCGTCGACGCTCTGCCCGGCGCCGACGTGCCGCTCCGCGTGCTCGCCGAGCTGCCGCTCGTGCTCCGTCGTCATCAGTGGAGCGCGACGTTCACGCGCTACGGCAGGCGCGTCGTCGACGTCGAGGCCGCCGACGCACCGCCGGCGTTCTACGGCGTCGCCGTCGACGTCGGCACCTCGAAGATCGTCGCCTATCTCTTCGACCTGCACGCCGGTCGTCGCATCGACCAGGAGGCTGTCGAGAACCCGCAGATCCGCTTCGGCGAGGACGTGATCACGCGCATCGCGCACGCCTCCGGCGACGGCCTTGCCGAGATCGCCGCCGCCGCCCGTCAAGGCATCAACGAGACGCTGCACGCACTGTTCCGGCGGCAGGGCATAGCGCCGCGCCATGTCTACGACATGACGATCGTCGGCAACACGGCGATGCACCACCTCGTGCTTGGCCTGCCGCCAGAGGGTCTGGGCCAGGCGCCGTTCGCCCCGGTCGTGGACACGCCGCTGCTGGTGCGCGCCGCCGAGATCGGCATCGACATCAATCCCGAGGGCGGCGTGTATCTGCCGCCGCCGATCGCCGGGTTCGTCGGGTCGGATGCACTTGCCGTGATCGCCGCGACGCGGCTCGCCGGCAAGCGCAAGCCGACGATCGCGATCGACATCGGCACCAACACCGAGATCGCGCTCGTCGTCGACCGGCACGTGATCGTCACGAGTTGCGCCTCGGGGCCGGCCTTCGAGGGCTACCAGATCACGCACGGCATGAAAGCCGTGCAGGGCGCGATCGAGAAGCTGCGCATCGGCGCCGACGGCAGCCCGCAGGGCATCCGCACGATCGGCGACGCGCCGCCGGTGGGCATCTGCGGCTCCGGCGTCGTCGATCTGCTCGCCGGTCTGCTCAAAGCCGGCGTCGTCGAGCGCAGCGGACGTATGGTCCGGCACCCGCGCGTACGCCCCGGCGCCGAGGGCGTCGAGTACGTCGTCGTCGAGCGCGCCGAAGGCGACATCGTCTTCACACAGCACGACGTGCGCCAACTCCAGCTCGCCAAGGGCGCGATCGCGACCGGATGGTCGCTGCTGCTCGCGAGCCAGGGGATCGCCGTCGGCGACATCGACCGCGTCTATGTGGCCGGGGCGTTCGGCAATTACCTCGACCTGACGAACGCGATCGCCATCGGTCTGCTGCCACCGGTCGACCAGGCGCGCGTCGCGTTCGTCGGCAATGCCGCCGGCGTGGGCGCCCAGATGGCGCTGATCGACGTCCGTGCGCGCAGCCGCATGGCGCGGCTGCGCGCACGGACGACATTCCTCGAGCTCGGCGCCCACAAGGACTTCAACGCGGCGTTCAACGGTCGCCTGACGCTCGGCTGAGTCCGCCGATGGCGACGCCGAGACACGCGTCACGCGGCTACGCCGAGGTACTTTCGGCCGCTCTCATCAACGGTGCCATCGGCACCATGGTCAGCTACGCGACGATGCCGGCGAGCATGCTCGTCGCGCTGCGCATGTTGTTCGGCAGCGTCGCCCTCGGCATCGTCGTGGGCGCGCGCCGGGACTGGAAGACCATCTTCAAACCCGGCGCGCGGATCCGGCTGTCGATCGCCGGCGCGGCGCTGGCGCTCAACCTGCTGAGCTACTTCATCGCGATCCGCGAGACCGGCGTCGCCGTCGCGATCTTCCTCTCGTACCTGGCGCCGGTGTACGTAGCGCTGGTGGCGCCGCGCATCGTCGGCGGGCGCACCGAGCGCGTCGTCTTCGTCGCGCTCGGCGTGGCGCTCGCCGGCATGGCGCTGATCCTCGTGCCGGGTCTCGCCGGCGAGGGGATGCACCTCACCGCCAAGGGTCTCTTCTTCGCCGTTGTCGCCGGACTCATGTACTCGGTGTACCTGATCGTCGGCAAGCAACTGCGCGACCGTCAGGTGCACAGCACGACGATCGTCTTCTCGATGTGCGTGATCTCCGTCGTCCTGCTCACGCCGCTCGGCCTCGCACAGTCTTCCATCGCCGACTTCACCGGCCGCAATCTGCTGATGGCGGCGCTGCTCGGCGTGCTCACGACGGCGCTGTCGTTCAGCCTGATCATGGACGGCATGCATCACATCCCCGTGCAACATGCCTCGATCATGGGCTACCTCGAGCCGGTCAGCGCGCCGGTCTACGCGCTCGTCCTGCTCAGCCAGGTGCCGTCGTCGTGGACCGTCGCCGGCGGCGCGCTGATCATCGCCGCCGGCGTGCTCGTGATGTACTTCGGCAAGGCCGAGCAGGAGCTGCTCGCATGAGCACTGCATCGCGCTCGCGGCGGCTGGGCTGGGGCTACGCCCTGGTCGCCGTCTCCTACCTGATCATGGGCTCGATCGGCGCCCTCGTCGACTACGCCTCGGCGCCGGAGAGCTTCCTGCTCCTGGCGCGCATGGTCACGGCGGGCGTCGTGCTCGGCGTGGTTTTCGCCCGCCGACGCCCGCTCGCCGGTCTGCGCGCGCCGGGTCTGCCGTCGCGGCTGCTCCTGATGGCGGCGCTCGATACCGGCGCGCTGATGCTCTTCTTCCTCGCCATCCGCCACACTGACGTCGCCGTCGCCATGTTCCTTCTCTTCGTGGCGCCGGTGTGGGTCGCCGTCATCGCGCCGCGTCTGCTGCACACGCGTACGGAGCCCGTCGTCTACTTCGCCCTGGTCATCGCGCTCGGCGGGCTCGCGGCGATCCTCGTGCCGGCGCTCACCGGCAAGGCCGTGAACGTCACCGGGCTCGGCCTCATTCTTGGCACCTCGGCCGGCCTCGGTTACGCCGTCTTCCAGATCGTGATGAAAGACCTCACGCGCCGCCTGAGAACGATCTCGATCGTGCTCACCGAGACGATCCTCGACACGATCATCATCCTGCCGCTGGCGCTCTGGCAGACCGTCGGCGCCGGTTACCACCTCACCGGCCGCGACCTGCTCGTGGGCGTCGTCCTCGGTACCGTCTGCACGGCGCTCGCGTACACGATGTGGACGGAGGGCGTGGCGCGCGTGCGCGTACAGCACTCGTCGACCCTCGGCTATCTCGAGCCGGTCTCGGCGCCGCTCTACGCGCTCCTGCTGCTCGGCGAGCGGCCGGGCGGCTGGACGCTCGCCGGCGGCGCGCTGATCATCGTCGCCGGCGCCCTCGTCATCGTCTTCGGCGAGCCCGAAGAGGTGATGCCGGCATGAGCGCGGCGCGCCGGTGGCTGCGCCGGCGCCGCCCCACCGTCGGCCGGCAGCTCACCGACCCTGGCTGAGCTGCCGTCGCATAAGGCATAGAATCGAGTCATCCTCCAGAACGAAGGAGTCACCATGAATCCCAAACACGTCGAGCGCGCCCCACATCTCAATCTCGCCAAGTCGATGCAGATGTTCGAGGACGCCCAGCGGCTCACCCCCGGCGGCGTCGGCGGCATCCGCCGACCGTACAACTTCGTCGTCGGCGAATACCCGATCTTCATCACGCACGGCAAGGGCGGCCACATCTTCGATGTCGACGGCAACGAATACATCGACATGCTCTGCGCATACGGCCCGATCATCCTTGGCTACGTCGAGCCGGAGATCAACGACGCCGTCAAGGCGCGCATGGATCTGGGCTTCTGCTTCAGCCTTGTGCAGCCGATCCAGAACGAGCTCGAGGAGCGTCTCGCCACCGTGATGCCCTGCGGCGAGCAGACGATCATCGTCAAGACCGGCTCCGACGCGACGAACGCCGCCGTGCGCGCCGCCCGCGCCTACACCGGCCGCGACGTGATCGCGCGCTGCGGCTATCACGGCTGGGGCGACTGGTGCGTCGAGAACCACGGCGGCGTGCCGCAGGCCGTGGCCGACCTCACCAAGGAGTTCCACTACGGCGACATCGCCGATCTCGAGCGCGTCTTCGCCGAGAATCTCGGCAAGGTCGCCTGCGTGATCATCACGCCTGTCGGTCACCCGATGGCGATGCCGATCATCGCGCCGCCGCCGGGCTACCTCGAGAAGGTCAAGGAGATCACGCACCAGAACGGCGCCGTGCTGATCTTCGATGAGATCCGCACGGGCTTTCGTGTCGCCATGGGCGGAGCCCAGCAACGCTACGGCGTCGCCCCCGACGTGACCACGGTCGGCAAGGCGATGGCCAACGGCTATCCGATCGCCGCCGTGGTCGGCAAGCGCGAGATCCTCTCGGTCTACGAGAAGGCCGCCTTCCTGAGCTCGACCTTCTTCCCCAACAGCCTCGAGATGGTCGCCGCGATGGCGTGCATGGACATCCTCGAGCGGGAGAAGGTGCAGGACAAGATCTGGGAACGCGGCACGCGCTTCCTCGACCGCTTGGGGAAGATCGTCGACGCCTCGGGCGTGCCGGTGACCATGTCGGGTATCCCGCCGATGCCGTTCGTCACCTTCGACAAGGTTGACGAGCACTACAAGGAGCGGCGGACGGAGTTCTACACGCAGTGCATCCGCCGGGGACTGTTCGTGCAGCCGTACCACCACTGGTACATCGCTTACCGGCACACCGAGGAGGACCTTGCGCGAGCGCTCGATGTCGTCGAGCAAGCGCTCGCGTTCGTCGCCGAGAGCCATCCCTACAAGAAGTAGGACGGTGGGCGGGGCCGGCGTCGCCGGCCCCGCCCCTTTCCAGATCGAGGGGGACTGAGATGGACAAGCTGATCATCACCGTCGCCGGTGTCGGCGCCGAGACGACCAAGGAGGCACAGCCGGCACTGCCGGTGACCGCCGTGGAGATCGGCGCCGACGCGGCGCGCTGCACCGAGGCCGGCGCCAGCATGTTCCACCTCCACGTGCGCGACGCGAACGCCGACCCGACGCAGGCCAAGGAGGTGTTCGCGGCGGCGATCGAGGAGATCCGCAAGCGCACGGACATCATCATCCAGACCTCGACCGGCGGCGCGATGGGGATGACCGCGGACGAGCGCCTGCAGCCGCTCGAGCTCGACCCGGAGATGGCCTCGCTGACCACGGGCACGGCCAACTTCGGCGACGACGTGTTCTTCAACGACACGGCGCTGATGACCGAGTTCTACCAGCGGATGCAGGCCAAGGGCGTGCGCCCCGAGTTCGAGATCTTCGAGGCCGGGCAGATCGACAACGCGCTCAGGTTGGTGAAGAAGCTTGGCCCGGCCGGACCGCTGACGCACTGGGACTTTGTGCTCGGCGTGCCGGGCAGCATGAACGGCGAGCCGCGCAACCTCGTCTTCCTCGTCGATCAGATCCCCAGCGAGGGGGCGACGTGGACGTGCACCGGCATCGGCCGCTGGCATATGCCAGTGACGATGACGGCGCTGGCGCTCGGCGGCAACGTGCGTCTCGGCTTCGAGGACAACGTCTTCTACCACAAGGGTGTGCTCGCCAAGGAGAACGCCGCGCTCGTCGGCCGCGTCGCCCGGCTGGCGAAGGAGTGGGGGCGCGAGACGGCGACGCCGGACGAGGCGCGGCGGATCCTCAAGCTCGCGCCGTACGACAAGTAGGGCGCGCGTCGCCAACCCAGGCAACTCAATCGCCCTGCTCCGTGCGAGAATCGCCTGCACGGGAGTACACTACTAAGGTCCGCCCGGGACCGACGACAACAGTGATGACGGGCGGCCGGAGGGGTCCGGACTAGTGCAGAATCCGTTCGCGGGGCGCCGACCGGAGCACGGCGAAGTCGAGCTGCTGCGGGGTCTCGTCAAGCTCGCCAAGCAGCTCCAGGCCAACCTCGACATGGGTGCCGTCGTGCGTGCGATCGCGACCGCGATCGCCGAGACTCTCGGCTATCGCGAGGCGACCGTCTACGTGCGCGAGCCGGGCGCCGACGTGTTCCGCGGCTACGCTGCCGTCGGCTACCACCCCGAGCTCAACCGGCTCGCGCTCGCCACACCCGTGCCGGCCGACGTGTTCGCGCGGCTGTTCCAGCCGCGCTTCCAGATCGGCCGCTCGTACTTCATCGACCATCGCGAGTACCAGTGGGACCCGGCCGACGCCTTCTACTTCCCCACTCCGGACCTGGGACCGCGCAAGCGCGGTGGGTGGCACACCGACGACTCTCTGTTCGTGCCGATCTACGACAAGGCCGACGAGTTGATGGGCGTGCTCGACCTCGGCGACCCGGTGGACCGCGAATTGCCCACGCTGGCGCGCGTCAACACGCTCGAGGTCTTCGCCACGCACGCCGCCGTGGCGATCGAGAACGCACGGCAGTACCGCCAGCTCGAGGCGGCGACACATGAGCTGGCGGGCGCCCTGCGCCTGCGTCACGACCTCATGCAGCTGAGCGAGGCGCTGCTCTCCACGCTCGACCAGAAAGCCGTCTTCGAGCAGATCGCCGTCACGCTCAAAGCGCTCGTCGATTACGACACGATTGACATCTCGCTGGTCGATGAAACCACCGACGAACTGGTGACGATCTTCGCTCGCGACCAGTTCGCCGAGGAGATCATGGCGTTTCGGGTGCCTCTCGGCCAGGGCGTCAGCGGCTGGGTCGTGCGCCACAACGAGGCTCAGATGATCAACGACATGAACGCCGACCCGCGCGCCGTCGTGGTGCCCGGCACCGAACCCGAGCCACAGGCCTCGATCTTCGTGCCGCTGCAGATCCTCGGCAAGGTCAGCGGCGTGCTCATCATCGACCGGCTTGGCACGCGCCACTTCGAGCAGCGCGAGTTCGAGATGGCCGAGCTCTTCGGCAACCTCGCCGCGATCGCCATCCAGAACGCGCGCTCGTTCAACGAGATGGAGGTGCAGGCGATCAGCGACGGCCTCACCGGCATCCACAACTACCGACATTTTCGCGAGACGCTCGAGGCGACGGCGAGCCGCGCAGCGCGCTACAACGAGACCTTCTGCCTGCTGATGATGGANNNNTACGGCGGCGAGGAGTTCGTGATGATCCTGCCGCAAACGAGCTGGCAGGAGGCGCGCAAGATGGCGGAGCGCGTCTGCGCGCTGGTCCGCGAGATCGATGCGGGCGCCGTCGGTCTGCGCGTGAGTATGTCGATCGGCGTGGCGTCGTATCCGCAGTCGTCACGCGACGCCGACGGCGTGTTGCGCACCGCCGACGCGGCGCTCCTGCAAGCCAAGTCGTTCGGTCGCGATCGCGTCCGCGTCTATGACGAGACCGAGACTTCGGCGCCGCCGCTCGACAGCCGGCTGATCGCTCTCAGCCGGCGTTTCGCCGAGCGCATTGGTCTCACCGCCGACGAGACCGCCGGCCTCGTCACGGCGCTCGCCGCGTACGAGTTCGCGGCGCACATCGGCGACGAGGTGGCGGCGATCCTTGGCGGCCGCCGGCGCGACGACGTGAGCGCGTCGGACGATCCCAGGGCGCTCGCTGACGCGCAGAGTCGCACCTACGAGGCGCTCCTCTACGGCAGCGAACGCTGGGACGGCGGAGGCTACCCCGAGGGTCTGCGCGGCACCGGGATACCACGCGTGGCGCGCGCCTTCGCGGTCTGCCGCTCGTGGGGGGATGGCGCCGGCGAAGAAGGCGGCGACGGGATGGCACGCGTCAGGGCGGGCGCGTCCGGCGCGCTCGACCCTGCGCTCGCGCAGGGGTTTCTGGCGGTCGTCAGGGAGACGGAGGCAGGCAACAACTAGGCGACGGTCAGGCGCTGGCCGCTCGCGGTCCGTGGTCGGGTGCGCCCAGTGGGCGCAGCCGGAACACGCGGTCGAGCGACGTGCGCTTGAGCAGACGCTTGACGACCGCATCGTCGCCGAGCAAGACGAAGTCCTTGCCGCGCTGGTGGAGCAGCTTATGCGCATACACCAGCGCTCCCAGTCCCGAACTGTCCATCAGGCCGATGTGGCCGAAACGGAGCTCGACGTGGTGTGCCGGACTGTCGGCGCAGCGGTCGACGGCGTCGCGCAGCGCCGCCGAAGTGGAGAAGTCGAGGTTGCCCTCGACCGTGATCGCGGCGACGTCGTCATGCGTCGCCACTGCGAGTCTGAGATCGTCCATCATTCTCACCATTCCCCCTGACTGTGGCGGGAAACCGGTGCGGCGTGGTGCATGGTCATACGGTCCAGACAGCATCGCCCCCCTTGCGAAATACGACGGGCGTGCGGGCAGTCCTTCAGGGAACCTGACATAATGGCGCCATGAACAACGTGACCCCGCTCTGGCCGCGCCCCAAGCGTCCGGCGGCGGCAGCAGTCAGCCGTCGCCGCGTCGGCATCGCTGCGGCCGTCGCGCTCGTCTTGGTGCTCGTCGCCGTGGTCTTCCGTGCGCTCGGCTTCTACACAGACTGGCTCTGGTTCGGCGAGGTCTCGCTGCGCGTAGTCTTCTGGCGCTCGTTCTGGTGGCAGCTCGGGGTGGGCGCGGCGTTCGGCGCGCTCTTCTTCGTCGTGGTCTACGCCAACATCTTCATCGCGCGCCGTCTTGCGCCGCGCTACAAGACCACCGGCGGCGGCGATCTCGTGGAATTCGCGCCCGAGAGCATCCAGCGGCTCGCCGGCCGCCTCGGTCTGGCGTTGGCGATCGTCGCCGGCGTGATCGCCGGCATCGCCGTCTCGTCGAACTGGCTGACGTTCGCGCGCGCCACGCACGGCGTTGCCTTCGGTATCAAAGATCCGATCTTCCACCACGACCTCTCGTTCTACGTGTTCACGCTGCCGGCGTGGCACTTCGTGCAGAGCTTCCTCGTCGCCGCCGTGATCGTCGCGATGCTGGCGAGCGCCGGCATGCACCTCGTCCTCGGCGGCGTCGAGTACGCTGTGCGGGCCAAGGCGCGGGCCGGCGGCGAGGACGACGTCCATCATGGCGGCCCGCGCGGTCTCGGCCCGCGCCCCGGCGGCATGCCCGACGTCGACGTGCGCCTGCAGGGCCGCGCCGTCGCCCATCTCTCGGCCTTGCTCGGCGTCGTCTTCGTGCTCGTCGGCGTCGGCCAGCTCTTCAAAGCCTGGAACCTGCTCTACTCCAAGGCCGGCGTCGTCTTCGGCGCCGGCTACACCGACGTGCACGCGCGGCTGCCGATCATCCGTGTCGAGATGGCGATCTGCTTCGTGCTCGCGGCGGCGCTCTTCGTCAACATCTGGCGCCGCCGCCAGTACTGGCCGGGCGCGA
>PKYG01000137.1:0-5499 GCA_003132585.1 Actinomycetota bacterium
GGCCGGTTGGGGGTGATCTCCGCCTCCAGCACGACCTCCGAGATCGGCAGGTGGTCGGCCAGCGGCGCGCCCACTGGCCAGTCGGCCGGCAGCACGACGATGCCCGGGCTCGAGACCTCGAAGCCGAGCTCCTGCTCGGAGAGCATCATGCCGTCGGACTCGACGCCGCGAAGGTTCGCCTTCTTGAGCTTGAGACCGTTCTCGAGGGTGGCGCCGGCGAGCGCCACGGCGACGACGTCGCCGGCCGTGAAGTTGTCGGCGCCACAGACGATCTGCCGCTCCTCTCCCCCGCCGACGTCGACGCGGCAGAGCGAGAGCTTGTCGGCGTTGGGGTGCCGGTCGCGCGTGATCACGCGGCCGATGCGAAAGAGGGCGAGGTTGGCCGCGTCGCGCGGCGCGCCGACCCAGTCGATGCCCTCGATCTCGGTGCCGGAGAGGCTGAGCAGGTCGGCGAGCTCCTCGACCGTGTCGGGCCAGTCGACGTACTCGCGCAGCCAGCCGAACGGGATCCTCATCAGAACTGCTCCAGGAAGCGCTTGTCGTTGTCGACGAAGGCGCGCGCGTCGGGGATGTGGTGCTTGAGCATCGCCATGCGCTCGACACCCATGCCGAAGGCGAAGCCCTGCACCTTGTCGGCGTCGTACCCGACGAATCCGTAGAGACTCGGGTCGACCATGCCGGCGCCGAGGATCTCGAGCCAGCCGGAGTACTTGCACGAGCGGCAGCCCTTGCCGCCACAGAGGCCGCAGCTCACGTCGACCTCGACGCTCGGCTCGGTGAACGGGAAGAAGTGCGGCCGCAGGCGGATCTCGCGATCGGTGCCGAAAAATGCGCGGGCGAAGTGGTAGAGCGTGCCTTTGAGGTCGGCGAGCGTGATGCCCTCGTCCACGGCGAGACCCTCGACCTGGTGGAACATCGGCGTATGCGTGGCGTCGAGGTCGCGGCGGTAGGCCTTGCCCGGGCAGACGACGTAGACGGGCGGGGGCTGCTTCTCCATCGCACGCACCTGGACCGGCGAGGTGTGCGTGCGCAACAGCAGGCCGTCGTCGGCGCCGCGGCCGGCCCTGGCGCCGGCGCTCGCGGCATCGACGAAGAACGTGTCGTGCAGCGAGCGCGCCGGGTGGTCGGCAGGCGTGTTGAGCGCCGTGAAGTTGTAGTACTCGGTCTCGACCTCGGGCCCCTCGGCGACCTTGTACCCGAGCCCGATGAAGATGTCTTCGACCTCGCGGATGGTGCGGCTGATGAGGTGCTCGTGGCCGCCGAGGAACGGCTCGCCGGGCAGCGTGACATCGATACGCTCATGGGCGAGCGCCGAGCGCAGCGAGGCGCTCGCCAGCTCCGCCTCTCGCGCCTCGACCAGCGCCCCGAGTTCGACCCGTACGAGGTTGCCGAGCCGGCCGACCACCGGCCGCTGCTCGGCCGGCAACGCCGAGATCGAGCGCAGGATCTCGGTGAGCCGGCTCTTGCGTCCAAGGAAGCGCACGCGCACGTCCTCGATCGCCGCCTGCTCCCCGGCAGCGGCGATCGCCGCGAGCGCCTGGTCGCGCAGGCCGCCGAGCTCGGGGTTGGCGGCGGTCAACTCGCGCAGCTGCGCCTCATCCATGCCGTGTCCTCAGATGACTCTTCCGTCTCATGCCTGCTTGCCTCTGGTCGGGCGCCGGCCGCTGCGGCGCGCGAATTCGTAGAGCGCTATGGCGCCGGCGACGCCGGCGTTGAGCGACTCTACCGCGCCGCCCGCCGCCGGCGCCAGAGGGATCGTCAGCATCTCGTGTACGGCGCCGAGCGCGCCGGCCGAGAGGCCGGCGCGCTCGGCGCCGACGCAGACGACGGCGGGGCGGCGCACTTCGACTACGTCGAGCGCCGCCCCGCCGTGCGCAACGAGCCCGTAGATGGTCGCCTCCGGCCACGCCCGGGCGACCTGCGCGAGCGATATCTCGGCATACAGGGGCAGCGAGAACACGGCCCCCATGCCGGCGCGCACGCACTTGGGCGAGAAAAGATCGACAGAGTTGGGCGAGGCGATCAGAGCGGCGGCGCCGAAGGCGACCGCCGCCCGGACGAGCGTGCCCATGTTGCCCGGGTCGGCGATCCCATCGGCATAGACGGCGACGGCGTCAGGCGCTGCAAGCGAAGCGAGCGGCAGCGCCTCGAGCAACGGGAACACGGCGATCACGTCGGGCGCCGTCTCGAGCGTCGTGATCTTGGCGGCGACCTTGTCGGTCACCGGATAGACGGGCAAATCGGCGAGCGCCGGGTCGTCGGCGGCGGCGCGGGCGGCGGCGCTCTCGGCGACGACGAAGACGGCCTGGGGCCGCCAGCCGGCGGCCAGACCGGCCGTCACGAGATCGGCGCCCTCGACGAGAAAGGCGCGCTCGCGCTCACGGAACTTGCGCAGGCGTAGTGACGCCGCCCGTTTGACGAGGGCGTTCTGCGCGCTTGAGATGGGGGCGGCTAAAACCCCACGCGATCGACCCGCCTAGGCGGCCTTCAGCGCCGCGCGCGCCTTTTCGGCGAGCGAGGTGAAGAAGACGGGGTCGTTGACGGCCAGCTCNNGCGCCGGCGTTGATGCGGATGATCCACAGACGGCGGAACTCGCGCTTGCGCACGCGGCGGTCGCGGTATGCGTAGTTGAGACTGCGCTGGACCTGCTCTTTGGCGCGCCGGTAGCTGGCATGCTTGCCGGCGCGGTATCCCTTGGCCTGCTCGAGGACCTTGCGGCGCTTCTTGCGCGCGTGGATGCTGCGTTTCACTCGAGGCATTTTGCGTGCTCCTTGTTACGGTCTAGCGGCGACCGAGAAGTCTCAGGACGCCCTTGGCGTCCGCCTTGTTCACCAACGCCATCTTGCGGAACCCCCGCTTGCGCTTGGGGCTCTTGGGCTCCAGGAGGTGGGTCCGGAAGGCCCTGCGACGCAGGAGCTTGCCGCTCCCCGTCAGCCGGAAACGCTTCTTCGAAGCGCTGTGGGTCTTGGTCTTGGGCATGCGCACCCCCTCCCGTTCTACTTGACCGGCGCCATCATCATGACCATGTTGCGGCCGTCGAGGTTGGGCGTCGACTCGATCACGCCGAACTCCTTGACGTCCTCCGCGAGCCGCATGAGGAGTGCCTCCCCACGCTCGGGATGAACCAGCTCGCGACCACGGAACATGATCGTCACCTTGACCTTGTCGTTATGCTGCAGGAAGCGGAGCACGTGGCCCTTCTTGGTCTCGTAATCGTGGACGCCGACCTTGGGCCGGAGCTTGATCTCCTTGATGACGATCTGGCTCTGGTGCTTGCGCGCCTGCTTTGCCTTGAGCTCGAGCTCGTAGCGGTACTTGCTGAAGTTCATCACGCGGCAGACCGGCGGACTCGCTTGCGGCGCAACCTCGACGAGGTCGAGGTTGCACTCAGCGGCGTAGTCCAGGGCCTGCCGCAGCGTCTTGATGCCCGCCTGCGCGCCGTTCTCGTCGATCAGGCGGATCTCGCTCGCGGTGATGCCATCGTTGATAGGGATCCTCGGTTCGAGGCTCCGGCGATCTCTATCTCTAGGCGAAAATGGTCTACCCATGGAAAAAGGGCTCGCTAGAGCTTGCCCTCACGTTCTCCCTTCTTATGCAACCCTGTCGACCACACGGTGCAGGGTGAGAAGCTGTGGCTTCTGCTCATAGTGCGGACGGGAGTATACACGACGCGACAAGCGCCGTCGACAAGCGCTGTGCAGCGGCGTTTGACGGCGCTAGACCCCGTCGACGAGCCAGGCCGCCTGCATCTCGACGGTCGCGAACCCGAGGCCTTCATACATCGGCGTGCCGTCGGCCGAGCCGAGCAGGCCGAGGCGTTCGGCGCCGCGAGCAACGTGGTAGTGAACGGCGCACGTGAGCGCCACCGAGGCCGCTCCTTGGCGGCGAAGCGCCTGCCGCGTGCCTACGGCATAGAAGCCGACGGTCGTGCCGACGCGTGCCGTACCGGCGGCGCTCGCCGCCTCGCCATCGACGCGCGCAAGGAAGTAGTCGGCGTCGGCCAGCTCGAGCGAGTACGTACCGATCATACTGGCGCACTGCCAGGCGGGCAGCTCGTAGGCGTCACCGAGCACGTCGGCGACCTCGTCGATAGCCGCCTGGTTGACGACGCGCTCGGCGACACAGGTGTGCGCTGATGAGCTGCCGGGCGAGCGGAAGTCTGTCGCCCGGCAGCTCATCAATGGCCAGTCCTCCTCGCGCTTGAGCCCGAGCTCGCGCGCCGCCGCCTCCACCTGGCCGGCGACCAGCGACGCGGCGGTGATCACGCCCGGCAGCTCGCGGGCGCGCAGACGCTGGACGAACGCGTGCACGGCCTCCTCCACCCCATCGGGGCCGTGCACGTACGCCCAGTTCATGTCCGAAAACGCCTCACCGCCGATGCCGAGACTGCCACCGGGCAGCAGCAGCACCTCGCCGTGCACGGCGCCGCGCACCAGGCGGCACCAGCCATCGCCGAGGGCGCGGCACAGACTGGTCGCGGAAAGATCCGAAGACGACATCGGGCACCTCCTAGCCGATCAAACGGTAGAGCGCGTACGGTTCCCCTTCATGCGCGAAGTCGCGCTCGTAGCCGAACCCGAGCTTCTCGATGACGTGGCGCGAGCGTTGGTTGTCGAGCCGCGCGTAGGCGACGACGCCGGCAAGACCGACGCGGTCGAAGGCGATGCCGAGCAGCGCCTTGCCGACCTCGGTGGCGTAGCCGCTACCCCAGCACTCGGGCTGCAACGCGTAGAGGAGCTCGACCTCGTCGACTCCGTCGATGTCGCAGTGCTGCAGACCGGCGCGACCAGCGAAGCGACGCGGGCCGGAGTCCGCGTCGCCCGCCACGAACAGCACCCAGTGACCGAAGCCGTAGTCGTCCCAGTGCGATGCCTTCTCAACGATCCATTCCCGCGTCTCGGCGTCGGTGGCGACGCCGTGGATCCAGCACATCACGCGCTTGTCGCGGTTCATCGCGATGAGAGCATCGGCGTGCTGTGGCCCGATGCGCTCGGCGATCAGGCGCGCCGTGCGAAACTTCTCCGGCGCCGCCGGCATCGTCACTGCCCCCCGTCGCGGGCGGGCGGCGCCACAGACCCGACCAGCGCCTCGAGGTCGTAGAGAAAGCGGCGCTGGGCGGGGAGGATCGCGATGCGGGCGGCCGGCATGTCGAAGAAGGCCGCCCGGTCGATCTCGGGGACCTCGAGCTCACGACCCGACCCGCGCGGCCACTCGATCGTGAACGTGTTGCTGACGATCGCTCCGGGGTCGCAGTCGCCGGCGAACCCCCAGGCGCGCACGATCTTGTGGTTCTTGTACTTGACGGCGCCGAGCGCCAAGTAGCGGACGCCGCCGGCGCCGGCGAGCTCATCGGGGTCGAAGCCCGTCTCCTCGGCGAACTCCCTTCTGGCTGCCGCGAGCGGGTCCTCACCGGGGTCGATCAAGCCTTTGGGGATGCTCCAGACGCCGGCGTCCTTGCGGGCGTAGTAGGGACCGCCAGGATGCGCGAGCAGCACCTCG
>PKYG01000137.1:5512-44650 GCA_003132585.1 Actinomycetota bacterium
CTACTTGCTGAGCACCGGGAAGAACACCTGCCACGCCAGCAGCGCCTTGGCCGTGAGGCTGAGGATGATGTAGACCTTCTCGCCGAACAGGTAGTCGCGCCACGGCCCGATGCGCTTGTACTGCAGCACCATGTTCACGGCGAAGCAGTTGAAGAACACGAAGAGTGACGCGATGATGCCGTACACGAAGCCGGGCGGGTTGACGTTGAGCCCCGGCGCCCACGTGTAGATCGCCACGGCGAGCCAAGGCACGACGCCGGCGAACGACCCGAACCAGAACGGCAGCCAGTGCGGGTCGTCGGCGCTCTCGTACTTCTCCATCAGCAACCCGAAGAGGATCATGCACGCGTTGACGCCGAAGATGGCGAGCAGCGCGGCGATGTCGCTGATGCCCACGAGCTGCGCGATCAGCACGATCATGATCGATGAGCTGATCGCGTATTCGATCCAGCGGCCGTAGTTGCGACCGAGCAGCAGATTGCGCTTGTACCAGCCGAACGCGAGCGGCGAGGCGATGATCAGCAGCGCCCCCGCCGAGATGACGAGGAAGGCGAAGACGCCCCAGCCGGTGGCGATGTCGAACAGGTGATGCAGGCTGGGCTTGCTGCCGGGCGGACCGTTCATGAACGTCGCGTTGACCGGCAGCGAGAAGCTGTTCGTAAGGACGGCGATGAGGACCGCCTGCACGGCAAGGACGAGACCCACGCCGAAGTTCCACCAGCGCAGACGGTACAGCCGGCCGTCGCTGTCGTCCGCGCGGCCGGCGCCGCTGTCGACCGCCGCACCGGCGATCGTCAGGTCAGTCGTCCTTGTCGACATGAGGTCCCTCCTCGGGATCGGGTTGAGCAAGGCGTAAGGGCTCGTCACGGTGTGCGTGGCGCTTCACGACGGCGGTGAGCTCGTCGAGGAACCGGCCGATGGCGAGGCGTTCGTCGGCAGAGAAGCCGTCGGCGACGGACTCGATGTCGCGCGAGAGCGGCAGGACATGACCGAGCAGCTCCTCGGTCGCGTGCGGCGTGATGTGCACCTTGAGCCGCCGGCGATCGGACGGGTCGGGCTCGCGCACGACGCGACCGCGCTCGGCGAGGCGGTCGAGGAGCGCAGTGACCGCGCCGGTCGTGAGTTCGAGCCGGCGGGCGAGCTCGGTAGGACCGAGCTCGCCCGCCCCAAGGTGCGCGAGCGCCGCCAGACCAGCGCTGCCGACCCGCAGCTCGCGAGAGAGCGCGCCGTTGAGGTCCATCAAGGCGGCGTTGAGCCAGCGGATGGCTTCGCTGAGATCGCGCGATGTCGGGCTCGAGCCGGACGCACGAGCTGTCTGCGCTCCCTCTGGTCCGTCGTGCGCCGTTCCCTTCATTCCCTCACAGCTATAAGTAGCTTGATGATTGAGAAGCTCAATCGTCGTCAAGGTACCCGATGGGCGGGGGTTCGAAAACTTCGACGCTACGGCTTCTGCCAGACCAGCGAGTAGCGCCACAGCAGCCGGCGGCGCACCTGAGCACCCGGCAGCGCCCGCTCGGCGAGGGCGCGGACCTCGGTCACGGTGAGCTGCTGCGCATCGTCCTCGCCGTGCTCGCGCCAGGCGCGGCGCCGCGCCCGCGGCTCGATTAGGCGGCCGGTGTGCTTGAGCTGCAACAGCCGCGCCAGCGGCCAGGCGAGTAACTCGCGCCAGACGTCGCGTGGCCGCTCGGAGCGCAAGAGGTCGAGCACGAGCAGGATGCCGCCCGGCCGCAACGCCGCTGCGAGCTGCCGGTAGGCCGCGTCGAGGTCGAGGTGGTGCAGACAGGCGATGGTGACGATGCAGTCGAACGTTGCGGGCGGCAGCTCGAGATCGTGCAGATCGCCGACCACGAACTCGAGGTTGTCGGGACCGCCGAGCTGCGCCGTGAGCCGCTCGGCGACGGCCACAGTCAAGGGTGACAGGTCGAGACCGAAGACGTAGCCCGCGCGCCGTGCGAGCTCGCGCGTGAAGCGCCCGCCGCCCGAGCCGACGTCGAGCGCGAGCTCGCACGGCCGCGGCACGTGACGCAGCAACCAAGGGTGGTACCACGCGTTGTGGTCCCAGCCGCCGTTGACGAACGGCGAGAGGCGCTCGAACTCGTCGACCAAATGCTGGGCGTCGTCGCCGAGAGGAACAGTCGCGGTAGGCTGACTCATGCCGACAATCCTACAGCTCCGTCTCGACCGGCCACGAACTCATCGACGGTGGCCGGGCGGGGCAGCCCTAGATCCCGATGACCGCGAAGCCCAGCAGTCTGGCTACCCGGCCTTGCTGACGGTCATGAGTGGCGAAGACGAGGTCGGGAGCCTCATGATCGCGCCACTGCAGAGCAGTCCCCATATGGATCGCGGCGTCAAGGGCCTTGAGCGGCGCCGGAAGAGGCTCGCCGGCTCGTCGGAGCACTGAGCCCGACACCACCACTCGCCGCATGCGCCGAAGCTGGGAGAACACCGCGGCGCGCCGGTCAGCGTATTCGTCATCGTTCAGCTCACCGGCCAGCCTGGAGGCGTCGATGACCCGCAGGCACTCGACCTCGGTCACCGCGGACGTGATGCGCTGGGCGAAGTCGTGAAGGCCCAAGAGCGGGTCGGGTTGGTCGAGCACGAAGCGAAGCAGCACCGACGAGTCGACGTATGCGATCACGTCGCGCGACCGCCCTTCTCGCGCCGCCGTCTGGCCTCAATCGCGTCGTGGGCGATCGCATCGAGCCGGGCATCGCGATCGTCGCGGTCGGCTCGCAGCAGCGCATCGGTGTCGATGGGCTTGCCGAGCGGGGGCAGGTCGACCTGCCCCCACGTGGCTGGGTCTTCGGTGGGCTCGATGACCACGAGGTCGTCGAGCTCGTCGTGATCGTGCGGACCAAGGGTGGCGACCGGGATGTCGCGGCTGACGACCGTGAACGACCTGCCGGAGCGCACTTCGCGCAGGTAGTGGCTGAGCCTCGACTTGAGTTGAGCGACGGTCACGCGTTCCATAGTCACAGTATGACCAGAAGTGGTCAAGATGACAACGCGCACCGGTGAAGTGACGTTTCCCCGAGCGCGGTCGGGGCGGGGTCTGCGAGACAGACGCGACATGACGGTTCACGGAAACCTCCCGCAGGTCCGTGACTCTGCTCGCCGCCACGATGGTGACGCCTGCCGTCCATCTACACAGCAGACGGGGAAGACACTCAGGGGTTGTCCTGGGTCAGTCGGCCGCCGGTGGTTCCACCGCCGGCGGCAACTCGCGCTCACGCACCTCGGCGAGGATGAGCGCCGCGACCTCGTCGAGCGGCATCGAGCCCTTCTCCTGGCCGCGGTAGCGCACGCTCACGGCTGCGGCCTGCACCTCGCGCTCGCCGACGACGAGCAGATACGGCACTTTCTGCAACTGGCCGTCGCGGATGCGCCGGCCGACCGACTCGCCGCGGTCGTCGAGGGCGACGCGCAGGCCGCAGGCGAAGAGCGCGTCGCGCACCTTGGCGGCGTACGCCTGATGCCGGTCGCTCACCGGGATGACGAGCGCCTGCTCGGGCGCGAGCCACGTCGGCAGCGCGCCCCCGTAGTGCTCGAGCAGGATGCCCATGAAGCGCTCGATCGAGCCGAGCATGGCGCGGTGGATCATCACCGGCCGATGCTCTTCGTTGTCGGCCCCGGTGTAGGTGATGTCGAGCCGCTCCGGCATCGCGAAGTCGACCTGGATCGTGCCGCACTGCCAGGTGCGCCCCATCACGTCGCGGATGTGGAAGTCGATCTTGGGGCCGTAGAAGGCGCCGTCGCCGGGGTTGAGCTGGTAGTCGATCTTCTCGTCGGCGAGCACCGCGGCGAGCGTGCTCTCGGCAAGCTCCCACATCTCGTCCGAGCCGATCGCCTTGGGCGGCCGCGTACTCAACTCGATGTGCACGTCGGTGAATCCGAAGGCGGCGTAGATGTGATGCATGAAGCGCACCACCCCGGCGACCTCGTCCTTGAGCTGCTCGGGAGTGCAGTAGATGTGGGCGTCGTCCTGGGTGAAGTAGCGTACGCGGAAGAGCCCGTGGAGCACACCGCTGAGCTCGTGGCGATGCACCTCGCCGAGCTCGGCGAACTTGAGCGGCAGATCGCGGTAGCTGCGCCGGCGGCTCTTGTAGACGAGCAGGCCGCCGGGACAGTTCATCGGCTTGACCGCGAACGGTTGTCCGTCGATCTCCGTGAAGTACATGTAGTCCTTGTAGTTCTCCCAGTGGCCGGAGCGCTCCCAGAGCTCGCGGCGGAGGATGAGCGGCGTGCGCAACTCCTCGTAGCCGGCCTTGACGTGCTGCTCGCGCCAGAAGTCGACCATCGCGTTCCAGAGACGCATACCTTTGGGGTGGAAGAAGGGGAAGCCGGGGCCTTCCTCGTGGAAGCTGAACAGGTCGAGGTCGCGGCCGATTCGGCGGTGGTCGCGCTGGCGGGCCATCTCGAGTGCTTCGAGATGCGCCGCCAGCGCCTCCTTGCTCGCAAACGCGGTGCCGTAGATGCGCGTCAGCATCTGATTCTTCTCGTCGCCGCGCCAGTAGGCGCCGGCAAGGCTGGTGAGCTTGAAGGTGCCCTTGCCAACGCGGCCGGTCGACGGCAAGTGCGGGCCGCGGCAGAGGTCGGTGAACTCGCCCTGGGTGTAGACGCTGATCGTGGGCGCGTCGCGGCCTTCGCCTGCGGCTGCCGCGACCAGATCCTCGATGAGCTCGACCTTGAAGGGCTGCTGCGCAGCCCCGAACAGGTCGAGCGCCTCTTGGCCCGGCACTTCGCGGCGCGCGACCGGCAGGTCTTCGGCGACGATCTTCGCCATCTCCTCTTCGATGCGCGCGAAGTCGGCGTCGGAGATGGGCTCGACGAAGCGGAAGTCGTAGTAGAAGCCGTTCTCGATCGTCGGGCCGATGGCGTACGCGGTGCCCGGCCACAGGCGCAGGACCGCCTGCGCGAGCACGTGCGCGGCGGAGTGGCGGAGGATGTCGACGGCGACGGGGTCGTCGTCCTTGAGCGTGATGATGGCGACCCCGTCGCCGTCGTGCAGCTCGTGGCTGAGATCGACGGGGCGCGGCCCGGCTGCGCCGGCCGCGCCCTCTCCTCCCGCGCCCTCTCCCCCGCCCGCCGGCGTGACTGAGGCCGCGATCGCGGCTTTCGCCAGTCGCGGCCCGATCGCCTGGGCGGCGTCGAGCGCGGTCGCACCGTCGGGCAGGTCGAGCGGAGATCCGTCGGGGAGGGTGACGTGGAGGGACATCTGCCGGTCCTTTCGCTTCGCGCCCACGTACGATGCGGGGGCTGTTGACCGGTGGAGTCTAGCAGATGAGCACCGAGCGCGGCATCGTCGACGGCGTGGAAGGCTCCGCCATCGGGTAGGACGACCTCATCGCTGCAATCACGTCCCGGGGAGGCCTCGGCATGGACCAACCACCCAGACTCACGACCGAATCCGGCGCGCACGTCGCCGACAACCAGCACTCGCAGACGGCCGGGCCTGGCGGCCCGGTACTCCTGCAGGACCAACACATGCTCGAGAAGCTGGCGCGCTTCAACCGCGAGCGCATCCCGGAGCGGGTCGTGCATGCGCGCGGCTCGGGGGCCTACGGCCACTTCGAGGTCACGCGCGACGTCACGCCGTACACCCGGGCGCGGTTCCTCGCAGAGATCGGCAAGCAGACCGAAGTCTTCGTGCGCTTCTCGACCGTGGCCGGCGGGCGCGGGTCGGCCGACGCAGTCCGCGACCCGCGCGGTTTCGCGGTGAAGTTCTACACCGAGGACGGTAACTACGACCTGACCGGCAACGACACGCCGATCTTCTTCATCCGCGACCCGCTCAAGTTCCCCGACTTCATCCACTCGCAGAAGCCCGACCCGCACACCAACCGCCAGGAGCCCGACAACGTCTGGGACTTCTTCAGTCTCTCACCCGAGGCGACCCACATGTTCACCTGGCTGTTCGGCGATCGCGGCATCCCGGCGAGCTACCGGCAGATGAACGGCTACGGCTCGCACACCTTCCAGTGGGTCAACGCAGCCGGCGAGCAGTTCTTCGTCAAGTACCACTTCAAGACTGACCAGGGGATCGAGTGCCTGACCGCCGAAGAGGCCGCAAAGCTCGCCGGCGAGACTCCCGACTCGCACCAGATGGACCTGCACGAGGCGATCCACCGCCGCGAGTTCCCGACCTGGACGCTCAAGGTGCAGATCATGCCGGCGGCCGAGGCGAAGACCTACCGCCTGAACCCGTTCGATGTGACCAAGGTGTGGCCGCACGGCGACTACCCCTTGCGCGAGGTCGGCAGGCTGACGCTCGACCGCAACCCCGCGAACTACTTCGCCGATGTCGAGCAGGCCGCATTCGACCCGGCCCACTTCGTGCCCGGCATCGGGCCCTCGCCCGACAAGATGCTGCAGGGCCGCCTGTTCGCCTACGGCGACGCACACCGCTACCGTCTGGGCATCAACCACACCCGGCTGCCGGTCAACCGGCCGCACGCGGCCGAAGTGGCCAACTACGGTCGCGACGGCTTCATGCGCGGTGACGACAACGCGGGATTGGCCAAGAACTACGAGCCCAACAGCTTCAACGGTCCGGCGGAGACCGGCGAGCCGCTCTACGCGCCGCTGGCGCCCGACGGCCCTAGCGGCAGCTACGAGTGGGAGGACCGCGAGGGCGACGACTTCGCGCAGGCGGGCGCGCTCTACCGCGTGATGGACGAGGCGGCGCGGGCGCGGCTGGTGGCCAACATCGCCGGCAGCCTGTCACAGGTGTCGAAGGACGAGATCGTCACGCGCTCGGTGGCGCACTTCCGCGCCGCCGATCCCGAGTACGGCGAGCGTGTGGCCGACGCCGTGGCGAAGCTGCGTTCACGGACGGCACCGCCGGCACGATGACGGGCTGTTGACCGGGTGAGTCCAGCAGACGCGGGGCGGCGGCTCTACGCGCCCGGCTCAGACGGTACGACAGGCTCGAGCTGGGCGAGTAGCTCCGGCAGTCCCTTCGCCACCGTGCGCCACACCTCGCCGACGTCGACGACGCCGTACTCGTGGACGAGCACGTTGCGCATGCCGGCGATCCTGCCCCAGGGAATGTCGGCGTGACCTCGCCGGAAGCCCTCGGAGACCCGGCCTGCAGCCTCACCGAGAACGATGAGCTCGTGTTCGATCGCCGCCAACAGCACGGCGTCGGCTTCGAGCCCGGCCGTCTCGCGGTCTCCCAAGAACTCCAGAGTGCGACCCGCTGCGTGAATCATTTCGACCACGTACGCCGGGTCGCGCTCGTTGGCCCGCATGCCCATCAGGCCGCGTACAGGAGTTGGGCGCCGTCGAAAATCGCGCGCCGGCGGATCAGGTTATCGCTTCTCTCCAGCGCAGCACGGTTCACCAGGTCGACCTTACGCCCGAACAGGTCGGCGGCGTCGACTTGCATGTCCGCGTGGTCGAACAGTGTCCACCGCGCCTCCGACGAGAAGGTCACGAGCACGTCGACGTCGCTCGCAGCCGCGAAGTCGTCGCGCAGCACGGAGCCGAAAAGGGCGAGCTCGGCGATCTTCCAGCGGCGGCAGAAACGAGCGACGGCCTTGCGATCGACGCTCAGGACTTGAGGCAGAGGCTTGATCGCAGCCTCCCTGAGGTCGTCGGCGGCGTCTCGGACCGCGCCGTTGTCGTCAGGCTCTGGCGCCGGCGCCATATCTGCGTGGCCCTCGGCTGACGCGCCCACAAGCACTCCGCGAAGGCCGGAGAACGCCGGATGAGTCGCGACGGCCATGTAGTAGCTGCGATTGCCGCTGGCCGTCTTGGATACCAGGCCCGACTGCTCGAGACGCACGAGATCGCGTTGCAGCTGACGCAACCGCACGCCGACCAGGCGCTCGAGTTCGCGCTGATAGAACGGCCGCTTCGGCTCGAACATGAGAACGGTAAGCAGCCGCTCCAGCGATCGGGAAGCAAACAAGGCCGAGATGCCTGAGTCATTTTGACTACGATTCGTCGTCATTTGACTACGAAGTGTAGTCTAGAAGGCGTCGTTGCGCAAGGGGACGATTGCGCCAGTTGGGGTCACGACCTCTCGACCGATAGTCGCCATTGCTACTGTAGGCGCCTCGAGGAGTGTCTACGCCGCCGTCTCGCCCCACGGCTTGATCTGCGCCAGCGTCTCGGCCAAGGCCTCTTCGGCCACCTCGGTGTCGTAGGCGACCTGGGCCCGCAGCCAGTAGCCCTTTGACAGGGCGAAGAACCGGCACAAGCGCAGGTCGGTGTCGGCCGTGATCGCGCGCTTGCCGGCAACGATGTCGCCGATCCGCTGGGCGGGCACGCCGATCTCCTTGGCGAGGCGGTACTTCGTGATGCCCAATGGAATGAGAAACTCCTCGAGCAGCAACTCGCCCGGTGTCACCGGCTTGAGCTTGGCCATCGTCGTCACCCCTGGTGGTAGTCCACGATCTCGACGTCTTCTGCCCCGGCCGCCGTCCAGCGAAAGCAAACGCGGAACCGATCGTTCACGCGGACGCTGTACTGCCCAGTGCGGTCGCCCTTCAGCGCCTCGAGCCGGTTGCCGGGTGGCACCCGAAGGTCGTCGAGCCGCCCCGAGATCTGCAGCTGCCGCAGCTTGCGCCGCGCGACCGACTCGATGCTCGCGAAGCGCGCGACCCGCAGGCCGCTCGCAAGCGCCTCGGTGTCGGCGCTCCTAAACGAGACGATCACGACAGCGTGACCATAGTAACGCGTGGCGTTATTAACGTCAAGCGTGAATACGCGAGCATGAGCCGAGTATCGAAGAGGACGGTTGCAGCGTCAAGAACCTGCTGCAAACGTCAACCTTCTGCTCCCTGCTACTCTATTCGGGAAGGATCCCATGGTACGATCGCCCCACTCACCAACGGCAGCGGCAACCAAACTCGAGCTCAGGAGTAGTCATATGAGTCATTTCTTGTGGGGGTTGTGGAACGGGATCACGGCGTGGCCTCTCTTGATCACCCATGTCTTCGGATGGTTGGACCAGTACCCGGTCTACAATCTCGGTCGCAATTCGGGCTGGTACCAGTTCGGCTTCCTGGTCGGCTCGGGGTCGCCTTTCCTCGGCCTGCTGGGGTCCGGCCGCAACAAGCACAAGTAGGGGTAGAGTCCCGACATCCCCTCTCTGCGAGGGCGACCGCGACTGCTTGGTGACAACGGCTTCACCGCGCTCAGCGTCTGGGACGACACCATCTATCCGCATCAACAGGTGATGTGGGACTGCCAGTTCCTGAACGGCGCCATCGGCGACCTGCAGCAGCCGGTGGTCGACGCCTCCGGTGCGCTGGCGAACCTGGAGAACGTGGCGCTGACCCTCAACGGCGTCTCCTTCAGCTACCCGTGTACCTGCAGGAGCTGACGCGTCACGACATGAGCTACTACAGGATCAACTGGGGCGCTCAGGGCAAGCAGGTGAACTACGTCGACGTGATGCCGGAGTACCGGTCGATCCAGGCCGGCGACTACGCTGTCGCACTCGCCGGCCTCGTGCCGATGAGGGACGCGGAGGTCGCCGACCTCAACGCCCGCCTCTTGAAGATGTCTGACGTGCTGGAGAGCGTGACACCCCAGATCGATGGGCTGAAGTAGGCCGTGTGTGCCCACGGATGTGGGCGAGTGGGTGTGGGGCGGGGGCGACNNGTCGCCCCCGCCCCACACCCACTTACGGCAGCGAGATCCTGTCCGCAACGCCCTGAGCACCGCCGCCGGTCATCCGCATGCCGGCGGCGCAGATCTCGGCGTCGCTCACGCGCAGCAGCGCGTAGAACTCATCGACACCCGAAGCCGGACCGTCATAGCGCCAGATCTTGTCGACGCCGCTCCACCCGGGAGACTCGATCGGGGGGAATCGCACCACGATCGCGTTGCCGTCCACGCCGGTGCCGCTGGTCTCCCACTCACCGGCGCAGTAGATGGTACCGGTCGAGTCGACGACCACCTTGTTGAAGCGCGCGGGGTACCTGTTCAGCGGTCCGAAGTCCGAGTAGAACATCGCCGAGGCGGTGAGCCCCGAGCCGTCGGCGGCGAAGACCTCCATATAGGCGGTCGTGATCACGTCGGCGCCCGGCGAAGCCTCGAAGCTGCCGACGATCACCACGCGGCCCTTGCCGTCGACGGTCATGTCGTCGAGCGTGCTCATGCTGTTGCTCGCCGCCAGCCTCCAGGCCGTCTTGCCGGCCAGGCTGTACTTGGCGACGACCGGCCACGCACGGTACTTGTACAGCGCACCGGCGACATAGACAGACGACCCCTTCACGCGCACGAACTGACCGTTGTAGGTCACTCCCAGCCCTGAGATGGTGCGCTGCCAGATCTTGTGCCCGGAGGCGTCGATCTTGAGCGTGACCATCTGGGCCGAATCCATCGACCCGGCGCGCTGGCCGGTGACGTACGCGTTGCCGAGCGTGTCGCGAGCCACGCCGGTGAAGGCGTCGTAGAGCGCCGTGGTCATGATGTACTTCCACTTGAGACTGCCGGCGGCGCTGTACTTGAGCAGCACGGCGTCGTCGTAGCCGCCCGCCTTGCCGATCGTGCCGGTGACGTACAGGTCACCGGCCGCCGTCACGGCGATCGCCGTGGGCCGGTCGGCGAGATGCGCGGGGCCGTCCCAGCTCTTCTGCCAGATGACGGCGCCGGTCGGGCTGTACTTGACGAGGTAGATGTCGCCCCCGCGCGCCGCCGCACGTCCGACGACGAACAGGTTGCGGTGACTGTCACTCGCGGCCATCTCGGCCGACGCGCCGAGATCGCCCGGCCCCGACCTGGAGTCAGTCCAGATCTGGGAGCCGTCGGTGGCGCTGATGCGCGAAACGGTCCACTGCCAGCTCCACGCGTCGCCGGCAACGTACACCGATCCTGCCGGGCCGGCCGCGAGCGAGTGAAATGCGCCCACCGTAGCTGAGTAGGGCGGCCCCCACTGCCACGTTCCTTCGGGCGGATTCGCGGCCCCGACGATCGGCGCGAGGACCATCAGACCGAGCAGGATGAGGGTGGACAGGAGCAGCATCGCAGACAGTCGGCGCATCATAGGCCTCCGTTGGATGACGTGAGTGGCTGGTCGCCACCGATACTATCGCTCCCGGGCAGGATGCGCAGCACGGAGGTTGAGATCGTGCACATCGGCCTGCTCAACTCAGCCTTTGGCGTTAGGCGACGTCCAGGTTCCTGGCCCTGGCATCGGTTGCCGTCGTCACCTAGTATCTTCTCCGTGATCTGGGGGGCGACATCCATAGCAGCATGGTGATCAAGCCGACCGACTCGGCCTGCGCCCGCTGCGGGTGGCAGAGTGACTTCCCCACCTTCTCCACGGCCAAGCCCAAAGTAGTCCGCATCTCGCTCGAGAAGTTTCTCGCCGATGTGAGCGAGTCGCAGGTTCTCGCCTGGGACGACTCCATTCCCAAGCTGCAGCACGAGGTCGCCGAGGTCGTCGTCCTCGATGACCTCGCCGACACCTATACCGCCATCCTGGAATACGAGCTGCCGCTGGAGTCGCGTCGGCCCGACGTCGTCCTGCTCGTCAGCGGCGCCATCGTCGTGCTGGAACTCAAGGGCAAGGAAAAGCCCGACCAAGCCGATCTTGACCAAGCGGCTGCATATGCGCGCGACCTGCGCTGTTATCACAAGCATTGCGCCGAGCGCGAAGTACATGCGGTCGTCGTGCCGACGCGATCGCACGGGTACGACGGCGTGCGCGACGGCGTGCACATCGCCGGGCCCGACGCCCTCCACGGGCTCATCCAGGAGCTGCAACGGCCTTGGGGTGACGGCCCGTTGACCGCCGACCAGTTCCTCGCCCGCGATGCGTACTGCCCTCTCCCCACGCTCGTTCAGGCGGCGCGCGAGCTCTTCCTTGACAACAAGATCCGACCCATCCACCGTGCCCGCGCCGCGACTCAACCGGCCATCGATGAGATCGCACGCATCGCCCACGAAGCCGCGCGCACGCGTTCGCGTCACCTCGTGCTGGTCACCGGCGTGCCCGGGTCGGGCAAGACGCTCGTTGGCCTCAGCGCAGTCCACAATCCAGCGCTCGACGACCTCGCCATCGACCGTGCCGGAGGCAAGCCGCCCGCGCCGGCCATCTTCCTCTCCGGGAACGGTCCGCTGGTGCAGGTGCTGCAATACGAGCTGCGCGACGCCGGTGGCGGCGGCAAGACCTTCGTCCGCGACGTCAAGAACTACGTCAAGCAGTACCTCGGTGACAAGGCTGCCGTGCCGCCGCAGCACGTGATCGTTTACGACGAGGCGCAGCGCGCCTGGGATGTGGCGCAGGTGGCCGCCAAGCACGCCTTCTCGACGCCGATGTCGGAGCCCGAGGCTTTCGTCGAGTTCGGTGAGCGCATCCCCGAATGGTGCGTGCTGGTCGGGCTGATCGGCTCGGGCCAGGAGATTCATGTGGGCGAGGAGGCCGGTCTCGGACAGTGGCGTCAGGCGCTGACCCAGGCGGGCCGACCCGACGGCTGGACAGTTCACGCGCCGCAGCGCGTTCTGGACGACGTGTTCGTCGGACCCGACGCCCGCGGCCGCACGCTGGCCTCGCGCCTAGACGCCGACGAGGCGCTCGATCTGACAGTCGAGTTGCGCTTTCACTTCTGTTCCGATCTCGACGCCTGGGTCGACGGTCTGCTGGTCGACGATCGCGGCTGGCCAGATGAGGTCTGCGCGGCCGAGGCCGACGCCGTTTCTGCCCACTGCCGCACGCTTGGCGAGCGCCTCGAGGCGCAGGCCTACCACTTGCGCATGACGCGCGATCTCGAGGAGGCACGCGCGTATCTTCGCGATCGCTACGCCGAGGCGCCCGATGCACGTTTCGGCCTCGTGGCATCCTCGCGCGACAAAGCGCTCGAGCGCTGGGGCGTATTCAACGACTGGCACTCGACGCGTCGCGTGCAGCTCGGTCCCTGGTACGGCGACGGCGAGCGCGACAGCCGCCATTCCTGCCGCCATCTGCGCGATTGCGTCACTGAATTCGGCGCCCAAGGGCTGGAGCTCGATGGTGTGCTGCTCGCCTGGGGTACCGACTTGGCGCGCGACGACGATCGCTGGTCGAACGCCTCGGCGAAGCGTCACGCCCAGGAAGCGCACGTTCGCGATCCCTTCCAGCTACGCCTGAACGCGTACCGTGTACTGCTCACGCGTGGGCGCGACTGCGCGATCATCTACGTGCCGCCGATGCGCGAACTCGACGACACGGCGGCGTGGCTGCAGGCATGCGGTGTGAGGGTGTTCGGCACATAATGGGGTCTCCATGAGCACTCCTCCCCGCCACACCATCGTCTCTGTCTGGCCGCGCTGCCAAGCGCAGATCGTCGACATGATCATCGTCCTCGTCGCCACCTCCGCCTTGGCGATGATCCGGTTCGGTGACGGTGTCGTCGCGCTCAAGCACCCCAGCGTCTGGATCACGTTTGCGGTCATCGGGCTCCTCTACTTCACCCTGTTCGAGTGGCGCGGCGGCCAGACGCCGGGCAAGAAGCTCGTCGACATCGAGGTGAGGACGGTGGACAGCAGCGCGTCCATGCGGAGGACGCCGCAACGGCAGCGGCTGGGCGATCGGGTGGCCGGGACAATCGTCGTCCGGTCCCGGCCCGACGCCCCCACGCTCCTCAGCGACGGCACGCATGCCTCGGAGCAATTCGAGGCCGACGCCGCCAACACTGGGGTGCTCTCCGAGATAGGGCGGCCGCCGCCGCACTGATGACTGCCGCCGACCCCACCGCCGACCCCATCCCCTGGCTCCTCGAGGGCGACGACCCGCCGGTGCGCTTCTTCACCCTCACCGAGTTGCTCGGATCGTCGCCTGACTCACCCGACGCGGTCGCTGCACGACGCGAGATCATGTCGTGGGGCGCCGTGCCGCCCATCCTCGACGCGCAGGGCGATGACGGCCACTGGGAGGGTCCCGACCGCTTCTACGTAGCCAAGTACCGGGGCACGGTGTGGACGCTCATCATCCTCGCCGAGCTCGGCGCCGACGGTGGCGACGAGCGCGTGCGGCGAGGCTGTGAGGCGGTCCTGCGCGACGCGCAGGACCGCGAATCGGGCGGTTTCTCCACAAACCGCAGCAAGACGACCGGCGGCGGGCTGCACAGCCGCGTCGTCCCCTGCCTGACCGGCAACGTCGTGTGGAGCCTCATCCGCCTCGGCATGCTCGACGACCCCCGCGTGCAGGCCAGCATCGACTGGCTCATGACTTTCATGCGCTTCGACGACGGCGACGGCGAAGCGCCCACCGGCTGGCCCTACGACCCCTGGGAGATGTGCTGGGGGCGCCACACCTGCCACATGGGCGTGGTCAAGGCGCTCAAAGCGCTCGCGGAGATACCGCCGGAGCGCCGCTCGCCCGCGGTTCAGCGCACGCTCGACGACGGCGTCGCCTTCATGCTCGCGCACCACGTCCACAAGCGCAGCCACGACCTGGCGCGCGACTCCAAGCCCGGCTGGAAGCGCTTCGGCTTTCCGCTGATGTATCAGACGGACGTGCTCGAGATCCTCGGGATCCTGGCGAGGCTGGGAAGGGGAGGCGACGAGGGCGGGCGCTTCGCGCGCGCCCTCGTCGCCTCAAAGCAAGATGCCCAGGGCCGCTGGAAGCTCGAGAACACTCTTAACGGCCGCTTCATCATCGACATCGAGACCAAGGGCCAGCCCAGCCGCTGGATCACGTTGCGGGCTCTGCAAGCACTGAAGCCCTTGGCGCCGCCCGACTGAGCCGACCAGACGAAACCGTGAAGCGGCCGATCACAGAGCTCATCAACGCGCGGTACTCGTGTCGCACCTATCGTGCCGAACCCATCGCGCCGGAGGAGCAACGCGAGCTGACCGAGTTCCTCACCATGCACACCGTGGGGCCGTTCGGTTCGCAGGCGCGCTTCGCCCTCGTTGCCGCCTCGCCCGGCGACCGGCAGGCGCTCAAGCGACTGGGCACCTACGGATTCATCAAGGGAGCGACCGGGTTCCTGGTCGGCGCCGTGCGGCGCGCGCCCAGGGACCTCGAGGACTACGGCCATCTGCTGGAACACGCGATCCTCTTCGCCACCGGCCTCGGACTGGGCACGTGCTGGCTCGGGGGCACGTTCACGAAGAGCAGCTTCGCGGCCCGGATGGGCGGGCTCGAACGGGACGAGATCATGCCCGCCGTCGTGTCGATTGGCTACATCGGCGACGACGGCACGCAGCGGATCCGGGAGCGGGAGGCGGGCAGCCGCAGGCTGCCCGCCTCCTCCCTGTTCTTCGCAGAGCGCTTCGGCGAGCCCCTCGATATTGGATCGGCGGGCGGCTACGCGACCGTACTCGAGGGCGTGCGCATGGCGCCGTCGGCCACGAACAAACAGCCGTGGCGCATCGTGCGGCGCAACGGCGACTGGCACTTCTATCTGCAGCGCACGAAGGGCTACGGCAAGGGCAGCGCAATCTTCTCGGTATTGCGACTCGCCGATCTGCAGCGTGTCGACCTGGGCATCGCCATGTGCCACTTCGAGCTGGTCGCGCGCGAAATGGGACTGGCCGGTGAATGGGTACTCGATAAGCCGGATATTGGGACGCTCGGCCCGGCTGTGGAGTACACGGCGACGTGGAGAGTGGCGCCACCTACCTCGTCAGCCACCCGATAGCGACACAGCCGGCCGCCCCCACCGCCAGTCGCTCGAAAGTGGTCACGACCGCCCTTCCGCCTGCGATCCGATCCTATCCGACGAACCTGTCGATGAGCTTGGCCCGGCGCGACGGCTTGCCGGTGCGTGTCTCGACCTTGTCGACGCCGGCCATCAGCCACTGCGCCGCGTTGACGCCGATCCAGCGCAACGGCTCGGGCTCCCACTGCTGCGAGTGATGGCCGACCCAGGGCAGAGCGGTCAACGGCGTGCTGCGACCGGTGATGAGATCGGCCAGTGTGCGCCCGGCCAGATTGCTCGTCGCGACGCCGTCGCCGACGTAGCCGAGCGCCCAGGCGTCGCCCAAGGTGCGATCGAAACCCACCGAGCTGCACCAGTCGCGAGCGATGCCGATCGGACCACCCCACCGATGCGTGACCGCGGCTCCCTTCACCGCCGGGAGCAGCTCGCAAAGCTCCCGGTAGAGCGCACCATGGACGCGCGGCTCGCGCTCGAAGCGCGCGTCGATGTGGGAGCCGAAGTGGTACGGCGCGCCGCGACCCCCCATGGCGATGCGCCCGTCGGCGGTCCGCGCGAGGTAGACGAGCATGCGGCGGCCGTCGCTGAAGCACTCTTCCCCGCGCCAGCCGATCTGCTCCCAAACATGCTCCGCAAGCGGCTCAGTGGCGAGCATCAGCGAGTAGACGGGGATTAGCGCGCGGTGCAGCTGCGGCAGAGCGACGGTGTAGCCTTCGGTGGCACGAACGGTCACGTCGGCCTTGACATGGCCAGCCGTCGTCGAGACGCCGCCGCGCGTGCGATCGGTGACCGTTGTGCGCTCGTAGATCGGCACGCCGAGCGACTCGACGACGCGCGCCAGCCCGCGCACGAGCTTGGCGGGATGCACGCGCGCGCAATGGGGCGAAAAGATCGCGCCGAGCACGCTGGTGACCGCCACACGCGCGCAAGCCTCGGCGGCGCCCAGCCACTGGATGTCCTCGTCGCCGAAGCCCCACTGGCTCAGGTGGTCGAACTCTGCACGCACGCTCACGAGCTGTGCCGGCGTGCGCGCGAAAGTCAGCGTGCCACCGCGATGGTAGTCGGCGGCGATACTCTCGTCGTCGCACACGCGGCCGACCTCGGCGATCGTGTTCAGCATCTCGCGCTGCAGCGCGATCGCGCCGTCGCGCGTTCCCGCCTGCGCGAGCTTGTCGGCGGCGGTCGCGAAATACGGCGAGCACCACCCGCCGTTGCGCCCCGACGCGCCGAAGCCGGCGATCTCCTTCTCGACGATTGCAAGACGCAGCGACGGGTCGGCCTTCTTCAGGTAGTAGGCGGTCCACAGACCGGTGTAGCCGGCGCCGACGATGCAGACGTCGACATCGAGGTCGCCGGGCAGCGACGGGCGCGGCGTGAAATCGTCCCCCGGCACCGTGTCGTGCCACATGCTGAGCGTTCGATACCTGTTCATGGCTCCCGCGAGTCGCTCGTTGCTGACGCCGCCCGTCCCCAACAGTCTAACCTCCCCGTCGAGCGGGTATCCCCGGCCAGCGGGCGCGCCGCATTCGCCTGCGCCCGCGGAGCATGTGAGCAATCCCTTCGCACAGAGGAGGCAACCATGAAGATCGGCATCATCGGTTCCGGACAGGTGGCCCAGACCTTGGGCGAGAAGCTGCTCGAGCTCGGCCACGAGGTGATGGTCAGTTCGCGCGACCCCGACACGGTCAAGGACCGCGGCGACTGGGGGACGACCCCCTCGGCCAACCAGTGGGTCGCCGCGCAAAAGGGCAAGGGCCACGCGGGGGCCGCGGCGGGCAGCTTCGCCGACGCCGCGCGCTTCGGCGAGACACTCATCAACGCCACCATGGGGGTGGCGTCGCTCGCCGCGCTCGGCGCCGCCGAGCGCGGCGACATCGAGGGCAAGATCCTCGTCGATCTGTCCAACCCGCTCGACTTCTCGCGCGGGATGCCGCCCTCGCTGGCGTTCTGCAACACCGAGTCGCTCGGCGAGCGCATCCAGGCGGAGTATCCGGGCGCCAAGGTGGTCAAGGCGCTGAACACGGTCAGCGTGCTCGTGATGGTCGCCCCCCAGGCCCTGCCCGAGGAGACCGACTTGATCGTCGCCGGCAACGACGCCGACGCGAAGAAGTGGGTCATCGACGAGCTGATCAAGGGCTGGCTCGGCTGGAAGCGCGTGATCGACTTGGGAGACATCACCAACGCGCGCGGCACCGAGATGTACCTGCCGCTGTGGGTGCGCCTCTTCGGCGTGGCCGGTACGCCGTTGGTCAACATCAAGGTGGTCGCGGCGCAGAGTTGAGGCGAGCGCGGACCAGCGCCGTTTATCGCCGCTATCCTCTTGCGAGACGTTTCTTCAACGGCACCGATCGAGCCGTTCTGTCGGCGCGACACATCGGGGGTCACTGATGGTTGCAGGTCACCGACTTCGGTCATCGCTGCGCGCGACGACACTCGTCGGCGTGGGGCTTTGCCTGGCGTTCACGCTTCTGTGCGCGGGGCCGCGTGCCGCCCTGGCGCACGAGAAGGTCACGATCACGCAGTTCGTCGACCCGCTCCCCATGCTGCCGATCGCCCAGCCCACGTCGGTCGACCTCGACGGCACGCAGCACTACGAAATCGTCATGACGCAGTTCCAGCAGCAGATGGCGCACGGACTGCCGCCGACGACGGTCTGGGGCTACAACGGCTCCGTGCCCGGACCGATCATCGCCGTCACCAAGGGCGTGCCGGCAGTCATCACCTGGGACAACGAGCTGCCGCTTGTGCCGCTGCTGACCATCGACCACCTGCTCATGGGCGCCGACCTGTTGACACCCGACGTGCGCACCGTGGTGCACGTCCACGGCGCGCACGTGCCGCCGGCCATCGACGGCCTGCCGGAGCAGTGGTTCACGCCGGGCCACTCGGTCACCAACACTTACCCCAACGCCCAGCGCGCGGCCGACCTCATCTACCACGACCACGCGCTCGGCGTGACCCGGCTCAACGTCTACGCCGGGCTCATCGGGGGCTACGTGATCGTCGACCCGCTCGAGGCCGCGCTCAAGCTGCCTGCGGGCAAGTTCGACGTGGCCCTCGTCGTGCAGGACAAGACCTTCAACCGCAACCCCGACTCGCCGCGCTTCGGCCAGCTCGTGTACCCCGCCACGTGGGTACCCGAGTACTTCGGCAACACGATCACCGTCAACGGCAAGGCCTGGCCCTACGAGAAGGTGCAGGCGCGCAAGTACCGCTTCCGCGTCTACAACGGCGCCAACGACCGGTTCTTCAACTTCCGCTTCTCCAACGGTATGAGCTTCTGGCAGATCGGCACCGACGGGGGGCTGTTGGCGCACCCGGCGAAGATCAGCCGCCTGCTGCTTGGGCCCGGCGAGCGCGCCGACATCGTCGTGAACTTCGCGACTCATCGGGGCAAGCGCATAGTGCTCCGCAACTACGCCGCCTCGCCGTATCCGAGCGGCGATCCGGACAATCCCGCCACGACCGGCAGGGTCATGCAGTTCCGCGTGGGGACGGCCGCGGTAAGCGACCTGAGCCGTCTGCCCGCGACACTCTCGACCGACATCCCTTCAGCAGCCAGCCTCGTCGCGCAGGCCGTGCAAACGCGCGACATCACGCTGAGTGAGTTTCCCGATCTCACGCACCCCGACCCCGAGGAGCCCGGCGCCTACCTGCCGGAGCCACAGCTCGAGGGGCTCTCCTATGGGGATCCCGTCACGATCCAGCCCAAGCTCGGCACGACCGAGATCTGGCGCTACGTCAACCTCACGATGGACGCGCATCCCATGCACGAGCACGACGTGATGAACCGCATCGTGGCGCGGATCCCCTTCGACGCCAAGGCCTACTGGCGCGACAAGGTGCTGGACCGACTCAAGCCGCTGGAGCACTACTTCACCGGGCCGCCGGTCAAGCCGTCGGCGCGCGAGGACGGCTGGAAGGACACGGTGCGCTGCCCGCCAGGTTACGTCACGGAGGTCGTGATGACGTTCACCGATTTCACGGGCGCCTACGTCTACCACTGCCACATCCTGTCGCACGAGGAGCACGACATGATGCGGCCGTTCGAGGTGGTGCCCTGAGCAATGGCTAGCCCGGCGCCCAGCGGCTTCAAGAAGCTCAGCCCGTGAGCAGGCCCTGCACGCGCATCATGAAGTCGTTCAGGTTGGCGGCGTACTCGGGCGAACCGTCGACGCGCACGTAGCCCTTGCCCACGCCCTCCACGAAGGCGACCTCTCTGTTCATGACGGCGAGGGCGCCGTCGACGCCCTTGAAGCGCAGGTGAACGAAGGGGCGCCGGCGTTCGTAGGCGCCGCGGCCGGCCTTGCTCTGCCCCGCGCAGACCCGCAGGTAGGCGGCGATGCCCTCGGGCTCGACCGACATCTGGTAGATGCGCTCCGGCTGCTTGGCCGTCCAGCGCGCCATCTCCTCGTCGCCGCCCTTGTTGTACTGGCTCATGGCGGCCGTGATCATGTAGAGCGTGAGCCTGACCTTGAGGCGGCGCTTGGCGGGGTCCTTGGGCTGGGCGTTGGGCAGCATCAGCTTGAGGGCGAGCAGCAGGCGGATCACCTTGACGACGAGCCCCGGGTGACGCAGCCCCTTGATCGACGGCAGCACCGTCTTGCCGGCGAAGAAGTCGTTGAGCTTCTTGACCGACGAGAAGCCCAGGGTCATGTCGGGCTTCTCGGCGAAGCCTTGGACGACGCGGACAGCGGGCGCGCCGTCTGCGACGATGGGGGCGGCGGCTGCGCCGCCGCCCCCATCGTCCCCGAACACCACGTACGCCCCGACTGGCTCCGGGTCGTTCCTGGCGCGGAACTGCACCGTCGCCTGCACGCCGGCGAAGCGTTTGTGCGTGCCGGGGTCGTCCTCGATCACGACCTTCATCACGGGCAGGGCGGCGCGCAGGAAGAGGCGAGCGCGGAGCAGCTCGCGGGGCGAGGCGGCGCTCACGGTCATACCTCGTCCTCCCAGTCCTCGTCGGCCTCGAACTCGCGGCCGAGCAGCTCGCGCACCTTCTCGATGATGCCGTCGGTGTCGAGCTTGTAGAAGGAGTAGAGGTCCTCCGGATAGCCGACCTCGGAGTAGCAGTCCGGCAGGCCGACCTTGACGAACGCGCAGCCCTTGCCTGAGGCGGCGATCACGTCGGCGACGGCGGTGCCCAGACCGCCGATCACGTTGTGCTCCTCGACCGTGAGGATGCGGCGCGTCTCGGTGACCGCCCTGAGGATCGCCGCCTCGTCGATCGGCTTGATCGTGTGCATGTTGAGCACGCGCACCGAGAGACCGTCCTGCTCCTTGAGGATCTTCGCGGCCTCGGCGGCGTGGTACACGGTCACGCCGCAGCAGATCACGGTGATGTCCGTGCCGTCGGCGATCGTCACCGCTTTGCCGATGGCGAAGCCGTAGTCGTCGCCGGCATAGTGCACCGGTTCGAAACCGCGGCCGAGGCGGATGAACACGGGGCCCGGCCATTCAACGCAGGCGCGGAGGGCGTTCGCGGTCTCGATGCCGTCCGCGGGCACGATCACCGTCATGTTGGCGAGCGACCGCTGGATGGCGATGTCCTCGGTGCAGTGATGGGTGGTGCCCGCCTGCCCGAACGAGACGCCGCCGTGCGTGGCGATGATCTTCACGTCGAGGTTCTGGTAGCAGATGTCGGTGCGCACCTGCTCGAGCGCGCGCATGCTCGCAAACGCGGACATGGTCGAGACGAACGGGAGCATCCCCGCGCGCGCCATGCCGGCGGCGATGCCGAAGAGGTTCTGCTCGGCGATGCCGACGTTGATCACGCGCTCGGGGAAGCGGTCCTGGAAGACGCCGATCTTGGTGGAACGGGCGAGATCGGCGGTCAGCGCCACGATGCGCGGGTCCTTCTCGGCCAGGTCGCAGAGCACATGGCCGTAGATCTCGGCCTGCGTCATCGTGTTGGCGTCGTAGACGGTCCAGGTGGTGCCGGTCACTTCAGGCATGCTGCACCTCCGCGGCGAGGCGCTGGATAGAGGCTTTGGCTCTGGCGGCGAGATCGGAGTCCATGCTGCCGTAGTGCCACTGCACCTGGTTCTCCATGAAGTCGACGCCCTTGCCCTTGACGGTGTCGGCGATGATCACGACGGGCTTCTCCCTGGTCGCCTGCGCGAACTCGATCGCCTCGCCGATCTGCGTGTAGTCGTGGCCGTCGATCTCGCGCACCACCCAGCCGAACGCGCGCCACTTGTCGGCGAAGGGCTCCAGATGCATGACCTCCTCGGTGGGGCCGTCGATCATCATGTGATTGCGATCGACGATCGCTGTGAGGCTGTCAAGCTTGAAGTGGCAGGCGGCCATCGCCGCCTCCCACACCGAGCCCTCGTCGCACTCACCGTCGCCCAGCAGGCAGTAGGTGCGCCACGGCTGCGTGAGGAACCGGGCGCCCATCGCCATGCCCACCGCCATCGACAGGCCGTGGCCGAGCGAGCCGGTGGACGCGTCCACCCCGAGCACCTTGTTGCCGTCGAGATGCATGCCGAACGGCGACTTGAAGTGGTTGAACTCGTGCAGCAGGTCCTTGGAGAAGTAGCCCCGGTCGGCGAGCACCGCCGCCAGGCCGACGCCGCCGTGGCCCTTGCTCATGACGAAGCGGTCGCGCCCGGGCCAGTCGGGCTCTTCGGGCCTGACGCGCAGGTACTTGTAGTAGAGCGCGGTGAGCACATCGGTCATGCTCAGCGCGCCGCCGATGTGCGCACCGCCGGCCCAGACGGTGACGTCGATCATGTCGCAGCGCAGATCCCGGGCCTTGGCCTGGAGCGTGGCGATCTCTTCAGCTGAGAGTGGCATCAGCGGCCTCCTTCGAGCGCCTTGAAGGCTTCGTCGGCGATCTCCAACGTACGCGTCAGATCATCGTCTGTGTGTGCGGTCGAGATGAACCAGTTGTGGTGCGATGTGAAGTAGGCGCCGCGACGGGTGCATTCCGAGCAGAAGCGCTGGTGCAGCATCCCGCTCTCGTCGTCGGTGAGCCGCAGGAAGGGCATCGACCGCATGCCCGTCACCTTGAGATGGTAGCCGTGGGACTCGGCGACGGCCGTCAGGCCGTCGCAGAGCTTGGTGCCGAACGCCTGCGTCACGCGCGGCGAGTCGATGCGCACGAGCTCCTTGAGACAGGCGAGCGCGGCGGCCATCGGCGCCGCCTGGCACCAGTAGCTCCCCGTGTGGAACACCTTGGCGGCGTCGTCCTTGAGGGCGGCGCTGCCGACGAGCGCCGAGATGGGGTGCCCGTTGCCGATCGCCTTGCAGAAGCAGACGAGATCGGGCTTGAAGCCGAAGTGCTCGTGCGACCCGCGGAGGTCGATGCGAAAACCGCAGCGCACGTCGTCGGAGATGAGCACCACCCCGTGCGCGCGGCAAAGCTGCTCGATGCGCTGCCAGTAGCCATCGGCCGGCAGCGCACTGTCGACGAAGGTGGGGTGATGGTACGGAGTGGCGATGAACCCCGCTATCTGACCGGGGTTCTCCGCCAGCGCGCGCTCGAAGGCGGCGGCGTCGTTCCAGGGGATGCGGATCATGTTGCGCGTGTCCTCGTCGACGACGCCGTAGTGCCCGCTGCCCTGCATCCAGGCGGCGACGCCGTGGTAGCCGCCTTCGATCGCGACGATCTTTGCGCGCCCCGTGGCGGCGCGCGCGATCATCGTCGCGAAGTTCGTCATGTCGCCGCCGTTCTTGGCGAAGAACGCCCAGTCGGCGACCGGGACNNAGCTGCTTGATCATCGCTTCGTCGACGACGGGGTCGTTGTAGCCGAGGACCATCGGCCCGTAGGCGCACATGTAGTCGATGAACTCGTTGCCGTCGACGTCGAAGAAGTGCGAGCCCCGGGCGCGCGCGGCGAAGAACGGGTAGCTCGTCGGCGGCACCAGCGGCGCCGGGCTGAAGTGCCCGTAGATGCCGCAGGGGATGACCTTGGCGGCGCGTTCGAACAGCTCCTGAGAGCGACTGTAGGTGTACGTCTGCATGGCGACTCCCAACCTACGACAGGTACTTGGGGATGCGGTCCAGGACCAAAGCGAGCTCGTCGACCTTGGGGAGCTGGCCCCAGATCTCGACGTCGCCCTTGGCAACGGCGGCAAACGTGTCCATCTTGCCGTTGAGGAACGCGTTGGCGATCTCGAGACTGCGCATGGCGATGAGTGCACTGGGGTTCTCGACATCGCCCTTGACGGCGCGGATCTCGTCGGGCCCGAGCAGGAGACCGACGCTCGGGCCGTCGGGCAGGACCTTGAGCGCGATGGAGCCGCTGGTGAACGTGTGCCGGAACTTCATCGCCTCGGGATCGTAGGCCAGCAAGTCGGGCACGGCGAAGGCCGCCGTGTTCAGCGTGAGCCGCGTGTTCAGCGCCAGGTAGGCCGGGTCCTGCAGGAGCTCGTCGGTGGGCTTGAGGTAGTGCGCCATCCGGTCGGTGAGCTGGGTGAACTGCTTCGTCAGGAATCCGAGCTTGTGAAAGCCCCACAGCGGGATGGGGTTGGCCTTGCCGTCGAACATCTTGTTGAGATGGGCGGGCGACGTGAACCAGAGGTTCACCTTGGCGCCCGCCCCCGGCCCCCGGCCTACCGTGCAGGCGCCGTCGGCGAAGCGCACGAACGCCGTGGGACCGCCGCGGACGCTGAACTGGATGGTGATCCGCGCCCGCTCGACCAGCGCCGCCATCTCCGCGTCGAAGCGCACGACGTCCTCGAGATTGGGAAGCACTGCATGGAGGTTGAGACGCGCGCGCACTGCCTCGAAATCCATCACGCTGCCCTCCTCTGAGCGACCCTCTGGGACCGGCTCACATCGTACGTGACGCAAGCCGTTGAATCCATGCCGCGTTCATCCTCCATTATGATTCGAGAGCACGCATCCGCGCCGCGAAAGGAGCCAGCCACGAACCGCAAGGTGCTCGCTGCCCAGAACATCAGCCGCATGTGCCTCGTGTGCGGCGCCGAGAACACCGCCGGACTGCACGCGCACTTCTACGAGCTCGACGGCGGCGAGGTCGCGGGCGTGTTCATGCCGCGCGCCGAGCACCAGGGCTACCCGGGTCGGCTGCACGGCGGCGTGGTCGCGGCGATCCTCGACGAGACGATCGGACGCGCCGTCAACGCCGCCGGACCGGGCGCCTGGGGCGTCACCGTCGAGCTTACCGTGCGGTACCGCAAGCCGATCCCGATCGACGGCGAGGTGCGCGCCGTCGGGCGCATCACCCGGGACTCGAGCCGCCTGTTCGAAGGCAGCGGCGAGATCGTCGTCGACGGCGCCGTCGCCGCCGAGGCGAAAGGCAAGTACGTGCGGCTGCCCCTGGACGAGATCCTCGACGGTGGTCTCGACGAGCTCAACTGGTTCCCCGACCCGCGCGCGGCGCCCGACTCTATCGACGTGTAGACGTAGCGGGCAGCGCACGGATGCCGATGAAGTCAGCGCGATGAACGACCCGAGCGACAGACCGCCGGTCAGACCGGACCTCGACGCGTACCTGGCAAAGCTGAGGGCGGCGGAGGGATCGCGTCCGCGATCGGACCGCCGCCTCATGTGGCGCGGCTCGCCCGGCGCCGCCGCGCAGGGGTCCTTGTGGAGTTCCACCCTGCAGTGGTGCGCGGCGGCTCTGCTCACAGTGTTGCTCGCCGTGCTCACCTATTCGCGCGGCGGGTGGGTGCCGATCCTCTCCTCCTTCGATCTCGGCGTGCACGAGTTCGGCCACATGATCTTCTTCTGGGCGCCGGCGCTGATGGTGCAGCTCGCCGGCTCGTTCCTGCAGATCGCCGCGCCCCTCGGCCTTGCCGGCTACTTCCTCTGGCGCGGCGACCGGTTCGCCGTCGTCCTCATGATCGCCTGGGCGGCGGAGTCGCTGAACAACGTGTCGGTCTACATCGGCGACGCGCAGCGCATGGTGCTGGCACTCTTCGGCGATGACGGCTCGGGTTCAGGCCACGACTGGCACAACATCCTCGGCAGGCTGGGGTTGCTCGCCTCCACCGACCCGATCGCCCACTTCGTGCGCGCCGTGTCGGCGCTCATGTTCCTCGCGGCTTTCGGGCTGGCGCTGTGGTGGTTCGTGCGGCCGCGGCTCGAGCAGGGACGACCGAGCTAGCTGCCCTCGGCTCGCGCGCGGATGATGAGCCTGGTCGGGCCTTGGCCGGGCGGCATCACACGAGGACGGTCCGGGTTCTCCGTCGCCGCCGCTTTGCGGTATCCTCGTCCCGTGGATCCGCACCCCGCTCAGCCCCGCGCCGCCGCGGTTTGGACGCTGATGGCGCTCCTCCTCTTCCAGGGCATCAGCGCCATCGCCGGCGGTGTGGCGCTGGTCGCCAGCCCGGATGGGGCGATCATGCACATGCCGCTCTCGAACCTGCACGGATCGCCGTTCCCCGACTTCCTCGTCCCGGGGCTCATTCTCCTCCTCGTGCTCGGCGTCTTCCCGCTCGTCGTGCTGGTTGGGATGTGGCGGCGGCGGGCGCGGGCGTGGTACGGGTCGTTCGCCGTGGGCTGCGGGTTGGTCATCTTCGAGTTCGTCGAGGTGACGGTCATACCGTTCAGCGTCCTGCAGGCGGTCTACGGGGCCACCGGCGTGTTGATCGCGCTGTTGACGCTGCTGCCACCGGTGCGGCGATACTGCGGCGTGCGTGTGCTGGGCAGAGCGTAGGGGTCAGCGCGCGCCGCAGGTGTAAAGCCACCGGCGCGCGAACCGATACACGTACCGACGCACCGGGATGACAGTGGATCGCCCTACCGACATCAGACGACGGACGAGCGCCGCGCTGGCAGCATGCCTGCTCGCGGCGCTCGGCGCCGCCTTGCTCTTCCCTCCCGTGCGTGCCGCCGCGGCCGGCGGCACGAAGACGTTCTCGATCACCGTCGTCCCTCCCTCGCTCGACAAGCTCGAGAAAGCCGCCAAAGGGGCGCGCACGCAGATGCACGGCCTCGAAGACCAGCTCCGGCCGATCCTGGCAAAGTACGCTGAGACCGTCGCGCAGGAGCAGCAGCTCGGCGCGCAGCTGGCCGGCGCGCGGGCGCAACTCGCTGCCGCACAGACGAACCTCGATCGCCAGTCGGCGATCGTCGGAGATCGCCTCGTCGCCGTCTACAAGACGGGTGGCTACTCCTGGGTCGACGCGCTCACCGGTTCAGGCAGTGTTTCGGACTGGCAGGACCGCTCGACCTATCTTCAGCTGATCACGGCGCAGGACCAGCAGACCGTCAATGGCCTGGCGCAGATCGCCAGGGACGTGCAGCGCCTGACGACGACGATCGAGGCGCAGCGACAGAAGGCGATCGCCGTGCAGGCCAGCATCGACGAACAGCGTCTCGTGCTGGCCGACAAGATCGCCCAGCGCCGCGCGGTACTCGAGGGGCTCGTCCTGCAAATCAAGAAGGTGCTCGCCAGCCAGCGATACGACCCGAACGTGCCGATCCGGGGCAAGTACACGCCGATCACGTGGGCGGTGTCGCTGTTACGACAGCTGCAGCTGCCGGTGACGCAGGACAACGTCGCCGCCCTGGCCGCCTGGGAGATGGCCGAGGGCGGCCACTGGCACAACACCGCCCACCACAACCCGCTGAACACGACCCAGCCCGAGCCGGGCGCCACCTCCATGAACTCGGTCGGCGTCAAGGCGTACGTGAACTGGGCGCAGGGCTTTCTCGCGACGATCGTGACGTTGCACAACGGCCGCTACGACGCGATCCTCGCGGCGCTGGCCGCCGGCAACGACGCGTCGGCCGTCGCCCAGGCGGTCGCCGCCTCCCCCTGGGGAACGGGCGACTTCGCCTCTCTGCTCTAGGCGCGGGCGCTTCCTAGGCTACCCGCTGCTTCTTCGCCTCGTCCACGCCGATCTCGACGCGCGACTCGAGGGTCGCCGGCGCGAAGCTCTCGAGCAGCTCATGTAGCCGGCTGATGCGCTCCTTGAAGCCGGGGTGCGCACGCCACGCCTCGATCGCCTCGAAGCTCTCCCACGGACCGAGACTGACGAACCGGTTCGGCTGGGCCTTGTCCTGCAGCAGCCGGGCCCAGCCCTTCGGCTTGAGCGTCTCGGTGGTCCAGTGGGCAAGGTCGCGCCAGCGGGCGACGAAGTCGTCTTCGCAGCCCGGCTTGGTGACCCAGATCGCATAAGAGAAAGGTGCGTTCATCGTGCCCCTCCTTCGTCGTGCTTCATGAGCGAACGGCTTCGCCGTTCGCTCAGCCCATCGAATGCAGTCCCACCTTGTTGCCCTCGGTATCGATGAAGATCGCCATGTGGCCGGCGTCCATCGGGATCGCCGTCTTGGGCAGGACCACCTTGCCACCTGCGCCCTCCACGCGGTCGAGGACCGGCTTCAGGTCGGGGTTGGCGTTGAGGTAGATGAGGCTGCCCGTCGCGCTCGGCGTCAGCTCTTCTCCCTGCGAGATCGAGCCGCCGATCTCTCCATTCTGCCAGTCGGCGGGGAACATCGCGGTCTTGCCGCTGGGCGAGTCCTGGACGTCGAGCCGTATGCCCAGGATGGTCTCGTAGAACTTGGCCGCGCGACCGATGTCGGCGACGGGGATGTCGAACCAGTTGACTGCGGAAGCCACGATCGTCTCCTTCGATAGTCGGGTGCCGCCCGGGTAGGACGGACGGCCATATCTTTGCTCTGAAGATTCGGCGACAAACCCGTTGCGGAATCGCGCCGACGTGGCCTATCGTTGCTGACCATGAGCGTCGAACCCGTCGACCCCTTCGCGGCGATACCCACCTTCCCGGAGCTCTCGACTGACCGGCTCGTCCTGCGTGAGATCACGATCGCCGACGCCGCCTGGTATCGCGCGCACCTCACGTGGCCGGAGACCGAGCACGGTCAGGGCATGCGCGGTCCCAAGAACCTCAAAGAGGCGCGCGCGCTGCTCCGCCACGCCGTGATCGACAACTTCGCGGAGCGCTCCGGGATCACGTGGGGCATCGCCTTCAAGGGCGACGACAAGCTCGTCGGCGGCTGCGGCTTCCACGAGTGGAACCACGCCTGGCGGTCGGCCGAGATCGGCTACAACCTCGATCCCGGATCGGGCGGCCGCGGGGTGATGACGGAGGCACTCACGGCGATCCTCGATTTCGGCTTCACGCGCATGGGCCTCAATCGGGTGCAGGCCACGATCATGCCGCGCAACGAGCGCTCGCTGGGCCTGGTCGAACGCCTCGGCTTCGTCAGGGAAGGGATCATGCGCGAGCACGGGACCGACGAGAACGGAGAGTTCGTCGACGACGTGCTGCTCGCGCTGCTCAGACGGGACCTCACACCACGCGCTTGAGATCGCACAACGCCCACGTTTGATCACCATAACGCTTCGGCGACGCGTTATCCGACGGCGATAGGCAGGTCTCCCCTCATTCGGCGGGCACGAGCAGTCTGACGATACACGTCAGCTCGGGGACGCAAGAACGAGAGCGGCGGGGGCCTCCGAGGCCCCCGCCGCTCTCGTTCACTCCGATCTGGCACAACGGTCAGGGCGACTGACGGCCGGCTGCTCTCAGAACGACGTCGTCGTCAGGTACTGGTCGAGCACATCGACGACCGTGCCGAGCTGCTTCTCGATCCTGCCCGGGTAGTGCATCTCCCAGAAGGCGATCGTGTCCTTGTCGGTGTGCCAGATGATGCCGTCCTTGACCGTGTTGACGTAACCGTCGTTGACGCCCAGCAGCCAGTTCGTGGCTTCGAAGTACACCCACGGGATGTGCTTGGCCTGGAACGAGTCGGTATCGCTGAAGTAGGCTTCGGTCTCGCCGTAGGGGATGGCCTTGTAGTTGTAGTAGGAGACCGGCTTGGTGAGACCGGGGTTGGTCAGCAAGGTCGTCCCGTTCTCCCGCGCCAGGAGCTGCAGCTGCATCCGCGCGGCGAAGCTGACGGGGCTCTTGGGTCCGTTGTAGACACACAGCTGGTCGCCGCCCGCCGGACTGTCCAGATTGATCATCAGGGCGATGTTGCTGCGCTCCGTCGGCGTGAGGTGATTCACGTAGTAGCCGGAACCCTTTTCTCCCCACTCCTCGCCACCGAAGGCAACGAAGACCAGCGTGTCCGGCGTCGTCACCGACTGCAGCCTCGCCGCCAGATCGAGGACGACCGCGACTCCGGTGGCGTTGTCGGCCGCACCTCTGTTGATCGGGTTCGGCTTGCCGGAGTAGGTCTCGAACGAGGAGTCATAGTGAGCGCCGATGAGGATCACTTTCGCGGACGTGCCCGGCTTGACGGCGATGACGTTCGCGGAGTTCCTCGTCTTGCCGCCGCCGACGAACGAGAACGCCTGCACCTGCGGCGTGTACCCGGCACTCGTGAGCTGGTCGGCAATCCAGTTGGTCGCAGCGGTGCCGCTGAGTGTGCCCGCAACGCGGCGACCGATGCCGTCTGACAGCCCGACGAGGTACTCGTAGGTGGATGCGCCGGGCGCCACGAACGCCGTGTTCGCCGTACCGCTGGCGCTGCCCCCCGGCGATGCGGCCGTGCTCAGCGACACCCACAGAGCCAGGCACAACAGCGCCGCGGCGACGGTGATGAGGACGAGTCTCCTTCGATTCATGATTTCCCCCTTTTGCGAGATCGGCCGTGATCTGCCAGTCAGAGCGGCCGAAGCAACCATATGAAGGTGCGCGGGCGGCGTCCAGCGCGCGCCGTCGCGGCGCGGGCGGCGGCCGCCGTGCGGTCAGCGGCGCGCGAAGAGTGTCTGATCGATCGAGCGCGCCGCTTTGCGCCCGGCCCCCATGGCGCTGATCACGGTGGCCGCGCCGGTGACCACATCGCCGCCGGCCCAGACGCGCTCGCGCGAGGTCTGGCCCGTCTCCTCCTCGACGACGATGTTGCCCCGTTTGCCCACATCGAGCCCGGGGGTCGACATCGGGATCAGGGGGTTCGGGCTGTTGCCGATCGCGCACACGGAGGCGTCCATGCTCATGCTGAACTCTGAGCCCGGGATCTCGATGGGACGACGACGTCCGGAGGCGTCGGGCTCCCCCAGCTCCATGCGCCGGCACTCGATCTCGGCGAGCCACCCGCGCTCGTCGCCGATGAGACGCACGGGCAACGTCAGAAAGTCGAAAATGACGCCTTCCTCCTCGGCGTTCTCGGCCTCCTCGGCGCGCGCGGGGAGCTCCTCGCGACTCCTGCGATAGACGATGTGCACCTCGTCGGCGCCGAGGCGCAGGGCAGTGCGCGCCGAGTCCATGGCCACGTTGCCGCCACCGAAGACAGCGACTCTCGCGCTCCGCTTCAGCGGCGTGTCGACTGCGGGGAAGCGGAAGCCGCGCATCAGGTTGCAGCGCGTCAGGTACTCGTTGGCCGAGTAGACGCCGTTCAGGTTCTCGCCCGGGATCTCGAGGAACCACGGCAGCCCGGCGCCGGCGGCCACGAAGATCGCATCGAAGGAGTCCAGCAAGCTGTCGATGGTACGTGTCTTGCCGACGACGAAGTTGAGACGGAGCCTGACGCCCAAGCTGCGTACGTACTCGACCTCGCGTCTGACGATAGCCTTGGGCAACCGGAACTCGGGGATGCCGTAGGTGAGCACCCCGCCCGCCTCGTGAAGGGCCTCGAACATCGTCATCTCGTAACCGCGAAGGGCGAGGTCGGCGGCGACGGTGATGCCGGCCGGTCCGGAGCCGATCACGGCGACGGCCTTGCCGTTGAGGGGCGGGAGAGGCGGAGCCTCTCCCGCCCCTTTCTCCGCCTCCCAGTCGGCCAGGAACCGCTCGAGCCGGCCGATGCCCACCGGATCGCCCTTCTTGCCCAGCACGCAGTTCTTCTCGCACTGCTCTTCCTGCGGGCAGACCCGTCCGCAAACGGCGGGCAGGGCGTTGGTCTCTTTGATCTTCCTGATCCCCATGGCGAAGTCGCCCTCGGCGACGCAGTTGATGAAGCCGGGGATGTCGATGCCGACCGGGCAGCCGTCCACGCACCCCGGCTTCTTGCAGGCCAGGCATCGGGACGCCTCTTCGCGGGCGACGTCGGCCGGGTAGCCCAAGGCCACCTCGTCGAAGTTGCGGACGCGCTCGAACGGCTCCTGCTTGGGCATCGGCCGTCTGATGTAGTCGACTGGGCTCACTTGCCTGACCCCCCTCTCAGAAGTGAGAAGCGCATCCGCTTCGGTGGAGGGGTTCGACCTCCTCGGAGCTGTAGCTCTCGCGGCGCGCGAGGAACTCCTCCCAGTCCACCTCATGGCCGTCGAACTCGGGCCCATCCACGCAGGCGAACTTGGTCTCGCCGGCCACGGTCAGGCGGCAGACGCCGCACATGCCTGTGCCGTCGATCATGATCGGGTTCATGCTCACGATCGTCTTGATGCCCAGCGGCTGCGTCTGCCCGGAGATCTCCATCATCTGATAGGTGCAGCCGTGGACGATGACCCGGTCGGGCTTGATGCCCTCGAGCGCGAGGATCTCGGCCAGGCGCGTCACGTGCCCCTTGTAGCCGCGGCTGCCGTCGCGCGTGATCACGACGACGCGCTCGCAGGTGGCGCGCAGGCGATCCTCCCAGTAGAGCAGGTAGGAGCTGCGCGCCTCGATCAGCGCGAAGACCCTGTTGCCCGCGGCCTTGAGCGCGCGGGCGATCGGGTGGATGCTCCCCAGCCCGTAGCAGCCGCCGATCACGAGCACCGTGCCGAACCGGTCGATCTCGGTCTCGTGGCCGAGAGGTCCGGCGTACGAGGGGATGCGATCGCCCGGCTTGAGCCGCGCCAGCTTGGCGGTCGACGCCCCGACCTGCACGAAAACCGACGTGACCGTGCCGGCCGACGTATCCCAGTCGGCGATCGTCAGGGGTATGCGCTCACCCTGCTCGTCGGGACGGAGGATGATGAAGTTGCCGGGCCGCGCAGACTCGGCGACCTCGGGCGCCTCGATCGACAGGACGTGCACGTTGGGGACGATCATGCGGCGCTCAACGACCGGGAACATGGGCACCCCCTCTCTTGCGCGCCGGCGACCGGTCGCCGGCGGAGATCCGCACCCGGACGGGTCGCGCCGCCAGACGCGAGAGCAGCTCGAGGGCGGGGTCGGCGGCTTCGCCGCCGACCCCGCCCCACGCCTCGATGAGCGACACGTACGCGGCGCGGCGCGGACAATCGGGATCGGGCCGGGCAGCGACGGCGACGCGACGACTCCCCAGGCTGACCGTCACCGTCCCGCCGGGCTCGACGCCGAGACGGGTCATGTCGGCGACGTTCATGCGCAACCCTTCTTCGAGATGAAGCTCGCCGAGCCCCTCGACGACGCCCGCCAGATCGATGCCGCGATGACGGAACGACGCTCGCTCGGGCACGAGCACGAAGCGGCCGGTCCCCTGCACGGTGTCGCCGGCCGGTTCGACGGGCAGCTCGGCCGGCGCCATCCGTCGCGGCGCCCGGTCGCCCTCGGCGGCAAAGCCGGAGACCTCGGCGCGGATCGTCTTGCGCACGGCGGCGGCGTCGGCGTACTCCAGGTCGGAGCGCCCCAGCCGCCCAGCGAGATCGGAGAAGATCTTCCAGTCGGGGAGCGCAAACCCGTGCACGGCGCCGACCGGCAACCGCTCGACGGCGCGCAGTTCCTGCACCCGGCCCTCGAGGTTGGTGAGCGTACCCTCGGCCTCGGCGAACGATGCCGCCGGCAGGAACGCGTCGACCGCGAAGGGCGGCAGATAGAGGTCCTGGGCGACCACGAAGTCGCAGTCGGGACGGGTGGTGAACGGCGCCTCCCCGACGAGGTAGAGCACTTTAGGGTGCTTCCCCGCGCGCATGTCGGCGAGGGTCAGACCCCGACCCTCGTCCGGCCGCGGGCCGGGAAGCACTCCCCCGAGCGCCCCGAGCTCCAGCGCCCCCCTGATGTTGGCGCCGTGAACGAGGGGCACGACAGTGACGCCCTCATCCTGGGCCAGGGTCTCGAGGCGGGACACCAGCTCTCCCGCTCCCGGACAGTCAAACACGCGAGGCCCGACCACGACGGCGAGCGTGCCGCCGCCCGGCCACTTCCGGACGGCCTCGACCAGCGCGCGCGCCTCGTCGCCGGGCTCCGGCCGCACCCACTCGTCGGCCATCCGCGCGAGGTTCGACTCGCGCGCGTCGACGGCGACGAGCCTCGCTCCCTCCCGCATCGCCCGCCGCACCTGCACGCCGACCACCGAGAACGAGAAGCGGGAATCGAGCCCGGCGACGATAACCGTTTCGGCCTCGCTCAGCGCCTTGATCGAGACGGGCAGCGAGAACAGCCGCGACCAAACTCCCGGACCTCCCGGCAGAGACGCACCGGCGGTCGAGTCGACTCCGTTCGCCCCAAGACCAGAGCGCACCAGGCGCTGGGCGGCGAACAGGCCTTCGTTCGAGAGGTCGCTCGAAACGAGCATCAGGAACTCGTCCGGAGCGACCTGCTTGAGCCGTTCGGCCACCTCGCCCAGCGCCTCGTCCCAATTGGCCACTCTAAAGTACGCGCCCCTGCGCAGCATCGGCTGGCGCGCCCGCAAGTAATGGTGGGTCGCCTCGGGCAGGCCGAAGCGACCGCGCACGCAGAGTTGCCCGTCGTTGATCTCGGAGTCGAGCGCGCCGCTCACCGACGAGAGCCGGCCATCCTTGTGCGCCACCTCGAGCCGGCAACCGATGCCGCAGAACGGGCACGTCGATGTCTCGACCCCGTCGGCCTTGCCGTCCCACTTCGACACCTTCTCGGCGAGCGCGCCCGTGGGACACACCGACACGCAGGCGCCGCAGAACTCGCACCCGGCCTCGATGTGTGAAGTGCCGAAGGCCGGTCCGATTAGGGTCTTGCGCCCGCGGTACTTGAACGCCAGCACCGACGTGCCGCGCACCTCGTTGCAGACCCGCACGCAGCGGCCGCACAGGATGCACAGGTTGTAGTCGCGGTCGAAGAACGGGTCGTCGTGCTCGGCCTCGAGCCCCCGGTAGGTGATCGGGTAGCCGATCTCGGTGATCCCGACCTGCTCCACGACCCGCTGCAGCTCGCAGTCGCCGTCGTTGGGGCAGCTCCGGCAGCCGGTCGTGACGCCCGCCTTGCGAATGGTGGTCAGGCTGCGCCGGCACTCGTCCTGTTCGCCGCAGAAGATGCAGCTGCAGGGATGCTCGGAGAGGATGAGCTGCAGAATCTCCTGGCGCAGCTCGCGCAGGCCGTCGGTGTCGGTCGTCACCTCCATGCTGTCCGTCACGACGGTGCTGCAGGCGAGGGGGTGTCCGCCTATGCCGGCGATGTCCACGGCGCACAGCCGGCACCCGCCGAACGGCGACAGCTCCTTGTGCGAGCACAGAGAGGGGATGGAGACGCCGGCCAGCTCGGCGGCGTACAGTACCGTCGTCCCCGCCGGAACGGACACCTTGTGACCGTCGACCTCCAGACGCAGCCGGCGGGCGCGGGAGCGGACCCGGGACTCAATCGGCATGCTGCCCTCGCGATTCGATCAGGATGGCGTCGCCCGCAATGGCGTCGAAGCGGCAGACCTCGTAGCACGAGCCGCACTTGATGCACTTGTCGGGGTCGAGGTTGTGCGCGTCGGCGCGCGGCCCGGTGATCGCCTCTGTGGGACACACCTGCACGCAACGCTGACACCCCGTGCACTTGCCCGGGATGATGCGGTACACGACGAGGTCGCGACAGACCACGGCGCGGCAGCGCTTCTGCACGATGTGCTCCTCGAACTCGTCGCGGAAGTACCGCAGCGAGGAAAGGACCGGGTTGGGCGCCGTCTGCCCCAGCCCGCACAGCGAGCCGCTCTTGACCACCCGGGCGAGGCGCTCGAGGCGGTCAAGATCGGCGAGCTCTCCCTTGCCGGCGCAGATCGCGTCGAGGATGCTCACGAGGTGCCCGGTGCCCACGCGGCACGGCGCACACTTGCCGCAGCTCTCCTCGGCCGTGAAGGTCAGGAAGAACCGCGCGAAGTCGACCATGCACGTCGAGTCGTCGACGACCACCATACCGCCGGAACCCATCATCGAGCCGGCCGCGGCGAGGCTCTCGAAGTCGATCGGCTCGTCGAGCAGACTCTCCGGCAGGCAGCCGCCCGACGGCCCGCCGAGCTGCACCGCCTTGAAGTGGTGACCGGGCAGCATGCCGCCGCCGATCTCGAAGATGACGTGACGCAGCGAAGCCCCCATCGGGACCTCGACGAGGCCGCTGTTGGCCACCTTGCCGGTCAGCGAGAAGATCTTGGTGCCGGCGGAGGTCGGCGTGCCCTCGGCGGCGAACGCGTCGGCCCCGTGGTTGATGATCCACGGCACGTTGGCGTAGGTCTCGACGTTGTTGATGTTGGTCGGCTTGCCAAAAAGACCTTCGACGGCGGGGTACGGGGGCCGCGTGCGCGGCATACCCCGCCGTCCCTCGATCGAGGCCATCAGCGCGGTCTCCTCGCCGCACACAAAGGCGCCCGCGCCCTCGGTGATGCGGACGTCGAACGAGAACTCCGACCCGAGGACGCCGTCACCGAAGATCCCGCGCTCGCGCGCCTGCGCCAGCGCCTTGCGCAGCCGGTCGACCGCGAACTGGTACTCGTGCCGCACGTAGACGTAGCCCTCGCTCGCGCCAATCGCGAAGGCGGCGATCATCATGCCCTCGAGCACGACGTGGGGGTTGCCCTCGAGCACCGAGCGGTCCATGAACGCTCCGGGGTCGCCCTCGTCGGCGTTGCAGACCACGTACTTGACCTCTCCGTGGCTGCTGCGCGCGAAGTACCACTTGGTGCCCGTGGAAAAGCCGGCGCCGCCGCGGCCGCGCAAGCCCGACCGCCGGATCTCTTCGACGACACCCGCGGGGTCGTTGTCTGTGAGGACCTTGGCCAGGGCCGTGTAGCCGCCGTGCGCGAGGTAGTCGTCGATCGAGTACGGGTCGATCTTGCCATTGAGCGCCAGGACGCGACGCCGCTGCCCGATGTAGAAGGGGATCTCCTTCTCGTGAGCGATGCGCTGCTTGGTCTCAGGATCCTTGTAGAGACGCTTCTGGAGGACCCCGTCGTTGACGATACTCGCCTCGACGATGCCGGCGACGTCCTCCGGACGGACGTGCGGGTAGAAGAGGCCGCTGGGCCAGAGCACCACGATCGGACCCTGCTCGCAGAAGCCGTGGCAGCCGGTCTCGACCACGCGGATCGTGTCGACCAGGGCGCGGGTGGCGAGCTCCTCCTTGAAGGCGGCGGTCACGGCCGGACGACCCGAGGAGTGGCAGGCGGTGCCGGCGCAGATGCGGATCTCGGCCTTGCCGTCGTCTGTGATGTACGCCCTGGGGTCGCGCGCCTTGGCCAGCGCCTCGTCGACATGCCTGACGAGCGTCGCGGCTCTCACTCGATCACCATCGTGCCCAGCACGAGGATCATCGCATGCACCTCGGGCGGACCGAGGCGGCGGTCACGCCGACGCCTCGGCGTCGAGGATCCCCTGCAGTTTCAGCACGCTCATCTGCCCGTGGATGGCCTCATCGAGCGTCAGGACCGGGGCCAGCGCGCAACACCCCAGACACGCAACGCGTTCGACGTCGTACTCGCCGTCGGCGGTCGTCTCACCGGCGCCCACGCCCAGCCGCCGCTGGATCGTCTCCAGCATCTGCACGCCACCCTTGACGTGGCAAGCGGTGCCCAGGCAGATGCGCACGTGGTGCCGGCCGGGCGGGGTGAAGCGGAACTGGGCGTAGAAAGTGGCGACGCCGAAGACTTCGCTTTCGGACAGCCTGAGCCAGCGGGCGACGCGGCGAACCGCATCCGGCGGCAGGTATCCGAGGAGAGATTGCGCCCGTTGCAGCACCGGCACAAGGTCAGAACGGTTCCCGTCGAAGCCTTGGACGATCTGCGCCCAGGGATCGATCGGCGGCGAAGAGGCCGGCAGGTCGTCGAGTTCGGGCTGGGGGCGAGTTACCGCGGCCACAGCACGCACCCTCGACCCGTCGCTCGAACCAACGCGCCGCCTCCCTTGACGGAACCCGCCGCCGGGATCTCGCGCACCGGCTTCGCTACTTCACTGCCAGCCGATGCGCGAGATCGAAGTACTTGTCGTGTACGCCCTCGAGGATCTCCTGCCACTCCATCGATTCGAAAGCTCGCGCGAGCTCCTCGTGGTCGCGCTGCGTGAGCACGTGGCTCACCATTGGGAAGAGGTCCGTGTCTTCTTTCATCATGTGCGCACGCATGCGGTCGATGTAGGCCTGCATCTCGTCGAGGAAGGCGGTGACGGCCTTGCGTCCGCCGCTGCGCGCCTTGGGCAGGAGTCCCTCCATCGACTCCAGGCGCTTGCCCAGATCTTCGTGCGCGACTTTCATCTCGGCGAGCAGGCCCACGTCGCTGCTGACACCACGTTGCGCAAGCTTGGAGAACAGCAACTGCGCCTCCTTGGGCTCGTGGCACTCGCGCGTGAAGAAACCGAAGAAGTCGATAAGCCGATCGAGATTCTCTACTTCGAAGTGACCGATCGGCCGTATCGTGTCGACCTCACGCTGCGCAGCGTCCAGCACGAGCGAGCAGATCTTGTGCTCCTTCTGCAGCGTCTCCGTGGGCCGGCCGGCGAGGAGGTGCGCGAGTTCCGAGTACTTCTCCTGGATGCCCTCGGCTACCTCCTCGGACTCGACCCTGTCGAAGCCGTTCGCAAGCTCCTCCTGGTCCTCGTCGGTCAGCAGCCCGTTGGCGAGCGTGAACAGATGATCCTCTTCGCGCGCGACGTGGGAACGCATGAGGTTGAGGTAGGCATCGAGCTGCTCGGCGAGCTCGGCCACGTCCTGGGGCCCGTCCTTCTTATCCTTTCGCAGCCAATGCTCGATCGTCCGCAGCCGCGTCGTGAACTCATGATGGTCCCGGTAGAACTGGGCGAGGATGCCCGTGTCCGCACTCAGGCCACGCTTGCACAGGCGGGCGAAGAGAAGGTTCTCTTCCTTGGGGTCGTGGCACGCTTCGGTGAAGAACTCGAAGAAGTCGACCAGTTGGCCGATCTCCTCTCTCCGGTATTCGCCTGTGTCGCGCATGTACCGCACCTCTTGCTCCGCAGCTTTCGTCACGAGAATGAGCAGGACGTGCTCTCTGGAGAGAGTCTCAGTCGGTCGCATGGTCGCCTCCTTTGCGCAAGCATGGGCATGGATTCGACCTCGGTCCCGAGTGCGGGTCGCCGAACGTCCGGTGACTCCGGGACGTACGTCTCACTGCTGGAGGGCGCGAACGTCTCGCCGCGCGAAACCGACGACGCACTTTGGCGCGGCGCCCAGACCCCCCTGGGCAGCACATGTGAATCATAGCGCAATCGAGCGAGCTTGCACATACAATGAAGAGGATAGTACTCGCCGCCAAGACCAGCTGTCGCGACCTCCGCAAAGGCGGCATCGATCGCCGGGTGTCGAACTGAGAGACCGGTCATCGCATCGCGCGAAAGGAGGGGCCGCTTGGATCTGCGTCGCATCGATCGACTACCGCGCTACGTGTTCGACGCAGGCGCTTGTGACCTGGGGCGCAAGCGACGGCGCGGCGCCCCTGCTCAGGGGGCTGCTCGGACCCGGACCCCGGCACGCGTCAGGTCGTGCTCGGCGGCCTGAGGATCCTGCATGACCCGGAGGGCCTGCTCGCCCGGCTCCTCGCCGTCTGCGGCGCCGGGCCTTAGGCCGTCGCGTC
>PKYG01000023.1 GCA_003132585.1 Actinomycetota bacterium
ACGACGTCGCGCCGGCTCTCGACACTGCCCGGCGGACCGCCGCTGTCGAAGGTGAGCGTCCACCACTCGCTCCAGGCGACGCCATCCAGGCTCGTACGGACGCGCACCTGCACCGTGCGGCGCAGACCCGGCGGGCACCGGCACAGCGCCCCGATCATGTCGAAGGTGAAGCCCGCGTCGAGCGTGCTGGGGGTGACTGCGCCGGTCGCACCGACTGCCGTCGCAGGACCTGGAGCGGCGCGTACCGACGCATGCGCAGCGGGCCGCTCGATCACCCGCACGGTTCCCACGTGGATCTCCTTGGCGCGGATCGGGGCACTGTGCAGCCACGCGCTGGCGGCAGCACTGACGCGCGGGAGCGCCCAAGCCCCGACGAGCGCTACCATCAGGGCGCCGAGCACCACGATGACGGCACGGCGCCGTCGCCGCGCGAGCATGTGGTGGGGAGTCATCGCGTGATGTCGCATCGTTCTCAGGCTGTTTTCGACATCATCGCCGATTCCCCTTAGCGCTCCCGGTCGCCACCCTGCCCGGCTAGAGGACGGGTGAACTCCTGCCGTCGCCCGTCCGGCTACACATAAAATGTCAATTCGTCTAATGGGCCGTCGCGGGGTGCCGATACTCCAGACAACGAAAGGGCAAACCTGCCGTGAGGCAGGGACGCAAAGCCAGAGGTCTTGGATGATCAAGATAGCTCGGTTGCCGAAGTGGGCATCGACCGCTCGAGTCGCCTCGCCTCACCCTCTCGCTTTGCCGCACACCGCCCCTTCGCGTCGGTAGATAGGCGTCGGCCAGCCTGGCGACAGCCAGAGGCCAGAGGAGCATTGCTGTGAAGGCATCGACGATGAGAGCGCGCGTTCTTCTCCCGGCACTTCTGCTGTGCATCGCAGCGCTCCCCGTGCCCACGGCATGGGCGAGCGACGACGTACAGAGCACGATCAATCCGAGCGTCCAGATCGCGCTCGACGCGGTCGACCCCGGAGAGGCCGTGCCCGTCATCATCTACGCCGCGCCCGGGCACTTCGGCGACCTGGCCGCCCAGCTGCCGGTCCCAGACCAGGTCACGTCTCTGTCAACGATCAATGCCGTGGCCACCGAGCTCAATGCGAGCCAGGTCGCAGCAGTCGCCGACCTGCCGTACGTCTCGGGCATTTCGGCCGACAACTCCGTGTTCGGCACCGGATACGTCGGATCGATGGACGTGACCAACCTTTCGATCGGTCTCGGCGCGCTGCCGGCGCCGATCAACGGCGGCCCGACCGGCGATGGTGTCACCGTGGCGATCATCGACAGCGGCGTGGCGGATTCGCCCGACCTGCTCGACGCGCAGGGACACTCACGCGTGACCGGCTGGGTCGACCTTCTCAAGAACAAGAAGCACCCCTACGATGACGCCGGCCATGGCACGTTCGTCGCGGGCCTGATCGCCGGCAATGGCGCCGCCTCGACGCCAACCGACCTGGGCGGCTACGCGACGACACAGTTCCGCGGCGTCGCCCCGCAGGCCGACATCGTCTCCATCAAGGTGCTGGACCGGTTCGGCCAGGGCCGCTCGTCCGATGTGGTCGCGGCGATCGCTTGGGCGATCGCCCACAAGGATCAGTACGGCATCCGTGTGCTCAACATCTCGATCGGCGGTGACGTGCCCGGTCCGACCGAGAAGGACCCCATGGCGCTGGCCGTGGAAGCCGCCTGGAAGGCCGGGATCGTCGTGGTATGCGCCGCCGGCAACGAGGGCGACTTCGGCCCCGGCGGCATTCTCTCCCCCGGCAACGATCCGTATGTGATCACCGTTGGGGCTGTCGACACCAGGCAGACGGGCGGCACCGCCGATGACAGCGTCGCCCACTACAGCTCTTTTGGGCCGACGCTCTACGACGAGTTCGCCAAGCCCGACGTCGTGGCCCCGGGCAACCGCGTCGTCTCGCTGCGCGTCAAGGCAAGCTACATCGACCGGACGTTCCCGCAGAACGTGGTCGATCTCGCAAGCTACGCTCCCGGCGCGCCGGCGTCAGTCAAGTCGCAGTACTACGTTCTCTCCGGCACGAGCACCGCGACCCCGGTCGTCGCGGGGGCGGTCGCACTGATGCTCGGCCGCGACCCCTCGCTGACGCCCGACGACGTCAAGGTAAGGCTGATGGCGAGTGCCGATCCGGTGGGCGGCGCGACGGCGATGCAGGAGGGCGCCGGCATGATCGACGTGCCCGGCGCCCTGAGCTCGACGGCGCATGCCCACGGCCCGGCCCTCTCGGCCGACCTTGGCAACGGCACGACGGTACTCACACCCGACACCTACGTGAAGTGGGACAAGTACGCGTGGACGATACTGATCGACGGGCAGTGACCACAAGCGGCTCGGCCGCTGTGACTGAGACGGCCGTGCGCACGCGAACGGCCGTCTCACTGTATGTCGCTTGCGTGTTTGCTACGGCCGTGGGCTGCGTCGTGGCCACGGTCATCCACACCGGTGCGGCGCTGCCGATCGACCTCATCGCGTTCATCGCTCTGGCGACGATCACCGATCTCCGGGAGATAAAGTTGCCGGTCGTCGGGATCGTGACGCTCTCGTTTGTGCCTGTGCTCGCCGCGCTGGTCGTCTTCGGTCTGTGGCCGGCATTGCTCGTCGCCGCCGTCTCCGGTCTGGCGACGACCTGGTTCACGCGCAGCCCTGAGAAGGTGCTCTTCAATGTCGGCAACTACGTCCTGTCGACCTTCCTCGCCGGGCTTCTCTACCTCGCGATCGTGCCGACCGACGCCGCCTTGCCCGCCACGGTGTTGCCGATCTTCGCCGCCACGGCCGTCGACTTCTTCGCCAACACGATCGTGCTTGCCGGCGTGGTCGCACTCGCGACTCACGACAGCCCCGTGCGGATCTGGCGGAGCAACTACCAGTGGGGCCTGCCGAGCTACATGACCGGCGCCTCGCTGGGCCTGCTCGTCGCGTGGCTCTACATCGAGCTCGGTATCGCCGGCCTGCTGCTCGGGTTGCCGCCGCTCTATCTCATCTACTACTCCTACGACATCTACGTGACTCGTGCCCGCGAGCGTCAGTCGTTCAGCGAGGAGATCGCCTCGTTCAAGGGGGAGCTCGTCGCCTCGGGCCAGCTGCACGAGGAGCTGCGCAACGCCCAGCTCAAGGTCGCCGCCGAGATCGAGCGGGCACGCCGCATCCAGCACGACTTGCTGCCTGCCGTGGCACCCGTGGTCGCCGGCCTCGAGATCGAGTGCCGCATGGAGTTCCTCGGCGAAATGGGCGGCGACTACTACGACTTCGTGCACTACGACGACGGGCGGCTCGGTATCGTCTGTGGCGACGTCATGGGCAAGGGCCTCTCCGCCGCGCTGATCATGGCGATGTCGCGTTCGCTGCTGCACAGCGCGGCGACTCCGGACCACACGCCCGAGCAGGTGCTCGAAGAGGCCAACGACGCGCTCGCGCGCGACCTGCAGGGTCAGCGCCTGCCCTATTTCTTGACACTGTCCTACGCGCTCTTCGACCCGCGGCTGGGCACGTTCGGCGTGGCCGGCGGCGGGCACACTCCGCTGCTGCTCGTGGACCGCGGCGGGGTGCGGCGGATCGCCTCACGCGGCGCCGCCCTCGGAGTGCGCACCGGGCTTCGGTTCCCCGGTGACGTCGTCGTTGCGGCGCCGGGTGATCTCGTCGCCTGCTTCACCGACGGCGTGACCGAGACGCGAGCGCCCGACGGCGGTCTCTTCGGCATCGACCGGCTGTGCGACATCCTCGCGATCAGCCGCGAGCGCAGCTTGGCCGACATTCTCACCGAGACATGGGACGAGATGGCGACCTTCCGCGCCGGCACCCCGGCGAACGACGACGCCACACTCCTCCTCGCGCGCCTCACGTGACGGAGGAGCGAGGACGGGGCATCATGGAAGCATCGGCAAACGGAGGCGACGACATGGCCGAGACGCGGGACCGCAAGCCGGCGACCTTGCGAGTCTATCGCTATCACCGGAGCGACGATTCGCTGCGCCTGATCCTCGGTGACCCGGAGGCCCCCGTCTCACGCGACCTTCTGATCAAGCACGCGCGCCGGGCGATGGAGCGCGAGAGCTTCGTCTGTTTCGCTGCGCCGAGCCCGGCGCGCACGAGTGCCGACGAGATCTGCTTCGTCCCCACGGACGACGGCTGCGACATCCTGACGATTCACTCCAACGGCTGGCGGCGTCACCACGGTGACCATCGCCGCAGTCTCGTCGAGATCCTCACCGACCTCGCCGCGGCCGTGGCGCGCGGCCGCCTTAACGTGCTCGATGACGACCAGGTCGTCGTCGAGCGCGATCGCGGTCGCCCGCTGCTCACGTGCTCGGTCACCGACTCGGCCTCGCTCGCCGCGGCGCGCGGCGCCGCCGAACTGATCATGAAGGACGCCGGGCTGTCCCCGGAAGATCGTCAGAAGACCGTCCTCTGCGTCTCCGAAGCAGTCACGAACATGCTCGTTCACGGCGGCGGCGGCGGCAACATCCAGCTCCGCCGCCTCGACGACAGCCTGCGCTTCGTCGTCACCGACAGAGGGCCGGGGCTCGGCTTTCTCAACTGGATCGAGCCCCCGGCCGAAAGCGGTCAGGCGTCGATGGGCTACGGCTACAAGATCATGCTCGAGAACATGGAAGCGGTCTCGCTGCATACCGGTTCTGCCGGGACCACGCTTATACTTGACCGCAAAGTCTAGAGACAGGCAGGTCGAAGATGCTACGAACGATCACGGAGCAGGGCGTCGTGCCTGAGGTCTTCCTCGACGGAGAGATGGACCTCGACTGCGTCGAATCGTTGCGCGCCGCGATCGCGGACGCGGCGCGCGGCGCGGAGATCGTCCTGATGGATTTCGGCGGAGTGCGTTTCATCGACTCGTCCGGCACGGGTATCTTCGTGCGCATCTGCCTCGACATGCGCTCCCAGGGTGTCCGCGTGCACGCCCGCAACCTCTCGCCGGCAGTCGCCGACGTCTTCGCGATGCTCAAGGTACGCGATCTCGTCGGCGACGACGCGTTCGCCGACTGACGTCTCGCAGAACCGCTCTCTTGCCCGAACCTGGTGGCGCCTAGACGCGGCGCAGCGGGCCGTTGCCGGTCAGCCTGGCGTCGCAGAGGTGTTGCCGGTGTTCGGTGAAGCGCCGCAGCTCGGCCACGGAAGCCTCGCCGGCGTAGGCGTGTCCATCGCTGCTCGTGATGTCGACAGTGAGCGTCGAGGCCTTCGCCAGAGCGTCGATGATCAGCTTGCCGTCGGTGACGCCTTCGAGGGCCACGTTCCACACATCGAGCGGCCCTTCATCGTCATACATGAGGCGCGCGGAGACGAACTCCATCAGCTTGTTATTGATGCGCACGACCGCGCAGCGGTGCCGTACCATCCCCGAGCCTCCTGTGTGGGCCGCTGGTCTGATGTACCGGGAGCAGCAGCACGTAGCCTTAGATATTCGCCGACGGCGACGAGGAGCCTGCCGACCGCGCGCCGCCGCCGCCGCGAACAGACTCGATCTGCGTTTGGTGTCGGGAACACTCCCGTACGAGAACCTACACAAGCACAGCCATGGAGGTTGAGCCATGCCCTGGACCATCGACACAGTCCACAGCAGCGTAGAGTTCGCCGTGCGTCATATGGTCGTGTCCACGGTCAGAGGTCGATTCGCCGACTTCACCGCGGACGCAGACGTCGATGCCGACGATCTCACCAAGTCCCGCGGCACGGTCACGGTGAGAACCGCCAGCGTCGATACGCGGGATCCCCAGCGCGACACGCACCTGCGTTCGGGCGACTTCTTCGACGTCGAGAAGTTCCCCGAGATGACGTTCTCGATCACGTCGGTCGAGAAGAGCGGCGACGGCTGGAAGATCGACGGCGCACTCTCGATCCGCGACGTCACCCGCCAGGTGTCCTTCGACGCCGAGATCAACGGGCCGGTCGAGGACCCGTTCGGCGGCACGCGCATCGGCCTCAGCGCGACCGGACAACTCAAGCGCAAGGACTTCGGCTTGGTCTGGAACCTGGTCACTGAGGCCGGCGGGCTGCTCGTCGGGGACGACGTCAAGATGACCGTTGAAGCGGAGTTCGTGCAGCAGCAGGACTAGCGGAGCCATCGCGCTGCGAACGTGTGCTTGAGAGAGTGGTGGCGGGGGCCAGAATTGAACTGGCGACACCATGATTTTCAGTCGTCACAGACCGTGCTTGTGGTGCCCTCTTAGCCTCCACACGGGCCCATATCGCGCCACCATTTCCACTGTTTCACATGGGCATATCGGACATCCGTCGGCGTCTCGTGTCATTGGTGTCGGCCACAGGCGTGACAGAATACTAGCCTCAACTCCTCTTGCCTTCTGCAAGCTGGGGCGACGGGAGGACCTTACTGGACGTCGGGCTCAGGCGGGCAGTAACCGAAGGCTCCATCAAACGCCACGACGTCACGGTGCCGGTTTGATTCACGTCATCCGGGCGTCGAGCTGGCCTCCGCCGTGACTTCCCGACCGACCGCAGGGTCTGTGTCCGAGAAGGGGCGCAGCCTCTGTGACGCCGGGCTGGGAGCCAAACGACTCTGACACAACAGCCCATGCATGGCGCAGCGGAGGTAGGATAGCGGCGTTCGGCTTCTCGCAATCGACAGTTGGAAGTTGACGCTCCGCAGGGGGAGGACTTCATGAAGCGCATCGTCACAGTAGTTGCCGTCGTGCTCGTGTCCTTAGCGCTTCTCGCCGGAGGTCGGCCGGCCATCTCAGCGGCGGCCACCACACACACGATCGCCGTCTTCGGCGACCCCCAAGAGGCGGATCCCACGTCCCCGGATCTGAGCGCCGGGTTCCAGTTCATCGTGCCTTTCCTCTCCCAGACCGGCGCCGACGCGGCAATCGGCTTGGGCGACTACGCCAGAGTGGAGGGCTTCACGCAGGCACAGACCGACGAACGGTACACCACCTTCTTGAACGAATACGACAAGACCGGCATCCCCCGCAGCAACACGGTGTGGGTGCAGGGGAACCACGATTGCGTTTCGACGATGGATCGCACCGAGTGGGCAACATACTTCGGGCAGCCGGCCGACCTGCACGCCTGGGCCCTCTACCAGATCGACGGCATCGACGTCATTCAGCTCGAGGGCTGGGCACAAGGCTATGACGGCTACATCAGCTACTACGGTGAGGGCGACTCTCGCAACTCGCCGCAGGCGAACTGGCTGGTCGCGACGCTGCAGTCCCTGCCCAGCGACGCGTGGGTCGTCGTCGCCGACCACGTTCCGGTGGCCGATACGACCGAGAACCCTTCCGTGGAAGCCGAGTCGCCGCTGCTTGAGGCCTTGTTTGCCAAGTACGGCGTCGACCTGGTGCTCGGCGGTCACGACCATGACTACCGGCGTCACATGGACCCCACCGGCGTGCCCTACATCACCGACGGCATGGCTGGCGGACCCCCAGAGGCTACGAATTTTGTGCCGATTGACGCATACGACGCTGTGGAGTTCAGCGGAGATAACTACGACCCCAACGCGTTCGGCTACATGACCATCCAGTTCGACGGCACCGCGATGCACGTCGCGGCCTACGCGGCGCAGCTCGGCGCGACGTCGATGCAGTCGTTCGACACTTTCGAAGTGAGCAACCGAGAATGGAGCGTGCCGACGCCCACGCTCATCGGCTTCGCCCCCACCTTGGGCCCGGTGGGCAGCAGCGTGACCCTGACCGGCAGCGGCTTCACCGGCGCCAGCGCGGTCAGTTTCAACGGCACGGCGGCGACCAGCTTCAGCGTCGACTCAGACACGCAGATCAGGGCCACCGTGCCCTCCGGCGCCAGCAGCGGCCCGATCAGCGTCACCACCCCCGGCGGCACGGCCAGCAGCGCCACGAGCTTCACCGTCATCCCGACGATCACCTTCACGAGCCCGGCCGGCGGCGAGAACTGGCTGGCCGGTACCCCCCAGACCGTGAGCTGGACGCTCAGCAGCGCCCTCTCCTTCGGCCAGTTCCGCATCTACTTCGCCGACGCAGCCAACAAGTGGTCCACGCTCAAGACCTTCACGGCGACGGCCGGCCAGACCGTCTACCCCGAGCCCGTGACCCTGCCCGCGATTGTGACCCCGGGCTCCACCTGCCGCATCTGGGTCTACTGGCGCTCCGATCCCACGGTCAACACCTGGCAGCTCTCGGCCAAGAGCAACGCCTTCTGGGTCACGTCGTAGAGGCGCGGAGGGAGCGTTGCGCCGCCTCGAGCCTGCCAGGCCCGAGGCGGCGCTGTTCTCAGGGCTGGCCTCTGGACCATACGCGCGCTTCGGGCTGTTCGCGGTGAGAAGGGCCACCCCCAAGCCCTCCAGAGGTCAATGCAATCGAGACCTGTTGCGCCGAGGATTCCGCTCGCCGCCAACTCGTCGATTCTGCCACCGACTGCAGAGATAGGCGGCCGCCCCGAGCGCCAGCCCAAGCTGCTCGAGACGATCGAACCGCGCAGGGTAGTCAGGGCCTTTGGTCGCGTTCTTGCGCGAGACAGGGCTGAACAGGTAGCCGATACCACGCGGGATCATTTTGACCAACTGGAACCGTTGTGGACCAGCCACCAGCTGTTTGGTCAGCGTCGCACCCAGACCGACGCCATAGTCGAAGACCTCGCGCGACAGTCGATCCATCGTGTCGGGGTGAGGATGCCACACGATGGCGCTCGGTTCGTAGAGCAGTTGCTGGCCGGTCAGGAGCAGGCGGATGAAGATGTCGAGGTCCTCGCCGCCGCGTGCCGAAGTTCCGGTGCCCAGCGCCGTGTCGAAACCATCGAGCGCGACAAGCGCGTCCCAACGGAAGGCGGCGTTCCCGCCCGAACCGAAGTACCCCGCGGTGTACGGGAACAGCGGTTGCTCTAGCGGCGGGCGGTCCACGGCGTACAGTCGGCGCACGAAGGCCGTGCCGATGGGCGCGAAGCGCTCCATCAACACTTGAGCCGGCGTCTCGAGCTCGGCGGGCAGAATCGGGCCGGTCACGCAGGAAACATCGGGGCAGCGGGCAAACGCCCTGCGCACGGACGCGACCCAATGAGGATCCACCACGATGTCGTCGTCCGTGAATGCAACGATCTCGCCACGCGTGGCCCTCAGACCAGCATTGCGGGCCCGAGAGAGCCCGGGAACCGGCTCGTCGACGACGCGCACCCGGCCGTCACCCGGAAACGCAGAGGACAGGGCTTCGCGGACGTTCGAGCCGGCGGGCCGATTCTCCACCACCACGATCTCAAACGGCCCGCACTGAGACGCGATGATCGACCCCACACAGCGCACCGCCAGGCGGGCGTTGTTGCACGTCGTCACCACATGCGAGACGTACGCCGATTCGTCTGAGTCACCCAGCGCTTGCGGCGGAGTCTCCTGAGAGGCCTGTGGCTCTATTGAGGCGGCTTGGGGCGCCACCCGCTCACCATAGGCACGCTCGAGGAGCTCTCCCGATACCTCGCTAGTCGCCGGCACGTCCACCTCTAGCCACCCAATCGGCTCGTGGCCGTCTCGCAACAGTACGGCCAGACCCTGATACGGGCCTCCCGAGCGCGCCTGAGGCAGCTTGATGGAGGGAAAGCCCAGCGAGATGTCAACGGAGCGAACCGCCACCGGCGCAGTCAGCGTGAAGAGATGGCTCTCCTTCGCTGCGCGGGCTCCAGCGCCCTCGCTCACTTTAGAACCTTGTTCCAAAGCTCACGCGCCTGCCAAAGCGGCGCGCAACACGATATGCACGGGTGCGCAAACGCTCATGTGTCCAGGCGAGCGGCGCGCCGCGTCCCTCGAGCAGCCGGGTCACCTGCTTTAGAGATGTGGATTGCGACACGGTGTAACGGGCGATCGCCCAGGGATCGTCACGCCCGTGCGACAGGGCATTCTTCACGCCGGCGGCCGAGCCGAATCCGGCCTCGATGACCGCTGCCCTGACGGACGCATCGTAGGCGCCATGCGGGTAGGCGAAGCTTCCTGCCATGCATCCTAGAGCCTGCAGAGTCTGGCGGCTGCGTACCACCTCCTGCTCCACCTCGGTTCGTCCGAGCTCGTCGAGGTAGGGATGGCTGACAGTATGAGCTCCCACCTCGACGCCTTGCATGCTGGCGAGCGTCTGGACCTGCTCTGGCGTCAGCATACCCAGGCTCCCGATCAAGCCGGTGGTCACGTAGACTGTCGCCTTCAGACCGAGGTCGGTCAGTGCCACGACGGCCTCTAGCGTCTCGGCATACCCGTCGTCGAACGTTATAGCTATGTACTTTCGCTTCATTGCGGCTGTGCCCCTGAGAAACTCTGCGAGCTCACTGATCGTCAGCGGCGTGCGCCCGCTTCCAAGGATCGCCTGTAGGTGCGAGGCGAACGATGACGGCGAGACCGCATAACGGTCGTTCGCCGACCACGCAATGCGGTGATACAGCAGCACGGGTACGATAGATCTCGTGTCCATGACCGGTCCTCGAGCCTATCCTACCTGGCGATCGTCACACGGCCAGCCTGTCGACTTCGGGCGGAGCGCCGACCTCGCCAGTGGCTGCCTTCTTGACCCTAGCCGCTCGTTTCGCCTTGCGCGGCCGCCGAACCCTGAGCTTCTCGTCGACAATCGTCCTCAGAACACGCAGGCCGTCCCGTGGGGCGTTCAGATTGCTAACTCCATGGAGTCGGCACAGCTCGTAGCTCGGGACCTCGACCACTTTCAGACCAGCCGTGGCGACTCGCATGTTGATCAGCGTTTCGATCTCGAAACCGTCGCCCCACAACCGGCCCCCGTTCTCATCAGGGGGTGGTGACTCCCAGTCGAGGTCGAAGACGGGCCGGCACCTGGCAGCCCAGAATGCGTTGTAGCCGTAACAGAGATCCGTGTACCTGCTGCCGCATAGACGGTTGACAAGGAAGCGCAGACAGCTGTTCCCCGCCGATCTGATGCGGGTGATGTCCGCGCTACCGCCGCCGCCCAGACACCGGCTGCCCTTGGCGAAATCGGCGCCATTCACTAGTGCATCGACGAAGCGGGGAATCTCGCCAGGATCTGCGGAGCCGTCCGCATCGAGCATGACGATAATGTCGCCCCGGCTGGCCGCGAACCCGCACGCCATGGCGTTGCCTTTTCCGCTTCGAGTCTGCTGCACTACGCGGATGTCGGGGCGCAGGCGTCTGGCAGTCTCAACCGTCGAGTCCACAGACGCACCGTCGACCAGGATCACCTCGAAGATGCCGTCCGGTAGCGCGGGTAGGACTTGTTCAAGATTCTCGGCCTCGTTCAGCGCAGGGATGACGACACTGACCAGAGGGGTTTCAGCGGGCGACGCAGCTTGAGACCGACGAGGTGACCCAGCCTTGGCGCGCCAGACAACTGAAGGCCTGCCGCCTAGGCCTTGAGCAGGTGCAGCAACGGCTTCTTCTGTGTCGACCACCTGTGTGTTGCGATTCGCTGGGTACATCCCACACTCCCGGAATGTCGCATCCGACTGGTTTCGCCCATGAGTCCCTTCCGAAGGCCCCAGGGCCACGACCGCCCCTGCACGCTACGTAGCATCCTGACGCGAATTGCGACATCCGCTCGTTTGCGGAGGGGAAAGCCAACTCGGCATGAGCGACCCAGAGCCCCGCATCGCTCACGTACCAACCCCCCCCCGGTTGAGCGTGCGACGCTATCACGGGCTCAACAGCACGACAACGTTAGATGCGGCCAGCGTTGACGATGGGTCGAAAAGCCGTTGTCCAATATGTCAACACGGCAGAGTCACCCACAAGATCGGCCGCGTGATCCACGCTGCCGCGACAAATCCACCTACATTAAGCGCGATGAACGCACTATCATGGCGACGGCATCAGATCAACGGAGGCCAATTCGGGTGACTCATGCTACCGGATGATCCACAACGCTCGCCCAACCTTGTACCGGTACTGCTGTACCACGACGTCACCAGAACGCCGGCCACCCGTGCCTTTCGGCGATTCGTTATCCCGCCGACGCTGTTCGCAGAACATCTGGCGGCCCTGAGGGAAGCCGGCTACGCGACGGGTCGTGTCTCTGAACTGTCGAGCACGCCTCGCACGCAACAGGTGGTCTTTGTCACATTCGACGACGGATTTGCAGGCATCGTCGAGCACGCCCTGCCCGCCCTCGCGGGACAGGGCATGACGGCAACCCTTTACCTTCCGTCGGCATTCGTCGGCGGCCGGGCCGCATGGCTTGCACCAGAAGGAGAGTCCGGCCGGTTGTTGCTCAGCTGGTCGGATGTGCAGGACGCTGTGGCGTCCGGCTTTGAGATCGGCAGTCACGGACAACGACACCTCGAACTCGACATGCTCAGCAGCTCCCGGCTCCAGCGGGAACTCGTAGGCAGTAAGCGCGTTCTGGAGGACAAGACGTCTTCAGCAGTAGGCTCACTGGCCTACCCCTTCGGCTACAACGACAACAGGGTCCGCTCAGCGACCCGGGCAGCCGGCTACGGCACCGCATGCGAGGTGGGCTGGGGGTTGCACCCCAGAGGGCGTGATTCGTACCGCATTCGTCGCTTCCTTGTCGGTCCCGATGTTGCTGGCGACCGTCTTGCTGCCCTCCTAGCCGAAGACAGGCCAACAGCCAGTCAACTCGTTCGTCGCTACAGCGGACCGGCGTGGAGATTGGCGCGACGAACGCGCTCGTCGTATGCCTCTTGCCAGCAAACTCGAACTCGCAGACATGACTAAGGCAGGCCAGCCTCAATCGACGTCCGGCACGAACGTTGAAGTCGTCAGCGTCGTCATCTGCAGTCATCTACTCGCAAGATGGGACTGGCTGTGTGCAGCGATCGAGTCGGTCGAACGTCAGACCATCCCGGTGCGCGAGATCGTGGTGGTCATCGACGGGAACCGGGATCTCGCCAAGCTGGCCACGGAGCGCCTCTCCGCGACGTGCACCGTGCTGGTCCGTAACGAATGCGGTGGCCTGTCGGAGGCCAGAAACACCGGCTTGACCGCTGCCACCACACCATTTGTCGCATTCTTCGATGACGACGCACTCGCGGACGAGCGCTGGCTCGAGCATTTGATGGAGCCACTCGTCGATCCCGACGTGATGGGTGTCGGTGGCCATTCCCTCCCCATCTGGGACCAGGGCGAGCCTGCGTGGTTCCCGCGCGAGTTGCTGTGGGTCGTTGGTTGCAGCTACGCTGGTCTCCCTCTCGAAGTCGGACCGGTTCGAAACGTGTTCGGCGGGTGCGCCGTCTACCGACGCGAGCTCTTCGACCTGTACGGCGGTTTTCGGTCTGACTTCGGTCGACACCGCAATGACGCGGCGGGCTGCGAGGAGACGGAGTTCTGCTTGCGCGCTTCCTCCCGGAGGCCTGGTGGCAGGTTCATCTATGATCCACGGGCTATCATCCACCACCATGTCCCCGCCAACCGTGCGACACTTGGCTACGTGGTCAAGCGCTCATTTGCAGACGGTCGCTCAAAGGCGGGGCTCGCAGCGCATGCTCGCGGCGCCGCCAGGTGGCAGTTGGCAACTGAGACTACCTACGCCCGCCAATACGTGGCGAGGGCGTTCTTCGCCGGTCTTCGGAGTGGCGCCAGGGGCGACTCCGCCGGTTTGGCTCGGTCGGCTGTGCTGGCCATGAGCATGCTGGCAGCCGCTTGCGGTTTGACATCTGGCGTCGCCTCAATGGTGATCGGCTCAAGCCGTCGACCAGGGGGGCTCCCGCCCTTCCGAGAACCCGGGATGCAGCGTGGTGAGGGTGAACCTGAAGCCCAGTCGCCAGCGATCGACGCGAGCCCCAGGCTACGCCAAGGCCCCACGCCATCCGGAAGTGACATGTCGGTCGTGATCTGTGCGTACACAGAGGACCGGTGGGACGACATCGTTGCCGCCGTGGAGTCGCTCCGGCGGCAGACCATGCGGCCCTCCGAGATCGTCCTGGTAATCGACCACAACGGGTCGTTGTTCGAGCGGGCTAAGCGGTTGCCGGGAATCGTCGCCGTCGAGAATACCGGGGCGCAGGGTGCGTCCGGATCAAGGAACGCGGGCGCCGCCGCGGCCACCGGCTCGATCCTGGCATTCCTCGATGACGATGCGACGGCATGCCCTGAGTGGCTGGAGATGCTTTCGGGTTCGTATGGTGGGCCAGAAGTGGCCGGTGTTGGCGGCTGTATCGATCCTGAGTGGCCCTCCGAGGCTCCCGCATGGTTTCCCGAAGAGTTCAACTGGGTGGTTGGCTGCACGTTCCTGGGCATGCGCACGACCACTGGCCCGGTCAGGAACTTGATCGGGGCCAACATGTCGGTACGACGAGACGTATGGGAAGGCGTCGGCGGCTTTCGAGAAGGCTTTGGGAACGTCAAGACCGCGGGACACTCTAGCTGGGTCGGCGAGTCGAGAGCATCGACCGCCGAAGAGACGGAGTTCTGCATTCGCGTGAGCCAGGCGTTCCCGACCTTGCAGTGGATTCTTGAACCCCGGGCGCGGGTCCGTCATCGCGTGCCGAGCCACCGCAGCACTTTCCGGTACTTCCTGTCGAGGTCACGCGAGGAGGGTCTTGGCAAGGCGGTCTTGGTGTCTGCGGTCGGCAGAGAAAGCGCCCTGGTAGAAGAGATCTCCTACACGACCCACACTCTCCCCGCTGGGGTTGCGAGAGGCGTGCGAGGCGCCATAGTCGATCGCGACATCGATGGCCTGAGGCGCTCAGGCGCCATCCTCGCGGGCTTCTCCATGGCCGTGGCCGGTTTCGTGCAACGGGGAGGGAGGACCCTCATGGGGCCGCGCAGGAAGCCCGCCGCTCACTAGCCCCCTGCGGTGGTGTCGGGCGCGTAGACGACGACCCAATCGACGTACAGGTTGACATTCGCCGGCGTTGTCGCGTCGATGCCGTGCTCCCAGTTGCCGCTCGCCCACGCCTGAGTCTGGATACACAACACCATCGGAATCGTGGACACGTAGGTGTTCGTGATTGTAGCCCAGTCGGTACCATCGAGTGTGTAGACCAGTCTGCCGGGCATCCACTCGACCCCGAGCGTGTGCCACTGAGTGAGATCGACCGGCACCTGGTTGTGAATCATGTGAGTCAGCGAGTCGGGAGTCCGGTAGTGCATCGTCGTGGTGACTGTCTGCTTGTCGCCCCCATTGTCCTCGCTGAAGTCAACCTCCGGCGGCCAAGTGTGGTCGGCTGGGACCAGCAGGATGGCGTGGGCCACGCCCGTGCCTGCGTCGAAACGGAAGCGAACGAGGTACTTACCGTACGTCTGGCCAACCCTGGCCTGGATGCCACCGGTTGCCCACTTGTTGGCGTCAGCCGGATCGCTGTATCCCTTGATCACCAGTTCACCATCAGAGAGCGACACATGCTTCGGGTCGAACCAACCGGCTGGATCGCCTGCTGGCTGACCCGAGTACGCAAACCAATCACGAGAAGCCAGCGTCGACCCTACGAAATCATCCGCGAACACCTGGCGCCAGCCTGGTACCGGATCGGACGGCATGGGGATCCTCTGTGACGCCGCGGTCACCGTGAATGTGTTGCTCTGGGCGGTCAGTTGCCAGACCGCCACCGTAGGGTCGGCCCGCCAGTACACGGCGATGCGGTAGCCGGCGCCCGCCGGCAGGCTGGTAGGCAGCTTCACAGGAACACTGAAGGCAGTCTGGCCGGCTTTCGGGGCCAGATCGGTAAGGGTGTACCACGTGCCGGCAGCGTCGATCGCCGAGACGCGGAACTCGCCCGAGGCGAGGGCGTAGGCGACCCTCCAGGTGATGGTCGGGGGCGAGCCAGCCTGCCAGGTCTCGCCGCCGGACGGACTCGTGATCGAGATCTTTTGCGTCGCCGCGGTCACCGTGAAGGCCTTGCCCTTTGGGGTCAGCTGCCAGACTGGCACCGCCAGGTCGGCCCGCCAGTAGACATAGATGCGGCACCCGGGGCCAAGCGGCAGGCTGGTGGGCAGAATCACGGAAACACTGTAGGCGGTCTTGCCGGCCGTCGGGGCAAGGTGGCTGAGCAGGTACCACGTGCCGGCCCCGTCGACCGCCCAGATTCGGAACTCACCCGACGAGAGCGCGTTGGTGATCGTCCAGCTCACGGTCTGGCTCGAATCCGCCTGCCAGCTCTCGCCGCCGGCCGGGCTCGTGATCGCCATCTTCTCCGTCGCTGCGGTGACCGTGATGGTGTTGCTCTGGGCAGTCAGTTGCCAGACCGCCACCGTCGGGTCGGCCCGCCAGTAGACGTTGACGCTATAGCCGGCACCCGGCGGCAGGCTGGCGGGCAACGTGACGGGCACGCTGTAGGCGGTCTTGCCGGCCTTCGGGGTTAAGTAGGTCAGCGTGTACTTCTTGCCGGCCCCGTCAACGGCCCAGATGCGAAACTCGCCCGAGACGAGGGGGTTGGTAATCGTCCAGCTCACGGTGTGGCTCACGCACGCCTGCCAACTCTCTCCGCCAGCTGGGCTGGTGATTTGGATGACTGAGGGATCGGTGGTCACCACACGGTGATGAATGGTCATCACACGGTGATGAATCCCGTGGTAGCCGCCAACGCCGCGATGCGCATAGACGCCGGCGGCACGGGCCGGCAGAGCAACTGCGCCCAGACTCGCGACGACCAGTCCCACCAACAGCAAGCGTGAAGTCCTCGGACGTTTCATATCTCGAGTAATCGGCTCGACTCGCCGACTCATCCAGTGGAATGCGTTGCCCGAGACGGCAACCGGTCAACGGGTGCGGGTCGGCGGTGGATCGGCCGTCGGTCATGGGAGGAGAGCCACTCCCGTTTCAGCGGCCCTCAACAACGACCATTCCGCCCATCGACCCGCACGACGTCGTGAGGCTTAGCGGCGAGGACTACGACCCCAACGCGTTCGGTTACCTGACCATCCAGTTCGACGGTACCGCGATGCACGTCACGGCCTACGCAGCGCAGCTCGGCGCGACGTCGATGCAATCGTTCGACAGTTTCGACGTGAGCAACCGAGAATCGAGTGTCCTGCCGACGCTCACTATCACGAGCCCGGCCGGCGGCGAGAACTGGCTGGCCGGTACCCCCCAGACCGTGAGCTGGACGCTCAGCAGCGCCCTCCCCTCTGGCCAGTTCCGGATCTACCTCGCAGACGCTGCCGGCACGTGGTTCACGCTCAAGACCTTCACGGCGACGGCCGGCCAGACCGTCTACCCCGAGCCCGTGACCCTGCCGGCGACCATGACGCCGGGATCCACCTGCCGCATCTGGGTCTACTGGCGGTCCGACCCCACGGTCAACACCTGGCAGCTCTCGGCCAAGAGCAACGCCTTCACGGTCGCCGCCTAGAGGGCACAGGGGACCGCTGCATAGCGCCGCCACGATTGCGTCTCAGGCCCCGGGAGCCTGCACCAGATGGTGTCAGACCAACGCTCGGCGACGACAGGTGGCAGTAGCCTGGTCCGGTGCTTTGGCCGCGCCCGCCAGCGCCGACCGGTGCCTCAGGGCAGCCCGTTTCAGAACCGTAGCCGCCAGGCTCGACACGATGCCGGCATAGTCCCTGTCAGTTCCGCGCCCGGCGCTCCCACCGCGCCCGCGTCGCACGCCGCAAGCACCACGACAACAACTGAACGCCCTCGATGGCTGCCGCTGCCACCGACAGCACCAAGGGCAGACCGACAGCACCCCGCCGCACGAGCGGCGCTTGCCTTTGGTCGCGCGCCGGCTGTGCTCGTCGTTGGTGACGCACAACGTGATCGATCGGCTCTGCTCGTTCATCGGGCCACCGCCTCTGCATCCGTCGCGAACGCATGTATGCGAAGGGACCGGCGAGCATACCGCGCAGCTCCGTCCGAACCAGGGCGCGAGGATAGGTCGGGGTGCGAGCCGCGTGCTGGGCGGAGGCGGGATTAACCAACGAGCGCACCCACGCCGGCACCACCATCGCCATTCCAACAAGGTGCCACGGGTTTCGCAGGGTAATTGCCGTCAACATTGCAGTGAAACCGACGCCGTAGCCGTGCATTTGGCGCTGGAGCTCTGCGAGAGTCGCACGATGGGTGTGGTAGACGACCGCACTGGGCTCGTACCCCACACAGTGGCCGCTGGTGAGCAGCTCCACGATCAACGCGAGGTCCTCTCCCCCGCAGGCTGGCGTCCCAATGCCAAGGGCCTCGTCGAACCCACCCATGCCCCGCAGCGCGGTAGCGCGGAATGCGATGTTCCAGCTGCCGCCACGTTCGCCCATCGCATACAGCGAGACGAGCCGCTCGCTCCCGTCCTCAATCGAGCGATGCACAACCCAGAACCGCCCCCCAAGGAAGAACGCAAGCGGGAGGAAGCTCCGATCGGATAGTCGCCTGGACTCCTCGAACCAGATCTGGGCGGGGGTCTCAAGCTCCCTCGGCACCGCCAAACCGGTCACGGCTGCGACGTCTGGCTGACGCCCGAGGCGCTCGCCAAGAGCGCGCAACCAGCCGGGATCGACTTCCACGTCGTCGTCGGTAAAGGCGACGATCTCCCCCCTCGCCACCGCCAAGCCACGATTGCGCGCCGCAGAGGCGCCGGGGCGTGGCTCGCGCACGACCATCGTTCGCGCGAGATCCTCGGCAGGTGAGCCGGCCGGGCGGTTGTCGACAACAATCACTTCATAGTCCGGATAGTCGAGCGCGGCGAGAGACTCAAGGCACCGGTGCAGCAGGACCGGTCGCGCGAAATTGGTGCAAACAACGACGCTGGCGGAAGCGAGCGCCGGCGCATCGTCTTGGCGCTCACGCGCCCATACTCCGCCGAACCGCTTGTGCAATTCGCGCTCGAGGTCATTCGCCGCGACACGTGTGCCGCGCAGAGGGATCTGCACGCTGCCGAGCGGCAGACCAGCGCGACATGCCAGAATCCAGGCGCCCGCATAGGGTGGTGGCGCATCGCGCGTGCAGTCGAGGTCACTCAGCGCGCAGGCGACGTCGATGACTGCCACTCGAAGCGGACCTGGAGCGGTCATCACTCGGCGAGTCCGTCGCGAATCGCGGTCGTTACCGTCGGCGATGGCAACCTGCCGTACGGAAGCACCCCGGCGCTCCGCTCGCACGAGCTGCGGGGTGCTCCTCGGGCTGCGCGTGATTGGCAGTCAGCAGGTGGCACCGGACGCAAGAGCGCGGCGCCGATGCCGTTTGGAGGACGAGCGAAACGTGAGAGACGTTCCCGTGTGAGTGCCGGCGTGTCAAGCGGAACCATTACGAGGGTCGCCTGGAGGGTCCGACTCCCACTGTAGAGGATGTCGCACTTAGCGGCCCGCTCCTCACTTGTGTATGCCACTGGCGAACCTTCCAGCGTTGACAAGTACACACACTCCCCACCAGAGATTCATCAGCAGCGTCTTGAACGGTTGGCACCGTATGTTCTTCGCGAATGGTATGGCCAACACTAGAGGGAAATACGGAAACACAATCGTGATCGGCGACATCAGGATGAAGAGCGGATACGCCAAGGTCACGAAATCGGCTCCCAGTAGCTTCTTCATAGTCCTCGGATGCTTCCTATAGATCCGCACGCGGGCTTCCGCATACCTCCATGATCTCCTCATCTGCGCGCTTAAACTGCCCCAGTCATGAACTACCACGGCGTCATTGACAAAGCGTATCCTGTATCCCTTCCCTACCGCTCTAACCGTGAAGTCGATATCAGAACCATAAAGAAACGACTCATCGAACATGCCTACCACGTCAAATACCTGTTTCTTTATGGCAATGTTGATGGTGGGGGCATCATCGACGTATTCTCTGCCGCGATCTGATCTTGCTCTCCTTCTCGTGGTCCATATTTGATCCTCGGCTGACACCCCCAGGGCGGGACCGGCGGCCATGTTCTCAGCATCGTTGAGCAGTGGTCCGACAAGGTATGCGAGCCAACCAGCACACGGTACGCAGTTGGCGTCAATGAAGACCACGATACCGCCCTTAGCCTCGCGCACTCCGAGGTTCCTCTGCTGGGGAATTGTACTTCTCCTCGACGATGGCTGCACTTCACTGCGAAAGGGCACCCACACGGTGGAGTCCGTGTATCTGCGGGACAAGCCGGTGACGCGCGCGTCCGTAGATGAATCGACCACGATGAGCTCGACTGGCGCTCCGAATCTTGCTCGTTCTGCAAGCAGAGCGTCGATTGTAGTGCTCACCGCCAGATCGTTCTTCACAATAACAACGACGGAGACGCCGTCATCCATCGAGATGGCCCCCTCTTCCCAGCCGCTCGAGCTTCTTGCGCCGTACCTCCCAGACCCCCGATGGCCTCAGCAAACCGCACCGGTCACGGCGCACTTCCCGCTTGCGGCTGATGCGGACAGGCGGTCGCATGATCGCAATGATCCTTTCCGGGCAGCGACAGGAATACGCGCTTCGCCGCACCGACGGTCTTCAGGAACGTATACCAGCCGACATACAGTGAGCGCCAGTACAGATACTCAGCATGACCCCAGACTCCCGACCCACCTGCGCCCAGCGAGTGGGCGAGTTCGGCGAACCGCTCCGCGAGATCGGGGAACGGGCGCCGTACGCGTCTCGAGGTGGCGCGGAAGTTGCCGACGGCCAACGCCCTTATCCGGGCCGGCGAGTGTCGCGCCAGCAGACCATCACGCTGCAACGTCGCGCCGTGCAGGAAGCATTCATATCCGACGCGCGAGACACGAACGTCGCTCACCCGCTGCTCGTGTCCACGACGAGCAGAAGCGAGCACCAAGGGGATAGCAGTGCCCCGGTCGGACGCCCCGAGCAGCCGGACCAGATAGTCGTAGTCCTGGAAGACCGCAAGCGACGCGTCCCAAGGCCCGACGCTGGCGACGATCGAACGGCGTACCGTGAACTGCACCGTGATTCCCCATATGTCGCCCTTGCAGAGTGCCTCGAACGGGGGCCACCCCGTCGAACGCGGGATGGGGGTGTGGAGCGTCTCACCGCAGACGCCGCAGAAGCCAGTGAAGCCTGTGTAGACATAGTCGCAAGACGTCTGTCGGAACACCTCGACGACCCGCGATAGGCGGTCCTCGTGGAGCAAGTCGTCCGAATCGAGGAACTGGACGAACTCGCCATGTGACGCATCAAGCCCCGCGTTGCGGGCGACGCAGGCACCCGACCTCTTCTGTCTGAGGCAGCGAACCGTGAGCTCCGCGTCTCCGGCACGCTCGGCGATCCAGGCGGTGAGGACGTCCGGCGTCTCGTCCGTCGACCCGTCGTCGACAATCACGAGCTCTATGGGGCGAAACGTCTGCCGCGCGACGCTCTCGAGGGACTCGACGACGAGATCCGCGCGGTTGTATGTCGGGACGATGACGGTCACGAGACCCGACTGGAACGATTCCGGCATCCAACCAGCGGGGTTGCCCTGTGGATTTCGCCCGTCGCTGCCGTCGCGCATACACACGTCTCCAGAGAATCGGCCCCGTCGTCCGCGGGGACAACGGCTCGGCGTCGCGGATGCCAGTCACTTCAGGACTGTCATCCTTTCTGTTAGCCTAAACGACATGTCGTGGTATTGGCTATCTCCGGGGCGATTTGGGCCCAGCTGCACCGGCATGCCTCCCTGCCGGTCGGCGGTGCCACCAGTCTCAACTCCCGCTGGCCCCGAGCTGTGAGAGTCGCTTTCTTCCTCGAGGCCTTCCCGCGGGTGTCCGAGACGTTCATCCTTAGCCAGATAACCGGTCTCATCGACCGAGGAATCGAGGTAGACATCTACGCAGCCCGACCCGAACCGGGGACCCCGACACACCCCGATGTGGGCCGGTACGATCTGCTGAGCCGTACGCACTACCACGACCGTCCGCCCGGCCACCCGGCACGGCGGCACCTGCGCACCCTGCAGCTCGTTGCGCAGAGGGTGTCAGCCCGTCCGGCTACAGCGCCCAAGCTCCTGAGACTGGCGCGGCGCGCGCCCGCAGACACACGGCTATCCCCGCTCTACGACACGCACCCGACAGCGCCGCACCGGGAATACGACATCATCCACGCTCACTACGGCCGCCTCGGCACCCGAGCGGTCATGCTGCGCGAGCTTGGGTGGATGGCCGGCAAGATCGTCACGTCGTTCCATGCGTACGACATCTCCTCCTACGTACGTGTCCACGGCCCCGACGTCTACGAGCTGCTTTTCAGCAGAGGCGATCTCTTTCTCCCAATCAGCCTGTATGGGCAGCGCAAGCTCCTCGGACTGGGATGTCCGAGGGAGCGACTCGCTGTCCACCGCATGGGTGTCGATTGTCGCGATCTTCCGTTTTGGCGTCCCAGGGAGACCGAAGGAGCGCGCACGAGATTCGTGGGCATCGGTCGGCTCGTCGAGAAGAAGGGCTTCGAATACCTCATCGACGCCTTCGCCAAGTCGCGCGCCCGACTGCGCGCAACCCTCACACTGGTCGGTGACGGGCCGCTGCGCGATGCGCTCACGCAGCGGGTCGCGGCCCTCGAGCTCATCGGAAGCGTCCGTCTGATCGGCTGGCAGACACAGCCGGTCGTGCGTCAGCTCCTAGTTGACAGTGACGTCCTCGTAGCTCCAAGCGTGACGGCATTGAGCGGAGACGAGGAGGGCATCCCCGTGGCAATCATGGAAGCGATGGCCACGGGGCTGCCTGTGATAAGTACGCGCCATGCGGGAATCCCCGAACTGGTCAACGACGGCGTGTCTGGGCTACTGGTCCCAGAGCGCAACTGCGATGCCCTGGCCGCATGTCTTGACACTCTCCACGAGAACCGACATCTCTGGCCGGGCATGGCTGCCGCCGGCAGGAAGATTGTTGAGAGAGAGCACGATGTCGACGCCCTCAACGACGAACTAGTGCGTCGGTACGAGCGCCTCGTGAAGTGACCCATTGCTTGGCGACATGCACGCTGCGGCGCGACGCCGCAGCTACAGCGCGGTGCCGGCTCATTCGTTCGATTGCCTCACCGGCCGGATCGGACGAGGGCCCAGTCCGGGAGAGCCGAATCGGCGGTTAGTCCCGTCCCGAGGCTCGCGCATCATGACGCTCACGGCGGACGGCTGCGCTGAGCGGCGAGACACACTGACGCAGTTTCGCTTTCTGACGCGGTAGCTCTTCATTGACTTGCACTCGCAACTTGGGGAGTTGCGAGACGAAGTTCTCGACAAGCGCCGCGAAGCGGCCAGGTTGAATCGACTCGATGTCTGTGACCCACTCCGCGAAGCCCAACTCGTCGAAGACTTCGCGCGCCTTGAATTCATACGAGATCGGAAGCACGGGGGTTCCGGCCAGGAGAGACAAAATGCCTGCATGCAGTCGGGTTGCAATCGTGAAGTCGAATCGCCCGAGCATGCCGGCGAGATCTCTCGGGTCGTGGAAGCAGGAATCCACCGTGGCGCCAGCTTGGACGTCATCGGGCACGGCGGACCAGATGGCGGAGGCCACCCTGGAGTCGTCCGTCCAGTAATCCGAAACGCCCTGGCACGTTGAGAGGAAGACGACGTCGGCTCCCCAGTGCCGTACAAGTGCAACGACAGCTGAGGCAATCGCCTCCATGAAGTCGGCCATGCCAGCAGAGTTCGGTTTCGTTGTGAAGTACGGCCACTCTCTCACGGACACAGCCACCCTCAACGCCATTGGGTCTCGGACATCCAAACTGTGCCCTTCGAGCTGCTCCCGCGGCCTGAGTCCGAACGCCGCGTCCGGAACCACGAGCATCCGCGGGTTGGCGGGAGCGAGCGCCGTGGCATGAGAGAACGAACGGGCGTCCCTCAGCAGCACGAGTTCGGCACCGGACAGGCATTCCGCCATCTTGAGTCGATTCAAACGGCCGCTGAACGGACCCATCGACTGGGGCAACAACACGTATCTCTTGCCTAGTCTTGAGATCACCTTCAACTCGAGAGACAGCCATTCGAGAGAGTAGTTCTCGACTAGGTACGTGCCACCGGTGAAGGCGACAAGGTCGGCCGTCTGGTATTCGAGGAGGTCGCGGATCTCTCTTCTGGATAGCAGCAGCCTGCTCATTCTGCGACCTCGTGACAGCCAGACGGCGACGCCAAACGCGTAACGCCGGCTGTTCAGTCGGCGAATGAGGCCTCCGAGCACCGGGATGCCTTCCGGGCCGCGTTGGCCGTTCTTGGCGAGCCTGAGACGGAAGTCGTAGTCGGGGTAGTGTCGGTGCGCCGCAATGGGGTGGGTGTCGAAGACGACTACCTGTAACGACGAACCCAAGGCTTCCCGAAGGAGCTCCTCCTCGGCAATGAGAATGGCAGCGTCACCTCCGTTGAGGGTCACGGTGCCGGTGATGATGACCTTCATTTAGGCTGACGCCTCCGCCCGTCGCCGCAGGAGGAGGCGAAGGTCGGCGACAGCCTCTTTGCCGATGCGAGTGAAGCGCAGTACCGGCAGCATGATTGCAGCCGTCACCGCCGCCGCAAGCGCGAGCCCCTCTACCTTCCCGACACCTGGGAGCGCGAAGCGCAGCAAAACGATGGCGGCAAGCACAGCGAGTCCGATCAGCCACGGCCTCAGACTAGCTTGGAGTATGTCCTTGGCCGACACCGGGCCGCGGCGCCCGACGTACCAGACCAGAAACGGGGTCCGAATCGCGAGACCCGAGATCGCGTACGCGGCCGCAACTCCAACGGGCCCGTGCGGCAGGCCGATGACGAACGACGCGACCGACATGGCCGATCCGATGAGGCCCCAGTGGAAGAACTCGCGCGTGCGATGCTGCGTTATGAACAGCCACCCGGTCGTGTTTGCGACGGGCTGGACCAGCGCCGCTATGCCAAGCCAAGCGAAGATCGCGGCCGCACCGTGCCACTTGGGGCCCAGGACGATGGCGATGGTCCAGCCCGAGGTCGCGGTCAGGAACGCGACCAGGGGCGCGGTAATCAGCGTTAGCTTGCCGAGGACCTCTCGATACGCACGCCTATACCTGTCCGGCTCGTCCTGAAGCCGGCTCATGGCCGGCACTGCGACGGTCGCGGCGGGAGCGTTGATCTGTTGCAGAGGCATCATCAGGATGCTGTACGCCCTCGAGTAGAGGCCCAGCGGCCCTGCGCCCCAGCGCCAGCCGATGAGGACGTTGTCCATGTTGCGCGCGAAGTAATTGACCGTGTTGAAACCCGTGAGGTAGCCACCAAACGCCAGCATCTCGCGAACGCCTGCGGCCCGTCGCGGGCGCCCGGGTCGCCAACTGCACGCCACCCAATATCCCGCCGTGGCCGCCGCAGCGGTCACGATCGACATTGCCACAAGCGCCCAGTAGCCGGTGCCGCACAGGGCCATTACGATCGCCACCGCGACGCTGATCGCCATTGAACTAACTTGAATCACCGTCAGCGCCAGGAAGCGCATCTGCCGTTGCAGCAGCGCGGCATGCTGCACACCGAGGCCATCGAAGAGGAACCCGATGGACATGACGGCGGTAATGAGGGTCAGCGCAGGTTCGCGATACAGCAGCGCCAACGCTGGGCCCAGGGCGGCCACCACGATCATGAGCACGCCGCTCACAGTCACATTGACCCAGAAGAGGAGGTTCACCTCGTCATGGGTCACCTGACGTTTCTGGACGGTGGCGGTAGACAAGCCAAGGTCCTTGAACAGGGCGAGAAACCCGGTAACGGCTGTCATCATGGCGATCAGACCGAACACGGATGGTGTGAGGAGCCTGGCCAGCACCATGGTGGAGCCGACCTGCAGGCAGAGTATGGCGCCCTGCCCGATCAGCGTCACGGCCCCGCCGCGGAGGGCTCTGCCTCTCAGGTCGTCGGCAAGATGAGCCGTGGCGAAGAAGTCGCCAGCGCGACTCGCATTCCTCAAGGCCGCAGTCCCCCTCCGAGTGCTAGTCAAAATCCAACCGCAGCCATTCCACAGCAGACCCGCACCGCAGCCAAGTCGCGGCGTCACGCTTGTGTCGGACAACAACGCCTTCAGCCGCCGAGGCAAGCACTCTTGGCGGCGCAACGACGGCTTGGAGGCGACGCGCGCCCATAAGTACGCCGGTCCATTATGAGCTACCAAGACTCGATGTGGCAGATGGCCGTTTGGTCGGTTTGCGCATGCTAACACGTACCGGTTCATGGGCAAGCTGGCCGGCGACCTCGTGACGCGCCCCGCGCCGAGCGGTCTCGGAATCCGCGCAGGGGTGGGTGCGACCATGGGGGGCGACGTGTAACGCTGCCAGAAAGACCCGCCACAACGAGGGCTGTCACCAGGGCGGCGGATCTGCGCCCTGTTGGCTGAGCCTTGATTCGATATGGGTTGCCCTAGGCGCAACCGGTCAAGGGCCGAAGGTCAAGGACTTCGCAACGCCCGTAGCGGTATGTACCTCGCTAGGTCACGTCCATGCGGTAGATCGTCACGTCAGGGTTCCTGTAGACGACCGACCAGCCGGGCGCGGTCGGAATCTTGCGAACCAGGTCCTTGAATCCCGTCGGGTAGCCGTAGAAGTCGGACCAAGAGTACATGCCCAAGTTGACGACCACATAGGCGCTGCGATGGCCGAGGCTGGCGACCCAGTCGTTCACCTCACTGAGCTTGCCTTCGTCCATCCAGGGATTTGACGTGATCTGGTAGTCGGCAGGCATGAACTGCACGTCGTAGGCGTTGTAGTCGAAGACAAACCCCACCGGGAAGTTCCTGGCTGGCAGCGCAATCAGCGAGCCATGCGGGACGTGGTCGTAGAGCCAGACGCTGGCCGCCAACTCATCCGGGGCGGTGCTGTCAACTTGGATCGGACCATACAGGCCCTGCAGACCGGCGAATAGCGCCACTGTGCACACCACTCCGACGGAAAGCCAGCGCCGGAGCGGCGAGCGCAGCTCGTTCAGCTCCGAGGCGATCAGCAGAGCACACCACGGAGCAGAAAAGAGGTAGATCCGGTAGATCGCCTCGCCGCCGTAGTTCTGGACGAGTGCCAAGGCAAAGGGGCTGAAGGCTAGCACTGCCGGGATCATTACTCGCCCGAGCTCGCGGCGTCGGCGTGCGATCACCAACAGCGCGAGCGACCACATCGACACTGCGAGACCACGGCAGACCCACGCCGTCAGCGCTTCGGCGCCCTGGTAGTAGGCGCCCTTCACACCCGATGCGTTCGACACGGGGTTGACACTGCTGACCAGCCCGAAGTTCTCCGCGACGAAGCTGAACCGCGGGGCCAGGTAGGCCGCAGCGATAGCCGCTAGCAGAAGCCAAACCCAACGCGGTCGAACCAGGCCGAGCAGGGTGAGCGCTCCCACACCCGCAAGGGCCATGTACGGTGTCAGCTGATGCGCAGCGACGACGGAGAAGAAGATTGCGGCAACCAGTGCGACCGCAAGAAGTCGGTGCCTCGGCTTGGTCTCAGACGGGGCTTCGAGCCCCGCGAGCAGCCACGCACGGAGCCGAGCTACCCTTCCGCGCGACTCCGGTGCCGCCGGAGGCGCGCGTAACCAGCGCAGGAGGATCACCACGATGCCGAGCCACAGCAGGTAGCCAAACGCCTGCGGCGACAGGTAGTCCTGCCCGATCCAGCTGATGAGACCGACGTAAATCAGGACTGCGATGAAGGCCACGCGGCGCTCCCGCACCAGCTGGCAGAAGATGCCCAGCACCAGCAGCGCATCAGCCAGCTCGAATGCCAGTGGCGACCACGCAGCAAACGAGAGCGGACCTACGTGCCCGAGCGCGCTCACGCCGGCGACTCCCGCAAAGAACGCCGGCCATCGCTGATAGATATTCGACGGCTCGGTTACGCGTCCGTAGTGGCCGAGAGACTGCGCGACCCCGATGTGCTTGTACGTCCACGCGTACTCGGGGGTGCCGCCGTAGATGATAGGCGCAGCAGTGTAGATCGCGACAATCAAGACAACGAGGCAAGCCACGAGCAGCCATTCACGCGGCTTGGGCCGCACTAGTTCGATCAGGAACGCGGCCAGCAACGCTGCCAGGCCGAGGGGGAACCAAATCGGCGCGCTTGCAAGCAGTCCGTACGAGTGAATCGCAAGCGGCGAGAGTTGGCTGAGAGCGTACGCCCAGGCGGCGAGTCCGAGGGCCAGCAACGCGAGCGGCGCCATGCTGCGACGTGTCATCGGTGGACCCTCCGCGTGAGCCTCGCGAGACACGAGGCCAGGCCCACACCGGCGAGCGCAAGAAGTGCCTGTGGATGCCACGCGGCCGCCCAGATCATGATTGCGCTCCCAAGCGCGAACACGGCCAGGCTTACAACGAGCGTTAACCCGGCCTGAGCAAAGCCCTCGCCACTGTCGACCCAGCACATGACGGCAGCGCCTGCGGGCACGCAAGCCAACACGAGCGCACCCACCAACGCCGAACCATGCCAGGAGGGAGCCAGCACGAGGGCCGTAGCCAACACGCTCGCCACGATGCCGGCATACGCCGTCACTTCCGTGCGCGATCTTCTCACGACAGCCTCGATCGAGGCACGCCACAACGAGCTTGGCATGTCCCGCCGTCTGCGGTCACGACCGCGCCCCAGTCGACGCCCACGTGACGCCGCTCACATGTCCGCCCGTTTCATGCGACCCACCTGGAGTCGTGCCGCGGCATACATGAACGGACCTTGGAGCAGCCCAATGCGATTCGCTCGCAGAAGCTCACGCGGAAAGTCCTCGTCGAGCTCACGTGAGCGGCGGCCGTGGCGAGAGAACTGGTCACGCACCGCCTGACGGCTGAGGCGCAGCAACTCGGGGGCGCAGCTTGGCTGGCGCACGAGCATGGCTGTGTAGTAGGCACCGAGCCCACGGCCGTATCCTAGCAACACTCGGCGCATGGCTGCGTATTCGCGCCGGTGGCGATGGCGCACGATCGCGGACGGCTGGTAGACGATGGTCCCTCCGGCGAGCAACAGCGTACTCAGCGCCGCTGTGTCCTCGCCGCCAAGCGTTGGAGTGCCGGCGCCGAGCGCACAGTCGAAGCCGCCAATCCGCTCCAGCGCGTCGCGGCGGAACGCCATGTTGCCGCCGGAGCCCCACGGCGGTAGCGGATACAGCGGGCTCTGCAGGTGCGCGGTGGCCGGCGAGAACACAGCACGGCTGAAGCCGCGGCCCCTTCGAACGCCGGAGTACTGCTCATACCAGCTCTGGCTCTGGGTCTCAAGCTCCTCCGGAATGATGATCCCGGTGACCGCGCCGGCATTGGGAACCTCGACGAACCCGCGAGCCACTTCGACCGCCCACCAACGGTCGCAGAGCGCGTCGTCGTCCACGTAGGCGACGATCTCGCCGCTTGAGGCCTCGATGGCGCGATTGCGCGCCCATGACAGCCCGGGGTGCGGCTCCGTCACGTAGTCGATCTCGCGCTCGCGCGCGAGTTCGGCAACGAGCCGTTGGGAGCGCAAATCCGAAGGGGCGTTGTCGACGACGAGGACCTGCAGGCGACCGTAGTCTTGCACGCTCAGGCTATCGAGGATCAACGCTAGTGCCTCAGGGCGGTCGCGGGTGCATACGGCGACTGTGATTGTGGGACCCTCGCAGAGCGCTAGCGCCCGGCCCTGGAGAAAGCGAGGGATTTGTGGTGGGCGCAGACCGGCGGTCGGCAGTTCGCCGGTCCAGGTTAGCCCGGACTCCTCAATTCGCTCGCGCAGCTGCGGCTCAAGCTCGCGCACCATCGCTGCCGCCAGCTCGTGCGGTTCAAGACCCTGGGCCGACAGTCGCTCGGACAGCATGCCAATCGGCTCGCCGAACACACGTACCAGTACCAAGGCCTGCGCTCCGTCACGCGCCGCAGCAATTCTCGGAATGCCCGCGGCGACGTCACAATCAGCGACCACCCCGACGCTCGGCGTCATGCGCTCAGGGCCCGTCACGTCGCACCGTTCCAGCGAATCCTCTCGGCCACGTTCTTTCCCTTCGTTGTCACTCCGTATGGACCCGCCTGTGTCGATGCCCTGTGGGCAGCCATTAATGACAATAAGCGAGATGAGGACAAAGAGCATCCCGCCGAGGTCGGCAAACGAACGAGAACGATCCGGCAGCCACGATACCGTTCTCAGAGCCGGCGACGCAAGGAAGCAGCGCGTGCGCCAAGCCCCTCACGTTGTGAATGACCCGACTGTCGCGCGGGGTGAGGGAAGGTTAGGATGAATGCCGACCCGGGGTGAGAGCCTTCGGGCGGTCTGGCCCAGTCTCGGGATCTCAGGACGAAGCCACGCGTCTGTGCCGGACGGCCCATGCGAGTCGTCTTGACGTGTTCGTCAGAAGGCAGGAACTGAATGTTGCTGATTGCGAGGCTGCGGTCCGACCATCCATTCGGCGCCGTGCCACTTAGCTACGTCGAATCAGATGGTACGTTCAACCTGGAGGGCGTAGGCCAGATCACCGCGGGCAAGGTGCTCGACCTGGAGAATCGCCGGCAGCTCGTGTGGGGCGTAGATGAGGCCATTCGTGAACGGGTGCTGGCGTCGGCGGGCGCGCGTATTCGAAAAGATCGAGATGGCGCGAAGCGCGCCGCCGCAGCTCACGCAGTAGCTCACGCAGTCGCCGTCGTTGCCGGCGCCGTCCCCGACGCGGGCGGGGCGGGCACCAGACCACCCGGCGTGCCACCCACGCCGACGAAGTTTGACGTACCGGGTGCGATCACTCACGAAGGAGGCCGCATCGTCTGGAGTGAGTCCGCGGTGGCGGAGCCGGGACTTGACCAGACTCCGGGGCAGGCGCCACCTCGGCGCCGTCGCCTCTGGGTTTCGGCGATTGTCGCAATAGCCTGCGTCGCGGCTGTCGCATACGGCCTCCTCTCCTTGGGTCAAGTCATCCACTGGCCGGCCGTGTCCGGCGCAGCCCAGACCACTCACTACACCGAGCTGTACTTCACCAGTCCGGCGACGCTGCCGACTGAGCTGAGCGCGCGCAAACCGAACCTCATCAGCTTCACCATCTTCAATCGCGAAGGCCACACACGCGTGTATCAGTACCTCGTCACGGTGGCCGGCCCGCGTGCATCGTCGGTCGTCGAACGCGGGTCCGTCGGCATCAAGGACCATGCGGGAGCAGTCAGAATCGTCAAAGTGGTCCCGCCTGGGAGTCACGGGACGTACCTGGTCACCGTGACCATCACCGATCCCCTGCAGACGATCCACTTCACCGCGCACTGGTGATGGCGAGTTCCAGGGAGCGGAGAGCGGCGGGATGAGCCGGCAAGACTCGGGGACGCCGCCCCGGAAGTGGACAGCGCCTGCTCCTCGTCGTCTCGCCCGTGATCCGCTGCTTCGTAACTCCTTCTTCCTGACTCTGAACGCCGGGACGCAGGCCGCAGTCAGCTTCGTCTTCTGGCTTCTCAACTCCCACCTGTACTCGGCCGGCCAACTCGGCACGGCCACGACCCTGCTCTCGGGTGCCGTCACCATCTCCTGGGTCAGCCTGTTTGGCTTCAACAGCACGTTCATTCGGTTCCTGCCCGCCTCTCGGCAGCCAAACGAAGAGATCAACACGGGCCTGCTGATGGTTTTCTCCACCGGACTCGTCGCCGCCGTCCTGTACGTCGTGATTGTCCCGTTGTTGGTCCCCAGGCTGGGGCTCGTCCGCGAATCGTTCTCCTTCGCGGCCGGGTTCATCGTTCTGACGGCCTTCATGGGCGTCAATCTCGTGACCGACAGCGTCTTCATCGCCTTCCGCAAGGCGCAGTACAACGTCCTGGTCGACGGAGCCATCCAGGGCGCGGTGAAGCTGGTTCTCCCCGTCCTCTTGGTCGGTCTAGGGGCGTACGGAGTATTCATGTCGGCGGGACTTGCAGCGGTCGTGGCGGTGGCTGCGAGCATTGTGTTCATGATGCAGATCGTCGACTACAGACCCAGGCTGCGAGTGTCCCCCGGCGCCTTGAGGCGAACGTGGGACTACTCTGCGGCAAACTATGGGGCAAATCTCCTCGCCCTCTGCCCAGCCCTCGCCATTCCTCTGATCGTCCTGGACATACGAGGGCCTCGCCAGGCGGCCTTCTACTTCGTTGCCTACCAGGTCGCCAACCTCTTGTTCGCCCTTGGCTGGGCTGTGTCGTCTTCCTTCTTCGCCGAGGGCTCACACGAGGGCTCCGACCTTGCCTCTCTTCTTCGTCGCTCAGCGAAGGTCATTGCTCTCGTCTGCATACCCTGCGGGATCTTCGTCGCTGCGACAGGCCACTGGATCCTCCTCCTGTTCGGGCTCGCATATAGTGTGGGTGGAACATCCACGCTGGCCATTCTCGCCTTGTCGACGCCACTGGTAGCCCTCAGCTCGATGGCGATGACCGTGCTCAGGATCACGAAGCAGCTCCGCGCGTTGGTCCTCTCCACAGCTGTGTATGCAGCGGTCATTGTGAGCCTGGCGCTGCTGGGCGCGGGACACGGCCTGCCGTGGGTGGCCACAGCCTACGTAGTCGGAACCACCGCGGCAGGCCTTCTGGCCGCCGGGCTCGCCGCGATTCGCTTGCGTGGCGACTCCGCGCCGCGTGACGTGCGCCCGGTCCCAAGGTGACCGCCGGTTCTCGCAGGGGACGAGTCCTCGCACCATCGTTGGAACCGTGCGCGGACAGGCGGTAGTGTCAGAGGCATGATGAGCCTTCGCAGGAGCCGGCTGGCCCGAGCGGCGGTGCAACGCATAGGTGCCGCCAGAGCTGTCCTTCCTCTCAGGATCGCAGAGCTGCCGCTGCGTTTCGTTGTGAGGAGCGTCGTTTCCCGATGCCCGCGGGACCCATCCCTCCTCGTCTTTGGCGCATCGTCGGACCGTTTCGCCGATAACCCCGCCTATCTGTTCCTCCACCTGTCACGAGCATCCTCTTCTTTGCGATGCGTGTGGATAACCGACTCCAGGGAGCTTGTGCGGCGACTGCGCGAGAACGGCTTCGCCGCCGAGTTGCGCTGGTCGGGACCCGGTCTTTGGGTATGCGCGCGTGCCGGATGGTTCGTCGTCGGTGAGTATGTCTCCGACATCAACCGCTGGCTTCACGACGGAGCGGCGCTCTTCAACCTCTGGCACGGCATACCCCTCAAGACCATCGAGCGTGACATCAAGTCGGGGCCTTTGGCGTTCATGTTTCGAGAGGATTGGCCGTGGTCGCTCATGTTCGCCGTCTTCAAGGACGAGAGGCGGCGACCGGATGTCCTCCTCTCAACGTCGGAGTTCGTCTCAGAGCGCTGCTTCTCGTCGGCATTCGGTGTCGGGACCGAGCGCTGCCTGAATGTCGGCTACCCCAGGAACGATCACTTCTTCAGCCGGCCCGACGCCCCGCCCAGCGACGTGTTGATAGCGGACAGGGCGGTCTGGGACCGGCTCAAGGCTGCCAGATTCGTCGTTGGGTACTTCCCAACCTGGCGAGACGACGACTCACGCTTCATCGGGCCCGATGGGCTCTCGCTCGACCGCCTGGCGGGTGCCGTGAGCGCGCAGGGCGGGCTGCTCGTGTTCAAGCCGCACTTCGACATGGCACAGGAGATACCTGAATCCGACGCAATGGTCGTGCTGGACCGAAACGACGATCTCAGCGCATACCTCCACCTGTGCTCTGTTCTCATCACCGACTACTCGTCAGTGGCCCTTGATTTCATGCTCCTTGACCGGCCGATCCTCTACTACGTTCCCGATCTCGATGAGTACCACAGCGCACGAGGCCTGTACTTCACTCCCGAGGAGATGATGCCTGGGCCGCTCCTCAGGTCGCCAGAGGAACTCTACAGGGCCATCGAAAGCATTGGACCCGACCAGCCGCCCGACCCGCGGGCTTTCGAGCTGCGTGCCCGATTGTGGGACGGCTACGACGGACACGCGGCAGCTCACATACAGAGGTTCCTGGAGCACAGAAGTGGGGCGGCACACGAGCCGCCGTCTGGTGGTGCGGTCGACTAGGCTGACGGGGACTCGTCGTCCCGAGCGCTGTCGCTTGCTTCTTGCTGACCGTCAGGCCGTCTGCTTCGCAGGTGAACATTCTTCTTGATCTCCGTCGTGGAGATCTCTGGAGTCCTGGGAAGATAGACGACCTGGCAATGGTCCTTCAGGAAGTCGAACTCGCCCTTCCAGTCGTCTCCAATGACGAAGACGTCGACATGGTAGGTCTCGACATCCTCGATCTTCTGCTCCCAGCACGTCTCAGGGATGACCAGATCGACGTACCTAACGGCTTCAAGCAGTTCCTTTCGCTCTTCGTACGTGAAGAAGCACTGCTTACCCTTCAACTTGCTGAAGCCCTCAGTTGACAGGCCGACGATCAGGTACTGCCCCATGCTTCTCGCGCGCCGCAGAAGACTGATGTGGCCATAGTGCAGCAGGTCAAAAGATCCGTAGGTGATGACACGTTTCACCGATCCCCCTTGTGCGCTTCTCACTCCCTGAGGGTCGCTCAGCGACCCACACCTGTCAGCCTTCCCGGGATGACTTCTCTTCTACTCAGTGGGCGCTGGGCTCCGCGCCACCGCCATGCTTATCGCCAGCACGGCTGAGCTTACTCCGCAAGCTCACATGCGCACCAGCGGCAGTCAGCATCGGCAACTCGTCGGCTGCAGACCGACCTTCTACGGGATTCTGGAGTTGCCCCGGTTTCGTGGACAGTTCTCGGCTAGCAATGCTAGCCCCTCATGAGCTGGTCGGCGATCCTCGGGCCGACAACCATAACCTCAGGGTGGACCGATTTCGGGGGACAGGTCAGTCCGCGTCGATCAACTCGGCGAGCTGATTCACGAGTATCACCGAACAGCAGCGTCAGTCGGGATAAACGCACCCCTCACCGTGGTTCACGCGTCAAGTGACCTGACGCCATTCGTTCGTCCACCGTCTCTAGGAGCATCAACATACACCCGCAGCCCGCCCCAGACCGGTTAGAGTTGACACCGCACGGTGTGTCGCCACTCGCGAGCGACTTTTTGGCGTGCCCGTGGCGGCGCACTTCAAGATGACGGGAGACATGCGATGATCACGATCGGCGCAGCGCTGGACGCCGTGCTTGCCTCGGCTCGCCCCCTGGGTGCAGAGGAGGTGCCGCTTGTCGAGGCCCTGGATCGCGTCGTGAGCGAGACTGTGACGTCTCCCACCGACCTGCCCCCGTTCACCAACTCGGCGATGGACGGGTACGCGGTGCGCGGCGAAGACCTGACCGGCGACCGGCAGTCGCTGCGTGTGATCGCCGAGATCCCTGCTGGCTCGGTCTCCGTCGCGCACGTTGGCGCCGGCCAGGCCGCGAAGATCATGACCGGCGCGCCGCTGCCCGCAGGCTCAGACACGGTGGTCCCTGTGGAACTGACCGAGCCGGCCTCTCACGCAGTCACGGTCGGCAGCAGCGTCGTCATCGGAGGCTCTGTCACCGCCGGCGCCAACGTGCGCCGTCGCGGAGAGGACTTGTCGAGCGGGGCGACCCTGTTGGCGCCGGGCCGCGTGCTCGGCCCGGCCGATCTGGGTCTGCTGGCAGCCGTCGGTCTGGCGACCGTGCGCGTCTCGAAGCGGCCTCGCGTCGCAATCCTCGCCACCGGCAGCGAACTGGTCGCCGTCGGGGAGCCACTCGGTCCGGGGCAGATTCGCGACGCCAACTCGATCACGGCGTGCGGACAGGTCCTTCGGGCGGGAGGTCAGCCGCGGCTGCTCGGCATCGCACGAGACGATCGCGAGGACACGTGCCGGATGCTCGCGCAGGCTCTCGAAGCCGACGTCGTGGTCTCCTCCGGCGGTGTGTCGGTGGGGGAGTTCGATCTCGTCAAGGAGATGCTCGAGGAGCTCGGGGTCGACCGCCGCTTCTGGGGAGTCAAGGTCAAGCCCGGCTGGCCGCTCACCTTCGGCGTCAAAGGGGACACCCTGGTCTATGGGGTGCCGGGCAACCCGGTCGCCGCCATGGTGTCCTTCGAGCTCTTCATCCGCCCGGCCATTCTGAAGCTACAGGGCCGCAGCGACGTCTATCGCCCGTGTGTCGACGCTGCCGCCGCAGAGCGCATCAAGCCGACCAAGCAGCGCGTCGAGCTCCCTCGCTGCCGCCTCATCCGCGGGGCAGGCGGGTGGACGTTTGCGAGGACCGGCCCGCAGGGTTCGGGGGCGCTCCGGTCGATGACACTCGCAGATGGGCTGGCGCTGGTTCCGGCCGGCTACCCCGGGAGCGAGTCTGGAGCCACGTTCCCGATCATGCTGCTCGACGGCACCAGCAACGTGCGTCCACCGTTCCCCGAATGAGCTGAATGGGATCGGGGGCACGGCGTGCGGCGCTGCCGCGCGACCGGCGCTCAGCGCGCCGATGCCGCCGCGCCGCTCGCCGCCCGCGGCCGCGCCGGGAGCGGGAACGACCCGGGCTCCGCCACCAGCGCCGCCAGTGGGCACGCCTCGGCGCAGAGGCCACAGCCGGTGCATCTGGCGCCATCGACTTCGAGACTGCCCCCGTCCAGCCTGAGAGCCTCGTGCGGGCAGTAACGCACGCAGAGGCCGCACGCGTTACATTCGGCGCTCACCGCCACGGTGCCGAGGGGCAGCGACTCGGGAAGTGTCACCGGACCGGCTTCCGTCCCCTTGGCGAGCACGGACAGATCGCCGAGCAGCCAGACTCGCGTGGCCGGCGGCGGTGCCTGGCGATGCAGCTCGGCAACGGCGCGCTTCTGCGGGGCGATCGCCTCCGCCGCCGTGCGACGGAGGCCACGAGCGACGTAGGAGAAGAGGCCGCGCCGCGAGACCGACAACGCGTCCGACACTGCCTGCGGCGCGGAGCTGGGCACGCTGCCGCGGGTGATGATGGCATCCGCCCCCAGAACTGACAGCGTCTCCGCGACGGTTTCGGTCGTGGCGTCGACCGCTGCGCCGGCCACCGCGTCGGCGCACGTGCCGCACTCGCCACTCAGGAGGCCGATCGTCACGATGCCCAACGAGGCCGCCGCGATCAGGTCTGCCGCCGAGATCCCCCCGAGACATGGGACGACGATGACGTCGCGGACCGTGCCGTCATCGTCGTCCGCGCCCATGCCGACGCCGGCGTGGCGGCAGGCAAAACGGATCGTCCGCATGCACCCTGCCGCCACCTCCTGCAGGCGCTCCCGCAGAGCGGCGCTGCGCGCGACAAACGAGAGCGCCCCCGTCTTGCACACGGCCGCACAGGCGCCGCACGAGGTACAACGCTGTGGTTCGACCTGGAGCCATGTGGCGGACGTGATCGCCGCCGTGGGACAGACGTCGAGGCAGAGCCGGCACGAGCTGCCGCGGTATCGTGTGGCCACGCACAGCGGCGGTGCCACATCGGGCAAACGCAGGTCGAAAGCCCTCAGACCGGCGTCGACGAGGTTCAGACGGTCCATGCCGCGACGACCCCTAGCCTGCCGCATCCCCGTCGTCGGCGAGGCTTCCCTCCCCGAGCTCCACGGACAGATGCGCGACGAGCAGATCGGACAGCGCCCGATAAAGCCCGCTCGTGGTGGCGGCCCCCACAGCCGCCGCGAACTCGGGCAGCCACAGGCCGGCGTGTTCGCGCAGGAACGCATCGAGCGCGCGACGCAGGCGCAGCGCCTCGTCGGTCGCCCCCTCGTCCCACGCGTCTTCTTCGCGGCGACACAGGGAGAAGAGAAACTCGAGCTCGATGGTGACGTGGTCGGGAAGCTCGCCCAGCTCCGCAACGGGAGCGGCGCCCTCGGCCGCGTAGGCGGTGGTGGCGAACGCCGCCGCCGCCCGATTCAGACGGCTCGGGCGCCGTGGGTCGGCATCGAGGTACTGCGATGCATAGCAGCGCACGGCCGGCGTTCCCGGTCCCGTGAACAGGCGTGCATGCTCGACTCGCAGGTCACGCAGTGCAACAGCAGGATCGGCGTCGACCATCGCCGAGCCGGTCTGCGACAGGGCCTGGAACGCGGTCTCGTAGACAGCGGCATCGTCGCCGAGCCACGCGACTGCTGCGCGCAGACCGTCGTGCAGCTCACCGCTACGGAGTGCCTCGCAGTATGCCGGCGTGGGGTCCCCGAGGCCGAGGGCAAGAGCCTGATACACGGCGCCCCGGCGTGCGCACACGTCGGCCAGCCGCGCGGCCGGCTCGCCTTCCGGCGCGCCGGCCGCGCGGCCTAACGTCTGGCCGTGCGTGTCGCTCGGGTCGCCTTTGGTCACGTCGGCGACTTCTCCTTGAGCGGCAGGTACTTGATCGCCAGCGTGAACAGCAGGGCCGACAGCCCGACGATGCCGAGCACGACCAGGAACTCCCACACCGATGGGAAGTAGACGCTGCTGGTGGCAAACGACGAACCGTTGGCTTGAGGCGTGCCCAGCGGCGTCCCGGGCGGCAGCGTTATGGGGTCCTTGCCCAAGCCGATCACGATGAGGTTGGCGCGGTGCACGAAGATGCCGATCAGCGCCAGCACCGACGCGGTCACTACGAACCGGGGCTGGCGTCGCAACGCGGCGCGGGCCATGAGGACGAAGGGAATCACCAGGCCGACGACGATCTCGACGCCGAAGCCCGGTGCGTAGCGCCCGGTGAACAGCTGGTGCACGGCATCGGTGGGGATGCCGGGGTAGTAGCCGGCGAGGACCTCGCAGAGCACGAGGAAGGCCTCGACCGCCAGGAAGACGGCGAGCAGGCCGCCCAGAAAGCCGCCCAGCTCGTCGCCGAACGAGACCCGGCCGCTGCGACGCACGATGAACGCCAGGATCGTCACCAAAGCGAGGCCCGAGACGAGTGCGGAGCTGATGAACAGCGGCGGCATGATCGCCGAATACCAGAAGCCGCGCGAGATCTGCAGGCCGAAGATCCAGGCGGTGATCGAGTGCACCAGTACCGCCGCCGGCAACGCGATCCACGCCAGGGTGTACGTCAGATGGTGATCGTGAGCGCGAGCCTTGTCACTCGTATCCTTGGTCCCGAGCGCCATCCAGCTGCCGCGCGCGGCCAGGTCGCGTCTCATGTAGAGCCACAGGTAGAGCAACGAGAGCACCAGGTAGACCAGAATGACGGTGAGGTCCCAGATCATCGGCGACAGCCAGTGCGGATGAAAGAAGAGGTTGTAGATCCGCCCGGCATGCCCCAAGTCGGGGATGATCAGGAGCGCCGCAGTGGCGATCGTCACCGTGGCCTCGACAACGGCCAGGCGCACGATCGGCGTGAAGCGCTCGACGTTGAACAAACGCCCGGCCGAAGCCACGATGAGCCCGCCGGCAGACAGACCGACGAAGAACATGAACGTGATGATGTAAACGCCCCAGATGACGTTGTCTCTCATGTGCGTGATCTGCAGCCCATGGATCATCTGGTAGATCCAGACGGCGAAACCGATGAGGATCAGCGCGATGAGCACGCCGATCCACACCGTCATCGTGCGCGATCCACGAGCGGGGGCGGCAAGCGTGCTGTCTGTAGTGACGGTGCTCACAGCGCACCTCCCACGGTGTTCGGACCTTGGCGGATGAGATAGTGCAGACTCGGCTTGGTCCCGCGCTCGGGGAAGACAACGTAGGACGGCCGGTCGCGAAGCAGGATCGACACCTTGCTGTTGGGGTCGTCGAGGTCGCCGAAGACGCGCGCCCCGGTGGGGCAGGCAACGACACAGCGCGGCAAGAGGCCGTCCGATGTGCGTTGCACACAGAAGGTGCACTTCTCAACGACGCCCTTGGGCCGGGCCGGCGTCTCGCCGACGACAGTGACGCTCGCCGGCGGCTCCTGTACGGGCGCCCGCCAGTTGAACACGCGGTTGTCGTAGGGACAGGCCACCATGCAGTAGCGGCAGCCGATGCAGCGGTCGTAGTTCACGTTGACGATACCGTTGGGCATCTTGTAGGTCGCCTGCGTCGGGCAGGCCTTGACGCAAGGCGGATTGTCGCAGTGGAAGCAGTTGGTGGACTGATACGACATGGTCAGGGCGGGGAAGGTACCCGCGGGCACGTCCATGGCGTCCCCGCCGACGGTCAGCACACGCAGCCAGTAGAGCCCGATGCCGACGTCCTGTTGCTCTTTGCATGCCACGGCACAACTCCAGCAACCGATGCACCTGTCTTGATCGACGACCATCCCCAGGCGCGTGGCTTTCTGCAGCGCCGGGTCGGGGACATCGATTCCAACATAGGACGTACTCATCGCTCGCCCCCTTTCTTCAGGCCCGCTCTCTCAGAGACTCCGGTCATCGTCGTCACGCCCCTTCCACCTGCACGAGGCAGTCGTAGTAGGCGGCGTTGGACGGGAAGTTGGGGATCACCGACTGGGCCGGGTTCGCGAGCTGGTGCGTCAGGTTGTTGGGATGACCCTCGACGTACTGCTTCACCGCGTTGCTGTCCCAGCCGCCCTGGTAACAGTTGACCACACCCGGCTTGATCGCCTCGGTCAGCTTAGCGTGGACCTTCATCTCACCGCGGTCGTTGAACACCCTGACCACCTGACCCTCAGCGACGCCGCGCGCCTGCGCGTCGCTGGGGTTGATCTCGAGGAAGCCCTGCCCGTTGGCCGTCACCTCATTCAGCCACGGCAGGTCGCAGTACTGCGAGTGCGTGCGGAACTTGGTGTGGGTCGACAGGAACGTCAGCGGATACTTTCCGGCCAACACGTTGTTGGGTGACGCCTCGATCGGCTCCTTGTAGTCGCAGACCTCCTGCCCGTAGGGCACGAGCATCTCGACGTAGAACTCGATCTTGCCGGACTTGGTCGGGAACTCCTTGTTGAAGAACGGGACGTACGGCACCGTCGGCATGTTGAGGTGCGGGGCGCCGCTGACGAGCTGCCCCCACTTGAGTCCGGCCACGGTGGCGTCGGCATGCGCCGGGTCGCCGATGTGGAGCATCTCCTTGAGATACTCGTCGGGGGTCTTGTTGAAGTACTGACCGACGCCCATCTTCTGCGCGACCATGCTCACCCCATCAAGATCCGACTTCGACTCCCACAACGGCTTGACCACCGTCGGCATGTACTGGAGGTAAAAGCTGTTGGACGAGAGCAGATCGGTCTTCTCCATGTAAGTGCACGCCGGCAGCACCACGTCGGCGAGGTCGGCGGTGGCCGACATCACGTAGTCGGACACCACGAGGAAGTCCAGCGACTTGAGCGCCTTGATGACCGTGTTGCGGTCGGACATCTGCTGGGCGTAGTTGTCGACCATGAACCAGGCGGCGCGTAGCGGGTGCGGCTTGTTCGTGAGCATGGCTTCGCAGGCCTGCATCGGCTGCATGACGGTGAACATGGTGGTGCCCGCGGGAGCCCACCAGCCGGGAAGGTCGAACGCCAGGGTCGTGAGTCCTCCGGCGAAAGTGGTCACGCCGCCGCCGTGCTCGCCGATGTTGCCGGTCAACGCCTGCAGGGTCAGCATCGCCTGCATGGTGAGGTCGCCGTGATACCAGTGGGAGAGGGCAAAACCGGCGCGGATGCCGACCGGATGAGTCGTGCCCCAGAGTTTGGCCAGCGCGACGATGTCGGTGGCCGCGATGTCGGTGAGCGACGCGGTGTATTCCGGCGTGTACTTGGCGACGGCGTCGGCGAGCACCTGGAACGCCGTCGGGGCTTTGAGCCCGCCGGCCGCAAACGTGCCGAGCAGCTGCGGCCGGCGAGCGCCCTTGGCCGCCGCGAGCTTGCCGCCGGCGGTGGCGACGACGTAGTCGTTGCCACCGAGACCGACATCCTTCGTGCGTAGCCACTTCTTGGTCTTCGGATTCACAAGGTAGGGCGCGACCGTGTACTGCTGCAGGTAGGTCGTGTCGTAGAGCCGCTGCTGGATAATGTAGTTGATCACCGCATCGGCGAGGGCGGCGTCGGTGCCCGGCCGGATAGGCAGCCACGCGTCGGAGCCGGCCGAGGTCGCCGTATAGCGGGGGTCGATGCTGACGACGGTGGCACCCTGCGCCTGCGCGTCCTTGATGACGCGCCAATCGGGGATCGATGTCTCAGCGACGTTGTTGGCCCAGAGCACGATCACCTTGGAGGAAAGGAAGTCGGTGGACTCGTGACCGTCGAAGAAGCCGCCACCGTTGCTCGGGTTGGCCGGGTCGACAAGCACGTAATTCCAGCCGGCCGGGGTGGAGCTGTCGCCCTCGTTGTCGCCTTCGAAGTCGCCGGCCACGGCGCCGATCGCGCTGGCGAAGCGGAAGCCCACGCCGACAACCCCTTCGAGAACGCTCAACGAGCCCGTGTACGGCGCGATCCACACCGAGTCCTTGCCGTACTTGGTCTGCACCTTTTTCAGGTTGTCGGCGATCATCGTGCTCGCCTCGTCCCAGCTGATCCGCTGCCACTGGCCCGAGCCGCGCTCTCCGACCCGCTTGTACGGGTACTTGATGCGCTCGGCGCTGTAGAGGTTCTCGAGCTGCGCCACGCCGCGCAGGCAGATGCGCGGCGGATACGACTGGGGGATCGACCGTCCGTCGATCGTCGTCTTGTCGTACGGCGCCCCCTCGACCAGCTTCACCTTGCCGTCGGCGACATGCACGAGATGACCGCAGGCGCCGTCGCAGTTATTGGAGTGTCCGGTGCGGATCAGCTGCTCGGGTACGGTTGGGGCGGCCGCATCGGCCCGCTGCAGCCCGCCGAGGAAGAGATCGTCGGCAGCGCCTCCCAGGGCCGCCGCGGCTCCGGCCGTCGCGACGCTGCCGATCAGGAACTTGCGGCGGTTGAAACGCCTGCCGCCCGGCGCGTCCTCCCCTCGCCCAGCGACGTTCGTCACATCGACTTCGTCCGTCATGTGTCGCCTCCTCCGTATGCTCCGCACCACTGCAGCGGCGGGCGACATGGGTCGCTGCGCCGGCCGTGCGGGTCCTGCGCTCCTTTCCGAGCACGGGGAGGCCTGAGCGTTTCCGGTCAGGCCCACGGCGACACCTGGTGAGGGTGTCGCCCCACGGTCTGTCCGTGGTACGGCCGGCCGCCCGTAGCGATCTGCTGCCGTAGGGCGACGGGCTCGGAGGTGGACACCGAGCTGACGCCTCCATCGTAGCATCGACCTCCTGCGTGGCAAGGCCGCTTGCAGGCCCATGCGGCGTCGCTGCAGGTTCACTTGACCAAAGTCAAGTTGGCGCCGCGGCGTGAGGGTGCATGGTCATCGTTGTCAGCTCCCACCTCCGGTGGTAGCGTCGTCACGCCATACAATGGCGGATTCTCCAAGCCCCGGGTCCTACGGCTCTCAGCTACGGACCCCGGGCCGTACCACGGACAGACCGTGGGGCGTCGCTGGTGGCGACGTCGTGGGCCCGGCCGGAAACGACCGGACCTCCCCGTGCTTGGAAAGGAGAGTGGTCCGCGTGGCGGAGCCTTGGGCTCGCGTCACCCATCGCGACGAGCCACCCGCTCGACGACGGGTCGGCGGCGGCTCGTTGGCACAGGCGATTCGCTTCAACCGCTTCGAGCTCGCCGGCAGTATCGCCGACGTCGGTCTGATGGTCCCGCTGGCGTGCGGCGTCGCCGTCGCCAGCGGGGCCAACCTGGCCGTCATCTTCGCCTGCGTGGCGGCCAGCTACGCCGCCGTCGCCCTCGCTTTCCGGGCGCCCGTGCCGGTGCAGCCCATGAAGGTCATGGCCGCCACGGTCATCGCCCTGCGACTCTCGCCCACCGTGGTCGGGATCGCAGGCGTTGAGATCGGGCTGGTGTTCCTTGTGCTCGCGCTCACGCCCGCCATGCGCGTGCTCGCGCGCCTGTTCCCGGCCGCGGTGATTCGCGGCATCCAGCTCGCGATCGGCCTGCTGCTGATAAAGAGCGCCATCCGCATGGCCAACACGCCCAAGGCACTGCCGGGGAGCGCCCAGGGCATCCACGTGGGGAGTGTCACCGTATGGGCCGGCGTGGTGCTCGCCGCGGTCATCGGCCTGATCATGCTGATCCACCGGGGACGCGGACGCGTGCCCCTCGGCCTGCTGGTGCTCGCCGCGGGCGCGATCGTCGGCCTCGTCGCCCTGACGCTGGGCGTGGGCCACGTGGCTTCGGTCTCGGGAGTCTCCAGGAACGCGATCGTGCACCTACCCTCCGCCGGCGACGCCTGGGTGGCTTTCGTCGTCCTCGTCCTTCCCCAGCTTCCCCTGTCGCTCGGCAACGCCGTCTACGCCACCGAGGACGCGATGCAGCACTACTACAGCGATCAGGCGGCTCGGGTCACCCCGAGGAACCTCGGGGTGAGCATGGGGGTGATCAACCTGGTCTGCGGAGCGCTCTCGGGCATGCCTCTCTGCCACGGCTCCTCCGGTGCGACCGCCGCCTACCGCTTCGGCGGGCGCACAGCGGGAACGACGCTGCTCGCCGGGGCATTCTACGCGCTGCTGGCGGTGGCCGTGGTCTTCCATGCGTCGCCACTCCTCGTGCCCGGCGCGGTCCTAGCGGGGCTCCTGCTCTTCGTCGGCATCGAGCACAGCCTGCTGGTGGCCGACCTGCGCTCGCTCGACGCGGTGGCGAGCGCCGCCGTGATCGGCGTCGCGACCCTCCTCACCGGGAACATGACCATTGGCTTCCTGCTGGGATGGGCGTGCTATGCGGCGCTGCGGCGGACGCCGTTGCGCCGCGTGCCGGTCCGCTGGCCGCGCCTGACGGCGTGGCTGGCGCCGCGACCGCAGGTCGCGGCGGCAGGACTGGCAGCCAGCGCCACTGCCGTGGCACCGCTCGCGCCGGCGGGCGGCGAGCGTCAGTAGCGGCGCAAGAGGTCGAGGCGCTCGGCGAGGAAGCCCGCGAGGCGCGCCGCCTCGCCGAGCCCGAAGACGTTCTCGTGCACCAGGTCCGCATCGGTCACCAGCGCGAGCGCCTCGCCGGGCGCGCGGAGCGGCTGCTGGTGGCCGGCGGCCCGGCGGAAGACCTCCACCTTGTGCGGAGCCTGCAGCTTGTGGCCCTCGACCACGACGATGTCGAAGCCTGTGAAGAAACGCAGGACCAGGTCGGCGAGTTTCGCCTCACGATCGAGGCGGGCGACAAACGCGAGCTTGTCAGGCGAGTCGACCAGGTAGGCCTCGGCTCCCGCCTGCTCCATCCGCCAGGAGTCCTTGCCGGGCACGTCGACGTCGAAGCGGTGGGCGTCGTGCTTGACGGCCCCCACGCGCAGCCCGAGGGCGCGGAGCTCGGGGATGAGCGCCTCAAGCAGGGTCGTCTTGCCGCTGTCGCTCTTGCCGACCACGCAGACCACAGCCGGACGCCGCACAACGCCGTCCCGTCCCTCGCTCTCCAGCCGCCGCCGCGCTTCCTCGAGGTCGGCGGGCGTGTTCAGGCTGAAGAAGAGCGCTGCCGAGGCGAACGGCACCTCGGCCACGCGCACTTCTCGGTAACCGGCAGCCCGACGTCCACGTCGCCGAACGCCTCGACGACCTCCTTGACCGCCGCACGCTCGGTGAACGCCATGTCGGCGGCGAGCACGAAGATCGGCTCGCCGAAATGGGCGAGCGCGCTGACGATCCCCGCCAGCGGCGACCCCGGCGTCTCGTCGTAGACGACCTCGAAGCCCGAGGGAATCAGATCGGGCGATGCGCCGGCACGCAGCGAGACGGCAAGCCTCGGGAACACCTCGCGCAAGATGGTGGCGTTCCGCTCGATCAGCGTCGTTCCGCCGAGCATCTGCGTACGCTTGTCGAACCCCATTCTCCGCGCCTCGCCGCCGGCGAGCAGGACCCCGGTTGCGACCCGTCGACGTGGCGCTTGTCCAGTAGGCATCATCTCGGCCCGATCGTACCCCACATCCGGTTGACCTGCCCCCATCCATCGGTCCACTTCCGATGATAGTGCGAGAGCCGGTCCCTGTGTGAGGACGGCAGGTTGGTCCGACTGCTGGACGTTCCCGTGTCGTGCTCTGCCGTCAGAAAGTCCGGATTTGCAGCGGCTTCTGTCGTCTCGCCGACGCCGAGCCGACGTCGGCGGCGCAGTACCTCACCAACTGCAGCGATTCACAAGGCCATTGAACCTGACTCGAGGCGCCAACGCTGATGAAGCAGGCATCTGGAGATTCAAGGTCGGTCGAGATCATCGTCTGAGCCCAGAAGAGGCCGCCGAGGAACTGCTGGGTGCCCTCGGCGGCCTCTCTTTCGGTCGTTCAGAACTCGCACACCACGACCTGGTTCTTTCCTCTGCGCTTGGCGTCGTACATTGCGGCGTCGGCTGCGGACACTAGTCCCTCGGCATCGACGAAGAGAGGCGGTGATGCCGACACTCCCACCGACACGGTGATTCGTTCGGGCATCCCCAGTTCGGCCGACCGTAGCCGAGTAGTTTCCTCTATCTCCTTGCGAATGCGCTCGCCGACACCGGCTGCTCCATCCGTCGTGGGCCCAGGTCCCGGGCGTGATTCGGCCACCTGCGGCAGCAGGCGGCTCGCCTCATGAACCAACCGGCTGCCACACTCGCGACCTCCGTCGATGGGTGTATCCGGCAAGATGATCGCGAACTCCTCGCCTCCGTACCGTGCGGGAATGTCGATGTCGCAACGCAAGTGGGTCTGCAGGAGCTGCGCAACCGCGCGCAGAGCTTGGTCTCCGGTTTGGTGACCGTGGCGATCGTTGAAACGCTTGAAGTCGTCGATGTCCACCATGAGCAGAGAAAGTGAAGACCCGTAGCGTCGTGACCTAGCCACCTCCTCGCGTAGACGTCGGTAGAAGAACCTGTGGTTGTAGAGCCCGGTGAGTCCGTCGGTGATTGCCTCCGACTCGAGTAACGCATAAAGCTTCGCGTTTTCCATGGCGGCAGCAGTGAGCTCGCCCACGGCGCAAACAAGATCGATCTCAGTCTTGGAGTACCGGCGCTCCACGCATGTTTCGGCCAGGACTATCATGCCGAGAGCCTGCCCCTTGAATACGAGGGGGATCTCAAGCCGACTCTTCTCGCCGGGTTGGAGTTTGCACGACCTCATGCCGGCCACCGGCGCGGGATCAGGCACCTTGTCGGCGGCAATGACGCCCTCTCGCACCACGGCCTGTTCACAGGGATGGTCGGCCAGCGCGATGACACCCGCAGGACGGCGCACCTTCTTTGCTCCCGATTCATGGGAGGCACGCCGCACCAGCGAGTCCGAGCTTCTGTCATAGGCGTAGACGGTGCAGCGCGAGGCGCCGAGAGCCGACGCTGCCTTTGCCGTCATCACGCCCAAGGTGCCGACGATATCCACCGGCGACGTCAGAGCCCGGCCTGCGTCGGCTAGTGTGCCCAAGTGCCGGTTCTGCTCCTCCAGCCGCCGGAACGCGTGCGCGTTGTTGATGGCGATCGCCGCCTGCACGGCGAGCTGCCCGAAGAGTGTGCGCTCGGCCGGCGTGAAGCGCCTCAGCGCGCGCGTCTCCACGAGGCCGAGCACGCCGATGACGCGATCGCCGTAGACGAGCGGCGTGTCGATCGTGGTCTGGAAGCCCCACTTGTCGAAGGACGCGCGGTCTATGGGCGGCAGGTCGGGGTCGTCGCTGTGCAGCTCGACGGTCCGCCGGCCCTCGACGACGGCGAGCATATTGTCCCAGTCGTCGAGCTCGGCGGTGTCCCCCACGGCGTCGCCGTACGGGTTCTTCTCGGCGGCGCACCAGGTGGCCACGAAGGTCATGTGCCGCGCGCCCGGCTCGTACTCCCAGATGTCGCATGAGAAGACGCCCATAGCCTCACCGATCTGGCGAGCGACCGTGGCCAGGATATCTTCTGCGGCGAGGCTCGATGCCAGCGTGGCGCTGACTTCGGCGAGGATGCTCTGTGGAGGTCTCCGCGTGACCATGGGGTCACACTACCACCTGATGCACCGCGACCGTGCCGTGTGCTAAGGCGCGCTTGACCGCATCACGTGGTGATCTGACCCCATTCGTTGGTCCGATTCTCATGCTAGTGCGAGCGTCGGTCGCCGTGTGAGGACGGCAGGTTGGACCGTTTGCTGGAGGTCTTGGGGGAACCTCTCGCCTCTGAAGTGCTGGAGGTCTTGTTCTTGTGTCTGGCCGTCAGAAAGCCAAGACTTGCAGCGACTGCTGTCGTCTCGCCGACGCGAAGCCGACGTGTGCTGCTGTGAAGACCCCCAGCAGCCAACGTGAGGGCGCCGACACATGCCGACGCCACCAGGGGCCGTACAGCGCTACAGAGCGTACGTGAGCTGGTCGGCGATCTTCGATCCGAAAACCATAACCTCAACCTGGATCGATTTCAGGGGTGCGGGTCAACGGTACCCCTCCCAGTGATGAGGAGGTCGACCATGCGCGGCCACATCCGCAAGCGCGGCAAACAAGGCTACGAGTACATCATCGACATCGGTCCCCACCCCGCCCAGCGCTGCCAGAGTTGCAGCAAGCGCTTCTGGGTGGAGCGGCGACCGAAACGCAGCTGTCCCCGATGCGGCGGTGAGCTCTCCGAGGTCGAGGAGCGTCGGCGCGAGACCAAGGCCGGCTTTCGCACGCTGACCGAGGCGCAGCAGGCGATGAGCAAGGCGCTCACGGCGGTCGCAGAGCAGCGCCACGTGATCGCCACGCCCGTCAGCGTAGCTGAGTTTCTCATCGACGTCTGGCTGCCGGCGATCATGCCCACCGTCAGGCCGACGACTCATGCCGGCTATCGCAGCGCCTGTTTGCGCCACGTCTGCCCCCGCCTCGGGCAGGTGAAGCTGCAGCGCTTAGACGGCGCGATGCTCAACTCACTCTATGCGCATCTCTCAAAAGCAGGCGGCATCCGCCGCGAAGGCGGCCTGGCGCCGCGCAGCGTGGCCCTCGTGCACCGCACCCTGCACCGCGCCCTCGCGGACGCCGTGCGCTGGGGCTATCTTCCCTACAGCACAGCCGATAGAGCCGACCCGCCGCGGCAGACGGGCCTCGAGCGTGAGCTGCCCGTCTGGTCTGAGGAGCAGTTGCACAGCTTTCTCGATAGTGTGCGCGAGGAGCGCCTCTACCCGCTGTGGCGCTTTCTCTCGATGACCGGCTGCCGGCGCGGTGAGGCCTTAGGGCTGCAATGGCGTGATCTCGACATGGAGAGTTCCCGCGTTGCCATCCGCCGAGCACTGATCCCGATCGATGGCAAGCTGCTTGTCTCGGAGCCGAAGACAAAACGTGGGCGCCGGCTGATCGCCCTCGATCAAGAGACCTTGGCGGTCTTGCGCGAACAAGCCGCCTGCCAGCTCTCCGAGGAGCGCCTCTGGGGTGAGGGCTGGGTGTCCTCGGGCTACGTCTTTACCAAGGAGAGCGGCGAGCCGCTGCACCCCGAGCGGATCAGCGCCCTCTTTGGTCGCCTGGTGCGCCGGGCGTGTTTGCCCAAGATCCCCCTGCATGGCCTCAGACACACCTATGCCAGCCTCGCGCTCGCCAAGGGCGTCAATCCGCTGATCGTCTCCCGCCGGCTGGGGCACTCGACGGTGGCCTTTACCTTGGACGTCTACTCACACGTCCTGCCACAGGTCGATGCCGAGGCGGCGGAGCTGATCGCCGGCATCTCCCCACGCCTCAGCTGACTCCGGCTTCCCACACGCAAGTCACGCTCGATCAAGATCGACTCCTCGTGCCCGCGTTGCGCGCTCGACGCTTGTGTCAGTGCGCTCAGAAACCTGCGTCATTTGCAGGGGGAAATCAGCTCGATGTCGGCGGAATGGTGACCGCTCACGCCTGAGCGCGGCGCGGAGGCGCCATTCGTCGCGCCATCCGGTCCGGGAGTTATGCGCGATTTGCAGGCGAAACGGTGGTGGCGGGGGACAGAATTGAACTGTCGACACCATGATTTTCAGCCGTCACAGACCGTGCCTGCGGTGCCCGTCTAGCCTCCACACAGCCCCATACAGTGCCACTATTTCCACTGTTTCACATGGGCATGTTGGCAAGAATGTTGGCAAGGAAGGAGTAGAACCAGGCAGCCGGTAGCAGCCGTAGACAGGACATTGAAACCGCAGAGGGGCCCGCTCGAGCGATCGGCGGGCTCCTCTGCATTTGTCACCTTTGACACCGCTTCGTCGCCCTCTCCGGTTGACCGCCAACGACGTGCTCTGGGTGCTGGCCGATCTCTTCTTGGAGTACGGCATCCCCGAGCACATCCGCTCCGACAACGGGCCCGAGTTCGTCGCCAAGGCGGTGCGGGGTTGGCTCTCGCCGAGCTGGGGGTCACCACCCTGTTCATCGAGCCCGGCTCGCCTTGGGAGAACCGCTACGTCGAGTCGTTCAACGGCAAGCTCAGAGATGAGCTTCTCAACGGCGAGATCTTCTACACGCTCAAGGAAGCTCAGATCCTGGTCGCCAACTGGCGGCGGCTCTACAACGGCCTGCGCCCGCACAGCTCGCTGGGACAACGCCCGCCGGCGCCCGAGACGATCGTCTGGCCGGGCTTCTCGCTTGCAGACTTCGGCCCCCCGTCGCCTACACGGGAGGTAGCCCTGGGACTGATATGGAGCAGCATCTGTCAAGCGGCCGACGTCGAACCGCCCGCACTCGCTGAGGCGGGGTTGGAGTGGATTACCGGAGGACGCCGCGGTGAGCGCGCCGGGCTGCGATAGCGACGCGCGGTCAGTCTGATATGCGCGGGTTTGGCTATCCGCATGACCGTCTCTGCGTCGGGAGCGGCGCTGCTCTAACGGCGAGCGTGGCCCTCTCAGAGGGCTGCTCATAGTCCCATCGCGCATGCTCCTCGCGCTGGCGGCCCAGCGCACTCGCCGCGGCGTCCTTGAGGTCGCAGCCTTCAGGCGTCCATCGTCGCCAGACTCCAGCACCAGCCGGCCAGATCGCGGGCCACGGCCACGGCGGCCACCGTGGAGCGCTTGCCGCGGGCATCGAAGGCAGCCCAGCGTCGCTGCAGGCGCCGCCCCGCGGTCTCGGCGCGCACGCGCACCACGGCCGGCTGCCCCTCGCGGCGGCCCGCCAGCTCGCGGCTCGCACGCGAGGCCGGCCGCCGCTGCTGCCAGGCGGCCTCGACCAGCAGGCGCCGGGCGTGGCCGTTGCCGGTCTTGGTGATCGCTCCCTGGCGGCGGCGCTCACCGGAGGAGGACTCGCTGGGGGTGAGCCCCAGGTAGGCGCCGATCGAGCGCCCGTCGAAGCGCTGCCAGTCGCCGATCTCGGCGGCCAGCCCGAAGGCGGTCAGGGTGGAGACGCCACGCAGACACGAAAGGCGACCGACCGTCGCCGCCCAGGGCTGCTTGGCGGCTTCCTCGCAGATCGCCACATCGAGGGCGTCGCGGCGCGCCCGCACGCTCTCGACGGCGGCCACGGCCTCCCCGTAGGCGAGGGCCAGGCCGCGCATCTCGAAGCGCTGGCTGGCGAGCCAGCGCTCATGCGCCTGCATCCAGGCGCTGCCCTCCCAGACGAGGCCCTGGCGCAGGAGCAGCTTGGAGAGTCGGTGGCGGGCGCGCATGAGGTCGGAGCGCGCGTCCTCGCGGGCGCGCACGAGGTCACGGGCGGCTTCCTCCTCCAGGCTCGGCACGCGCACCGCGACGAGCTCGTCGAGGCGCAGCAGCTTCGCCAGCCGGAGGGCGTCGCGGCGGTCGGTCTTGACGCGCTCGCCGGGGGCGCGGGCGATGCGCGAGGGGGCGGCCACCAGGCAGGGGATCCGCGCCGCCTCGCAGGCGCGCGCCAGGCCGAAGCCGGTGGGCCCCGCCTCGTAGGCGACGGAGACGGACTCGCCCTGGGCGCGCAGCCAGGGCAGAAGCTCGGCGGTGCGCGCCGGGGCGCTGCAGATCCTCACCTCGCCGGTACCTGCGTTGAGCATCGCGGCCGCGACCGACCGTGCGTGCACATCGAGACCGATGAACGTAAGCTCACTCATGCGGCGCCTCCCCGTAAATGCGGCTCTGCCACCACCCGGTGTGGCGGCAACCCGCGCCAACTTACGTGGCGGGGCGCCGCGCCGCCACATACGGTCTAACATAAGAAGTGGACCAATGAATGGGGTCTGGTCAGTACGAGCTACAAACAGCCTTGGACGCCAAGGAGAAACCGGAACCGGCTACGCCGTGAGGTTGCCGTAGATGCCGGGCAGCTTGGTGGGCAGCGAGGCGACGTTCTGGATGACCGTGTACCTGGCTGCTCCGAATAGCTCCCTCAGGTAGTCGGGCCCTTCGGGGTCGACCGTGATACAGAACGTGGCCAATCCTTTGTTCCGCGCCTCGTACAGCGCCATCCTCACGTCCTCGGTGGCATACGTCATGTTCCCGTAGCCCATATCGTAAGGCCGCCCGTCACTGAGCAGTATCAGCAGCTTGTCGTGAGCCGGCTGGCGTGAGAGGCGGTCTGCGGCGTGCCGGAGAGCGGCTCCCAGGCGAGTGTAGGCGTGAGGTTCGATGGCCCCGATGCGCCGGGCCACGTTCTCGTCGAACTCGTCCTCGAAGTCCTTGATGACCCGCAGATCGACGCGATGCCGCCCCTGGCTGGTAAAGCCCAGGATGGCGTAGCGGTCATCGAGCTGCTCGACGGCTTGGGCCAGGAGAACGAGGCCCTGTTTCTCGACGTCGATCACGCGGCGATCATCCTCGACCGGCGCCTCCGTCGAGTCGCTCATATCGAGAAGAAAGAGGACCGCGAAGTCCCGGAGCTTCTTGTCGTGACGGATGAAGACCTTGTCCGTTAGAGGAGCCCCGGCCGCGCGATCGGCCAGAGCTTCTACCAGGGCATCCAGGTCGAGCTCGTCTCCGTCCGGTTGCCGGAAATAGCGGGCAATGCGCTCGCGACGCAGGCGCTCGAACTGCCGGCGTATGAGCAGGACCTCCCCGCGGTACTGCTCGAGCGTGCGCTGGACGAAGGAGGAATCTCCCTCGGGTATCTGCCGGCACCGGACCGTACACCAGCGGATCCGGTAGTCGTTGGCCTCGTGATCCCACTCGTCATAGTGGTAGACCTCGCATTCCGGGAGAAGCTCCTCTCCGGGCTCCTGCTCGAGAATTACGAGGTCGCACCTGGAGTCCGGGAGGTCTCCGAGCGGCACCTCCCCCTCGGGCATGTCGCTCACCTGTAGAGGTTCGGTCATACCCGAATCGCTCGCATTCAAGCTCTCAATAAGACCAGCGTCATTCGGGTCCAGGCTAGGGGGAGGGCTGTACCTCTCCCCGGCGGGGACCGCCGCCGCGGCCGGCTCGTCTCCTACCCCAGTCGCCCCCGCCCCGGCCAAGGCCAAGCCGGCCGAGAAGTGGTCGTGAAAGGGCGGGTACGGCACCTCGGCAAACGCGAAGTCCCTCAGCCGGCCGTATGCAAACCATTCGGGCGCGATCAACTCGAACAGCCGCGCCGAGGCGCTGAAGGACTGCGCGGGGCTCGCGCCTTCCTCGGTGAGGGGCCGCATCACTTCCTCGATCTTCGCGAGCAGCGCCTCGTTTTCAAGTATGCGAATTCCGAAGGGAAGAACGGCGAGCTGGGCGCGGAGAGCCGGTGGGGTGACCGGCTCCCGGCGCCCAGGCCTTTGCAGGTAGTCCGCATACACCTGGCGCAGCAGTAGCTCGGCGTCCTGACGAAGCCCGGGAAGGACCTCAAAAAGCGCGGCGTCGATGCGGTAGTCCTCCGAGGCCATGAGCAGGAAACGGCGGACCGCGGCCTCCTCGGATGTCGCCCCGGGCGTATCCAGCTCGCCGGAGCCGTTCCCCAGAAGCTGTCTCACGAGCGACCGCCCCTCGAAGCTGCCGAACCGCTGGTGGGCAGCGGCATGAATGCCGGTGAGCTTGTACATTCGCGCCGGGCTGAGACCGCGGGCGCCCAGGGTGGGGCGCAGATAGAGAGTCCGGCTGTCGTTGAGGGCGGCCACCTCGGAGGGTACCGAAGTAGGCTCGAGGAGGTCGAACATGCTTCGAACCTCCACCGGGCGCCCGAGAAAAGCTTCCAGAACTACGCTTACTCGTGGTTGAAGGGCGGAGAACGAGGTTCCTCGAGAAAAGGCCTGCACCACCTCGTGGCTCTTCTTGGAGTTGTAGGACATATAGAGCACGAGGCCCTCGTCCGGCAAGCCGGCAGCGAGGCCTTCCTCGGCCCATTCCCGGATTTGGGCGACGCTCAGCGTACCGAGAAGCGCGGGCAGCATCTGAAAGAAGCCCTTGGTGGCCTGCCGGGATCTCTCGGCTATCCGGCTGCCGATTTGGGCCAAGGCCGCCAGATCACGAGGCTGTAGCGACGGCGCGCTTTGGGCCACTGATTGCAGAAAACCGTGTGCCGCCCACCAATCAGCGCCGGCCAAGGCCACGGCCTCCGCGTGCCACGTCCGGAGGAAAGCCAGGTTTCTGCCGGCCAGGACCAGGGGCGCGTACTCCAGGAAAGTCTCGGCCAGATTTGCTTTGCTGGCTATTCTCAGAGCATAGTCCGTCACCTCGACAGCGGTTTCACGGTCCATCGAGGCCAGATAGCATAACTGGGCCAGGTAAGCACCGGCCAGGTGCGCCGAGTGAGCCATGAAAACCCGAACGGCCTCGTGAACCGGTTCGCGCAGGTCTGGGTGCTCACTCAGGCAGGCCAGCCCTTCCAACGCCGGCAGGAGAATGCCCTCCTTGTCCCGCCAGGTCTGGGCACTGACGAGCTCGGCCAGCTCGGTCCACAAGGCCAGGTCGGGGGACTCGAGCGCCTGAAGCTCAGCCAGGTGCCGTTCCGCGAAGGCGAGCGAGTGCCCCCCCAGGCCGCTGAGCAGCGAAGGCAGGAGCCGGGACCCACTTGTCGGAAGGTCGCTCACCCCGCAAATACGGTCTCAACCAGCTCGTCCATTGTGGCCAGCATCTCCTCGTCGTCACTGAGCGGGCGCGTGACCGCCACCCGGACAGCTGAGCGCGGGGTAAGCCCGCGTTGAATCAGCCGGCCGGCGTTGACCAGAAGGCGAGTCGAAGCCCCCTCTTCCAAGCCGTGGTCCTTCAAATTCCTCAGCTGGTGGGCCAGCTCGACGAGCTGCACCGACATCTTCTCGGGAACGTCTGTCTCCGAGCGGACTATCTCCGCCTCGAGCTCCCTCTCCGGGTAGTCGAACTCGAGAGCGACAAAACGCTGGCGCGTCGAGGGCTTCAGATCCTTGAGAATGCTCTGATAGCCCGGGTTGAAGGAGATGACGAGCACGAAGTCCTCGTGCGCGGAAAGGAAGCTTCCCCGCTTCTCCAGGGGCAGAATGCGCCTATCGTCCGCCAGAGGATGGATGATGACGATAGTGTCTTTCCTCGCTTCGACAAACTCGTCCAGGTAGCAAACCGCCCCCCGCCTGACCGCCGTGGTCAGCGGCCCGTCCATCCAGACGGTTTCCCCGCCGACGAAGAGGTAGCGCCCGACCAGGTCCGAGGCGGTTAGATCTTCGTGGCAGGCAACGGTTATGAGGGGCAAGCTCAACCGATGAGCCATATACTCGAGAAAACGGGTCTTCCCGCTGCCCGTAGGCCCCTTGAGCATGACAGGGAGCTTCAGGGCATGAGCCTTCTCGAAGAGCTCTACCTCCTCCCCAAGGGGTCGGTAGAAGGGCTCCCGGATGATTCGGTAGTCCTCGAGGCTCCCGTCTCTTCCGTATTCCGTCGCCTCTCGCATTTGCGCTCATCACTCCTACGGGTCGAACAGCATGCGCCCTGAGTAGCCCAATGGTGCTCCTGTGGGTGTCCCGGCGTGGTGGTGTTCCGCCGCGGGTCCTGGGTGTCAGTGGTGATGAGCCCCGGAGTGTCCTGCCGCTCCCGCAACCTGGTGAGCCGGTGGCTCTTCCGCAAACGCGCCATCGTAGTCTGAGCCCACAACCTCCGCCTCGCCGATCACCAGGCGCGCAACATTAGGCCAGCCTTCCGGGTCGGCACCGCCTGCCCCGTAGCCGACCGCCTCCGACCTCAGAGCGGGCAAGACGGCCACCTGCCGGCCCAACGCCGTCACCAGGGCGGCGCCCGTGGGTGTGGTCAGCTCGCGCCGCGGCCCCCGCGCGTGGAATGTCCAGCCGGTCAACAAGCGCAAGGTGGCCGGGGCCGGCACAGGGAGGAGGCCATGAGCACAGCGCACGGTTCCACTGCCGACGTTTACCGAACCGACCAGCAGCTGGCGCACCTCCAGGCTATGGAGCCCGAAGACGGTTCCGGCGATGTCCGCCAGCGCGTCGGCCGCGCCCACCTCGTGGAAGTGCACCTGGCGAGGATCCACGCCGTGCACCGCCGCCTCGGCCTCGGCGAGGCGCAGAAAGACGGCGATTGCGCGGCTCTTCACCTCGTCGGGTAGGGCGCTCGCCTCCAACAGACCGACGATGTCCGCGAGATGACGGTGCTCACGCTGCTCGGGGTAGGTGACCTTGACGCTCGTGGCGCCGATTCCATTCCTCCGCTCGCTGTCGGCCTTTACCTCCAAGCCCTCCACCCCGAGGCAGTCTAGGGCACCCTGAAGATCCGTTAAGGCAAGGCCAGCATCGATCAGAGCCCCGAGGAACATGTCGCCGCTTATGCCGCTGAAGGGGTCCAGCCAACCTATCCTCATGAGACCATGTCTCCCATCCTCACGCCGCTGGCTACCATGCTGCTGGTTCCGTGGCCAATGGGGTGCGAGAACGCATAAAAGCGCCGCTCTAAGCGCCCGTATCGACCATGCTGTCCAGCTCCTTCTCGAAGGGTCCTTGCTGGGCGCGTGCCCCCCTCACCGCCATCTGGTTGATCATATTGGCCTGGTAGCCGGCGCCGAAGCCGTTGTCGATGTTCACCACCGACAGGCCCGGGGAGCAAGAGTTGAGCATCGAGAGCAGCGCGGCGATGCCCTCCAGGTGGATCCCGTAGCCCACGCTAGTCGGCAGGCCGATTACCGGGCAGCTGACGAGACCGCCGATGACGCTGGCCAGGGCGCCCTCCATGCCCGCCACGGCGACAATGGCGTTGGCTTGCCCAAGCACCTCGCTCTTGCTCAGCAGCCGGTGGATCCCTGCTACGCCGATGTCGTAGAGCCGCTCGACTCGACTGCCGGAGGCCTCGGCGGTCAAGGCCGCCTCTTCGGCAACCGGGATATCAGACGTTCCGCCCGTGGCGACACAGACCAGACCGACGAGCGGAAGCTCGGCAGGGTTGAGCACGGCAAGTGATGCTTCCCGGTGGATCCGGTGTGGTAGTTCGCTCGCCGCAAGCGCATCGAGCACCTCGGGCCGCGCCCGCGTGGCCAGCACATTCGTGTGCCCGTAGGCAACCATCCGCCGGGCGATCTCCACTACCTGCTCCACAGTCTTGCCGGCGCAGTAGATCGCTTCTCCGTAGCCCCGCCGGAGAGTGCGGTCGTGATCTATATGGGCAAAGCCCAGCTCCTCACCAGGCAGCCTGGTTAGCTGGCGGAGTGCCCCTTCGAGACCGATCCGCCCCTCCCGGACACCCTCGAGCAGGCAGCGAAGCTTCTCGGCGTTCATTGGAGCACACTCGGCAGCCCCGCCTGGGGAACCTCGTTCATGCTGCCTGTCCGGTAGCCTTCGAGGTCGAAGGCGGCATAGACGAAGCCAGCCTCCTTGATGACGGCAACGACCGCCTCGGCCACCTCGAGGAGGTGGGCGAAGTCCGCGGGCAGCACCTCGAGCCGGGCGACCTCGCCATGGTAGCGAAGGCGCAGCTGTGAAAAACCGAGGTCCCTCAGCCTTTCCTCCGCCCGCCCGACCCGCGCGACGCGCTCCCGAGTGATAGCTGTCCCATACGGAAACCGGGAGGAGAGACAAGCAGACGAGGACTTGTTCCAGGTGGGGAGCTTCAACCACCTGGAGAGCTGCCGGATGTCCTGCTTGGTCAGCCCGGCCTCACGCAGCGGGCTGCGCACCCCGCGCTCCAGGGCCGCCTGCTTGCCCGGCCGGTGATCTCCCTCGTCATCCAGGTTGGACCCGTCCAGCACCCAGGGCAGCCCCTCTTGGGCGGCCGTCTGGGCCAGCCGCCGGAAGAGCTCCTTCTTGCAGAAGTAGCAGCGGTTCCGGGGGTTCTCCCGGAATTCGGGTAGATCGAGCTCCTCGGAGATGATGAAGCGGTGGTGCACGCCGAGCTGCTCGGCGACGGCGGCGGCGCCCTCCGCCTCCCGTCGTGGATAGGTCTCGGAAAGAGCGGTGACCGCGAGCACACGTTCGGCCAGCGCCTCCCTGGCAGCCGCCACGAGGAAGGTGGAGTCAACCCCACCGGAGAAAGCAACGACAACCCCTTCTAAGGGCCTCAGTAGCTGCTGCAGACTCTCCCACTTCACCGCATCCGCTTCTGATATCGGGTTCAGTAAGACCACAAGAGACCCCTGACTTTTTGCATACTACAGTTCACAGCGCAAAGAAGGTACTGATGGACTGCAAGGACCAGAGAAACCCTGGTCCTTGCTGACCATCACCGAGACGGACAGGGCAGAACTAATTACCTGCCTGGATGCGTCATATGCTTTGTGGCCGCCGCGGCAGCCGCCCTGGTCTTCTCGACGTCGATCGGCTTGAGCCCGATCATCTCCCGATAATCGTTTCCGGTTGCTACCTTTCGGCCCATCAGCTCCGCCATCGTCTTGAAGGCCAGGAACGTCTCCGCATTGTCTTCGATACGGTCGTCCTTATGGGGCCACTTGAAGACACTGTCTTCTTTGCCTACGCGAATGTGCAAACCGAGGCAAAGAGCTAGGGTAGCCAGATAGCTCGAGGCACGACCAGCCGCACAGACGGCGATGATGGCCTCATCGTCGATGTCCTTGATTGCTCCCACCAGATGCATGAGGCCGTACACCATCTGCCGCGGGTTCTGCATCGGACTCCCACCAGGCAAGGTCGGGAGAATCAGGAAGAAATAGGGCTTCTCAAGCAGACCTGTCTTAATCAGGTAGCGGTCAGCGTTGTCGATGTCGCCGTCGCTGTAAACCGCTATCTGGCACTTGACCCCGCGCTCCTGACAAATCCTGGTTTTCTCGATCATCACGTGAGGCGGCTTTGCGAACAACGTGTCCCCGCAATAGGTGGCCGTGGTGTTTATCGGTGTAACCTCGAGGTGACCAGCGTCCAGCAATTGTATCATCTTATCCCACTCGCCCGTCTGCATGGGCACCACGCAACCGTCGTACACGACCTCCGGGAACTTCTCTCTCAAAGGAGGCAAGTACCGGTTGTACATCGACGGGTCTAGCACATTGTAGCCGTTCTCATCCCGAAAATGGATATGGACCGTAGGCGCGCCCGCGCTTGCGCATGCCTCAGCGGAAGCCATGATCTCTTCAGGCAGCACGTGATGAAAGGGGTTAGTGCGAGGGCTATAGAACGCGCCGGTGATCGCGGATGATATCACGACCTTATCCGGGATATCCCACGGGGGCTGCACGACAACATCGCCATACAAGCTGGTTATCGGGTCCGTGACCTCGGGAAGCCCGTACGGCTTCCAGATGGCCATGAATTCCTCTTTCTTCTTATACTCCTCGATCAGCTCCCAGTTCACTCTATCCTTGGTCATCGTCTTCAACCTCCTCTATTGAGCGGCCAGACACGGCCACTGCAACTAAAGGGCGCGACGATGGCTGGCGTGGTGCCGGCCAAGCCGGCCTCCATCGCGCCCTCCGCTTACAGGGGCTACTTCACAGTTCTCTTCTTCTCCGGCTCCGGCATGCTCTTCTCAGAATGAGCGTAGTTGTCCAAAGATGCCTCGACCCAGTCGGTGGGCTTGTTGGCCGCCATCTCGTCCGCGCCGTAGTAGACGGTGCAGCCGTCCACGAAGGCCTTCATGTCCTGCCTCTGCTCGCGGCGCGCGATGGCGTCCTCCAGCTTTGCCTGATCGGTCACGTCCGGGATGCACCAGAGGTTCGACATATCGGCCAGGAGCACGTCCGGCGCCTCATAAACAGTGCCGGCCGCCTCGGCCTCATGGTGATAGCACACGGTATAACCGTAGCCGGGACAGTTCGAGATCTTGACAACCGACTTGGCTTTGTTGACCTTGTCCATGAAGCCCTCCAGCTGGTGGCTGGGCGAGGACGCGCATTTCCCGATCAACCACACCTCGTCATAGTCGCTCAGGTCCTCGCCAATCATGGCCCTCGCCCCCACGATAAGCGCGTACTTCTTGTCGGGCCCCACGAAGGGGGGCAGAGTGTTGAGGGCCCACCAGCAGCCCTGGCAAGCGCCGCCGTAGAACTCCTTGACGTTCGGCCATCTGCTGATGTACTGGCCGAAAGGCCTCTTGAAGGGGAAGAGGGCCTCGCTAATGGGCGTGCCGAGAACATCTATCTCGTCCAGATCGCCCGTGCCGAGGCCATCCTTGTGGGCCATTTGCGTGGCCGGGATCTCCAGAGGATGCATGCCCATGACCGCACAGGAGACGGCGTCAAAAGCCACGACGTCCGAGGAGGCGATGATCACACCGGGATTCACCACCAGGCCCGCGTGCGGGCCGGAGCCCTCCATGCCGTACACGCCGTCGAGCACGTTGAGCTTGAGCTTGGCGCCCAGAACCTTGGCCACGTCGGTGCAGGCCGCGCCCATGTCCATCTTGTTCTTGTGGAAGAAGGTGCGGTGGCTGTTGTGGAACGCCCCGACCCAGGACTTCAATCCCAGCGTGGCCGTTTGCACCAGGTTGCACTTCATCTTCGGGACGTTGATGACCACGTCGGCCTCGACCAGAGACTTGGGGAGGCGGATCTTCCCGAACGCCCGGCCGTTCGGTACATCGTATTCCGGAAAGTCGTCGTTCTCCCAGTTGACTACCTCGTCTGCGCCCCCTCTTTCGGCGGCTTCCTTCAGGCCGGTCACCCTCCAAGCCAGCTCAGGATCGCAGTGCCAGCCGGTCTGCTCCCCGACCTTTACGTAAGCACCCGTTTCCTTTGCCACTCGCACGACAGCTTCCAGGACAGCGGGGTGGGTCGTCTCCGCCTCGTCCGGATGGGACGCATAAATCAGGTTGGGCTTGATCATGACCACGTCGCCCTTTCCACAGAACTGCGCCATCCCGCCCAGCAGATCTATGGCTTCGCGTACCGCTTTCTCCGCGTCAACGTATTCCTTTGCCTTAGTGATCGCGACCTTGCTCTTAGTCTGTAGAGCTGGTCTCTCGACGATTCTACGCATGCTCGTTCCCCTCTCTTGTCATTTGCTGACGGACGGCTGACTCTGGCGTCCCGCTAGCTGGTTGTTAGGGCAATCCCCCCTTTCCCGTCCGCGGCGCGGCGGACGGTCCTATGCGACGAGGTCCTATTCCGCCGCGGCGGATTTGTCACGGACTATCCTGGGGAAGGTGATGGTCACGTTGAACCATCCGAGGAACGCCCCGATGTACCCCGCCACCAGCACCCAGAGGAAGCTAACCCACGGCTGGGCGTAAATGCTGTGCGTGGCCGGATAGCTGGCCGTGAAGTAGACGCCCAGCGACAAGGACACTCCATTGAAGACCGCAAGCGATCCGTCCCACAAGAACTTGCTGTACCTCAAGAGGTACACGAGAATTCCCATCCACACGGCCAGCGAGATGTACAGCGCCATGTTCTTCGGGAGATGCGGCGCCAGAAGCACGGTCATGTACAAGGACAGTGCCGTCAGGACCGCACCATACGCGTAACAAGGGATTATGATTCGAAGGGCGCTCGCCTTGGCACCAAAAGTGAAGTACTCGGCCCACACGATGAACGATGCCCAGAGCGGGATGTTGTATCTACCCAAGTACAGGCTCAGCGGGAGGGCGACCACGATCGTAATTGAAACAGCTAGCCAGAGGGGGATGGTTTCCTTCGTTGTTGTGGGAGTTACCATTGTGAGAGTGCACCTCCAAATTGCCTACGATGTTTCCTCGATGGGTGACAGCACGACGGAAGCTGATATCCTGCTCATTGCTTTCTCTCCGTTGCCGCTCCTCCCAGTAAGTAATTCGTATTCCCACACTCAGCTGCTTGGTTCTCTCCTTTCTTTGACGTGGTTATTTGTTCTCATGTCGGGTGTGCAGGTTGCGATCTCATGGTAGAAACCAGTCTTGCGCAGACCACAGCCCCATCCAGTACCCAGACATCTCCGCCTCGAGTGTTGAAGTTGCCGACCTGCCGCTTTAGCGTTGCTCTACAAGTACTAACATTATAGGAGGCACTTTACCAGTTTACATAAAAGGCCGGCCTATGTCACCAGTGATTCTGAGGTTTCTCCTTCCTCATCTCCTCGGTTTCCCCGCCGCGAAGAACCAGACCCCAGCTACGCTTCCATTCGCACTCTACGTGAACCCCCTTGGGAGTCCGGTGCACGTTGGGGTCCGACCGGGGAGAGACGCTGCTATCTGTCAAACGGCCTTCTTGTTGACGCTCGTTTCCGTCACTTGGCCGAGGCTCCTCGCGCAGTCGTCTTTCGCCTAGCCGTTGCTTTGGACTGACCAAACAACTGAATTCAAGCACACGCCATATGAAAGTGCAATAGTGATTGATGTTTCCTCTCGGACACTGTCCAACCGCCGTCTTACCCTTGCAATTGCAGCCAAACTTCGGCAGCAATGGCGGTTAGCCGGATGGCGACCGGGTTGACTCTTGCGCCGGGGCGCTCAGGGTGTTTCAATGCGTCCAGGCCACTGGACTGACCGATGGTTGCAGTGGATCGACCATAGGAGAGAAGGGAAGTAGGTGATGGCTCACGAGCTTACGGACGCCTTCTCAGACGCCTTGAGAGCCTGTGGTGGCTCTGCCATGGTCGTCTCTGCTCACGGGCTGGCTGACGCTGTGGCCGAGGTAGTCGACCAAGAGCGAGTTGTTCTGGTCACTCCTGACCTTCTAGGCCTTGCCGAAAGCCTGCGCCAGAAGGGCATCGACGCGAGAGTGGGCTCATCACAACACTCACTTTCCGCAACCGCGGTCTCCCTGCCGTCGGCGAATCTGGATGAGGTCAGCTCCATTTTCTGTCGAGCAGAATGTGGTATCACCGGTGCTTTGCTAGGGATCTCAGCTTCCGGCACGGTCGCAATCGACACTCAGCACGGAAATGCCGGGCTGTTGTCGTGTCTCCCGCCCCACCACGTCGCGATCCTGCGCGAGGGTGCCATCCAGAAGACGCTGGAAGGTGCGTTGGAGACACTGGCCCCACAACCCGGTGTCCGGGACTGTCGGTTCGTGTTGGTCACCGGCCCTTCGCGAACGTCGGACATTGAGATGATGTCAGTACTGGGTGTCCACGGACCTCTGAAGCTCGATGTGATCATTGTTCGGGAGGATGCCTGACGTGGCCGAAACCGGGCATCGACTGATGCAGCGTGAAATCAGCCTGGCGCTTGCGGATCCGACCCTGCGCACGGCCCTCAAGCGGGCTATGGCTATCCTCTATCAGCGTCGCGAGTCGGCATTCGCCAGCATCGACTACGAGGCGCTGCGTTCACGCGCGCATGCCATCAAGGAGGCAGCGATAGCCCGCAATGCCGAACTCCTCGTCGAGCTCGAGCAGCGTGTCTTGACCGCCGGCGGGCATTTCTTCCTGGCACAGTCTGCTGAGGATGCTCGCCAGTACATCGCCAACCTGGCGCGCAACAAAGGTGTGCAGCTCGTGGTGAAGTCTAAGTCGATGACCTCAGAAGAGATAGACGTGAATCATGCCTTGGAGCAGCTGGGCATCGAGGTAGTCGAGACAGACCTTGGTGAGCGCATTATCCAGCTCGCTGGCGAGCACCCGAGCCACCTGATCGTGCCGGCGATCCACAAGTCCAAAGAGGAAATCGTCCAGATCTTCGCCGAGAACATGGACGTCCCAAACCCGCCCTCTGACGCCGAGGGCCTCACACTCTTGATGAGACGGGACTTGCGGCAACGGTTCATCACCGCTGATATGGGAATCACGGGGGCCAATTTCGTGGTGGCCGAGACAGGCACGGTCGTGCTCGTGGAGAACGAGGGGAACATCCGTCTCACCACGGAGCTGCCACCGGTACACGTGGCCGTTGTGGGTCTTGAGAAGATCATCCCGCGGTTCGCCGATCTTGCCACGCTGCTTGAACTCCTCCCACGGAGCGCTACGGGTCAGCTCCTTACCGCCTACGTTTCGTTCATTTCCGGTGTCGCCTCCAGCGAGATTCTGGACACCGGGCGGGCCACCCAGATGCGCGAACGTGAGTTCCATCTGGTGATCCTCGACAACGGGCGCCGAGCCGCAGCCCGGGACCCGGAACTCCGGGAGTTGCTTTACTGCATCCGCTGCGGGGCTTGCCTCAACGCATGCGCCCCATATCGGAACGTCGGTGGCCACGTGTACGGCGTCCATCCGTACCCCGGCGGTATCGGCTGCGCCTGGGCCTACATTACGAGCGGGCACGCCGAGGCGAAGCAGATAAACGGCCTGTGCACTACGTGCTCCCGCTGTACTGAGGTCTGCCCCACGAAAGTGGACATCCCGTGGCTAAACACGGTCATCAAGCAGCGCAACAACCAAGAGTTCGGAGCTGGGTTTCGCCAGCGAGTCTTCGCACGGGCCGATCTCATGGGGGCGGCATTCAGCCCAGTAGCTCCTGTCGCCAATGTAGGGCTTCGCACAATGCCGGCGCGCTGGTCATTTGCCTTGATGGGAATCGACCCAGAGAAGCGCTTGCCCAGATACGAACGCGAGACTTTCACGAACTGGTATCGGCACCGGCACTCTGTTTCTGTTGGCCAGTCGCACCGCAGGGTGGTGCTCTTCGTGGACTGCTTCATGAACCACAATCTGCCCCAGGTAGGCAAAGCTGCGGTTCAGGTTCTAGAAGCGGCAGGGGTCGAGATTGCAGTAGTGCACAATTCCTGTTGTGGTCGTCCCGCCATGAGTCAAGGCCTGCTGGAGGTGCCCCGGCGCTGGGCGCAACAGAACCTAGACAAGCTCGGTCACCTGGTGGAAGAGGGCTACGATGTTGTCTGCGTCGAACCCTCGTGCTTGTCGGCCCTGCGCGACGACTACCGCCGGCTCCTAGAGCAGACTCCTTCGGCCTCTGATCCTCGACTGCATCTGCTTGAAGAACACAGCTACGACTTCGCCGAATACATCGTGAACGGTGTGCGCGATGGATCGCTCTCGCTGAGGCTGACCCCGGTGCATTCCGCCTTTGTCGTCCATGGGCACTGCCACCAGAAAAGCATCGGCATTGGTTCTGCACCCGCCGAGGCGCTCCGCCTCATCCCGGACGTGACGGTACACGAGGTCGATGCTCTCTGCTGCGGCATGGTTGGTTCCTTCGGCTACAAGCAGGAGTACTCGGATTTGTCGCGGGCTATTGGGGAGGAGCTCTTCGAGCAGCTTCGAGCCCATGGCGGAGAGATCGTAGCCTGCGGCATATCCTGCCGCTCTCAGATCGAGCAGGGCCTGGGACGCCGCGTCTTCCACCCGGCTGAGATTCTCAGTCGGGCACTTCGGCCGCCGCTATCGGGCAGTAACATCGGGGGTGGTACAGCCTCGTAGTTGGTGTCCCCGCCTATGAGGAGACGGGCAGGCAAGTAGTCCGGTGGAGCACCACGAATGCCCCACCGCCGGCCGTGACAATTGCATTGAGCGAGGCGATCCTCGGGCCTCAGCGGACCCCACGGGGAGACCAGCAAAACGGTCTAGTGCTCAGTCCAGACCGGGAACACGCCGATGAAGGCCTCGGCCCAGCGTCGCACTCCGGTCGGCGAAACCGCGCCCACCGAGGCATGACTCCGCGGCATCCAAGTCGTTGACCCGGCTTCAACCATTCTGAGAACGGTCCGCCATTACGGTTACACGCACTTGTCTCGCAAGTGGCGTGCACCTATCATGAGGCAAGGAACCGCCCATGCGCGACAGACAACACCGGACGGCTGGGCAACCAAACGATGCATGTAGGAGATGAGTATGTCGCAGCTGCTTCTGAGAAGACTGGGTGATTCTGGCGCCGACGATGGGAGAACCACATCGGAGAGGATTGCTGCCCTCATCAGAGAGCAGATCAACTTGGGGGCCCTGAGGCCAGGGGACCGCATGCCGGCCGAAAGGGCTCTCGCCGAGCAGCTGGGCGTCGCTCGCTCGGTCGTTCGGGAGGCCTTGAAGGAGCTGCGTGCACAGGGTTTCCTCGCCTCCGGCAGAGGTCGGCAGGGCACGATCGTTGCGACCCCCCGTGATGCAAGCATCGGCCGACGCCTGGGTGAACTCCTGGAGTCCGGGGCCGCTCCGCTTGTCGACCTGTACGAGCTGCGCATGGGTCTTGAGGTCCAGGCAGCGGCTCTCGCAGCCTGGCGCCGCATTCCGGACGATATTGCCGCCCTTGACAACATCCTTGCAGCAATGGAAGCAACCCCGGACAAGCGGCGCAGCGCAGAGCTCGACGCTGCTTTCCATGGCGCCGTTGCCCAGGCGGCGCACAACGTGTTCTACCTACACGTGACGGCGGAGTTGGTCGGGCTGCTCCAGGAGAACATCCCGACTATCCTCGACGTTCTTTATGCGGATGCCTCGAGTTCGAACCAGTTGCTCATCCAGCACCAAGCCATCACTACGGCCATACGGAACCGAGACGTGGAGGGTGCTCGCCGAACAATGACTGTCCACTTGGGCTGGGTAGTGCAAGAGCTCCACCGTCTGCTCAGTCCGCAGCCTATGCCCGGTGCAACTGCAGCGCCGCCGACCGAAGGGCACGGGAGCCCGGCTGCGGAATGGGAGCTGGCAGTGGTGCCGACGCCACCATCCCTTGGGCTCTGAGGGCCTTTCCGACAACGCTTGGGATCTGCACACCGAGGGGGGTGAGTACGATGGGCTCGAGACCGACGGCGTCTCGAGTCCTGGGGGACCCGCAGCATGTGCGAGCACACGGCCGACAGGCAGTGCTCGCGGCCCTGAGCACCCAAGCCAGCCTTTGCCAGGAGGAGCGGCCCCCTCTCCTCCGTCCACCCGGGCCACCACAAGACCCCTGTGCTGGTCCGGGTGGACCTCAACGGCATGGCGCTAGCTGCGAGGGTCTGACAGCCAGCCACAGGGGCTGGGCCGGCTATGATTCTCGGGCCCCCAGGCAGGCCAGCCCCACTCGTCGTCATCTTCCCGGGGTCGCGGCGGTCAAGCAGTCTCGCCACTCTCGAGACAGGACCAAACAAAGCCGAAGAGGCCCCGAATCGGTGGCGAGTAAGAACGGCCTCGTCGCGACGCGGTTGAAGGTCACGACTCCAATGGGTCTCCTCTGCTCTACGTCAGTTCCCCTGGACTCAAGCGCCCCATGATCACGCCCCGCATTCTTGCCGAGCTGGCGGCCATCGTGGGGGATGCGAACATCGTCTGCGCCGAGACGCTGCTGCACGCTTACGAGTACGACGCGTACATGCTTGAGAGTGCCCGTCCCGATGCCGTTGTCTTCGTTTGCTCGGTAGAGGAGGTTGCCTCTGTTGCCAAGGTGGCTCAGAGAGCAAGCATTCCCCTGATCCCCAGGGGTTCTGGCACAAACCTGAGCGGCGGGACCTTGGCCGTGCGGGGCGGCATCGTGATCGAACTGGCGCGCATGAATCGCGTCCTCGAGATCGATGTGCCCAATCGCACGGTGCTGGTGGAAGCAGGTGTTTTCAATGCAGATGTCTCCGTCGCGATCAACGATCTCGGCTTCTACTACGCGCCCGACCCAGCAAGCGGCAAGGCCTGCACGATTGGTGGCAACATCGCTGAGGGAGCCGGTGGCCCCCATTCCTTCAAGTACGGCGTGACCGCCAACCGCGTCCTCGGCGCCGAAGTCGTGCTTCCAGACGGAGAAGTGGTATGGCTGGGCGGCAAGGGTTGCGACGCTCTAGGCTACGACGTGCTCGGGCTGTTCATCGGCAGTGAGGGCACCCTGGGTGATCGGACGGCCGTCGACGGCGCAGTTGGTGAAGTGCACCGGTTCGAAGTCGGCGAAGCCAATACCGTGCGACATTTGTGCCTCGACGATGATCTCGGCCGAGTCGCACTTGGCAGCTCAGCTGGTCTTGACGATCGAGAAGCTCTCGCCTTGAGTCCCATCGACCAGCGTGAGCTTGAAGCGGTGGCCTCCGAGGCTTGTGACGGTAGCAGTGACCGTGTCCCCGGCGTTGACCACCATGTCCTGCGGGCCATCGAGCGTGCTGGCCGTGTGGATCGTGACCGGCGGCTTAGGGAACATCTCGTACCAAGCCACGTAGCTTTCCCCCAGGATGCAACGGATGCCAGTCTGTTCGACCGTGTTGCTTCCCGGGACCTTGCCGTCGAGACCCACCCAGATAGAGACGCGCCGCGCGGTAGTCCCGTTCACGTGGAGCTGCGGTACCGTCCACGTTGCGGTGACTCTCGTGAACCGCCGACCGATAGCACAGTAGCCGGCCCAGTTGAACTGAAAGACGTAGGCGGAGTAGGCCTTGTCGGCACTCTGCACGCGCTGCACCGCCCTGTTGTAAGCCGGGAGGTCCTTGTTCCAGGCCGCCGCGTTGTAGGCGAGTGCGTCCTTGTGCAGACGATCCTCGTAGCTCACCTCATACCTCACGCGAGAGGCGTACTTGCTAGCGAGCCTCCACTGCTTGGAGCCGTCGTTCTTCGGCTGAATGGCGCGAGCCCTCCGAAGGTCGTCAAGGGCTGCCCTGTGCCGCGTCGTGTACGCGCCGAAGTTGTGAGAGTAGTCGGCTAAAGATTCATTGTAGGCGTGCTGGCGGGCGCGACTAATCATGGTGACGTACTTCGAAATCGCGGGCGATACGGTCACGCTGGGATCAACGATCTTCCTTATTGTGGGCGGCGGGGGCAGGGGCGGCGGCGGGGCAGGCAGCTTGCTGCCACATCCGGTGGCAACAGTTGCGCACAGCACTAGGAGCAGGCAAACAGGAACGATGGCAATACGTGTACTGGTCCCCCAGCCTTTCATGGTCCCCCGGTAGACGAGGAGAGTCTACAGCCGGCTTGGGGCCGAAACTAAGGAGAATGTCACGCCCGGGCGACTGTCTTTGTGTGACCGGCGCGCTCCGGCAGCGTAGCCGGCCCCCAGAGTTGACCGGCCACCGTCTCGGGGACTTCGCTCACACGCACAGAACGTCCGGTCGCTGGCGACCGTATGCGAGCCCTGGTCAGCCGGCGAGGGTGACGAAGGCGCGGCGCGGGTGACAATGCCGATGCCGCTCTAGGTGGGTGGCTTGCAGACGCTGCAGGGCCGGTAACCCTCTGCCTTGGCCTTGCTCAGGCGGATGGCGATCTTGCTCTTGGAGAGGTAGCGACAGCCAGCGCGGTGGTAGCACTCACCGGTGGCGGTGATGTAGACGATCGGATCGCCGCTGCTCGAGCTGGTCGTGCCGCCGCCAGACGAACCGCTTCCGGCCGAGACCGGCTTCGAGGAGCGTGTGAAAGACCACGTGACCGCACCCGAGGCCGCGAATCGCACCGTGATCGTGCCGTCTCTCTGCGTCGTGTAGGTGCGCACCCCGTGGGCGTGCAGGCGGGCGAGGGTGGCCGGTGACGGGTGACCGTAGGGGTTCGGACCGACGGAGATGACGGCGTACTGCGGCCGTGTCTGAGAGAGGAAGCTGTCGCCGGTCGAGTAGGCGGAGCCGTGGTGGGCGACCTTGAGCAGGTAGAGCGGCGGGCCGCGGGCGCAGATTGAGCCGACGGCGGCCTCGTTGGGGCCCGTGCAGTCGCCGGTGAGCAGCACCTCTTTGCCGTCGATCTTGAGCAGAAGGACGATGCTGTCGGCGTTCAGGTCTGGCGCCATGTAGGTGTCCGGGCTGAGCCCCTGGGCGACGAGCGCGCCGAAGTGCAGCCGCTGCCCGCGATAGGCGTGGCTGACCTTCGCACCGACGGAGTGCAGCGCAGACATCAGACGTGCATAGCAGGCGGTGGTTGCCGTGGCATCACTGTAGGCAAGGCGCGGCCGGTAGCGTTGCACGATGCTCACGAGGTCGCCGATGTGGTCTTCGTGGGGATGGGTGACCACGAGCGTGTCGAGGCGTGAGATGCCGAGGGAGGAGAGTTCGCCGGCGATCGCCGCGTCGTTGCCGGCGCTGCCGCCGTCGATCAGACCCGCCCAGGAGCCGGCCTTGATGACGATGCCGTCGCCCTGACCGACGTCGACGAACGCGAGCGTGACACTGCCGCCACCCGTGGCTTTGGTCGGCGCCGCCGTCTTTGCCGGCTTCGGCTTGGCAGAGGGCTTTGTCGCCGGCTTCGCGCTGCGCGCGGGCGTTGCCTTGGCACGGGGCCCTGCGGCGCTCGGAGTGACAGCATTGCTCCCACAGCTCGCCAGGAGCGCGGACAGCAGAAAGGCGACGAGCAGAGCGCGCAGACAGCGCCAGAGAATAGGCAGCGGTTTGGCTACGCGCTGCTCGCAGCGTGCAAGTCCTTGAGAAGAGCGCGACACTTTCCCGAAAACTCCCAAAGCTCCCCCGTGGCGAGATCCGGTGCCTCGCCTTGGACACCACCCACATTGTCACCCTATCAGGATTGTGGAACGGATCTCGGAGCGGGTGGAGTGTGCACAGGTCTATGAATCGTGTGCTGGTGCGAATCCGAGCCTAGGAACGGCCTCTGCCACGCAGATGCCACCCACCGTGCTCCCGACCAGAAACCGGCGCGACACCTGAGGGTGACGCACGCTGGCCTCGAACATCGGCCGCCAAGCGCCGACGCCACGAGAGGCCGTACAGCGCGTCAGAGCGTGGTGCGTCAGCTGTCCGGCGATCCTCGGGCTGAGAACGACCACCTCAAGGTGGACCGATCTCCTGGGCTCGGCCACGGCCTCGCCCCCGCTACACCGCCAGCGCCTCTCCCCTGATCTGCTCGTACACCTGCTTGAGCAGGTGCCGGCTAACCGCCCCGCGGAACTCCTTGTCGTCGAGGAACTTGGCAGTGATCGCCTCGTTCTGGTCCATGCGATCGATGAACAGTCCCTCCAGCGCCTTGTCGAAGACGAGCTTGAACGCCTCGATCTCGTTGGCGACGGCCGCTTGCTGCAGCTTTTCGTCGGCGATCGCCTCCTCGCGGATTTGACTGAAGAAGAGCTCGTCGGCTTCAGTGAACGACGTGCCGAACCGCTCATTGATGATCTCGATGAGCTTCGAGAGCTCGACCTTCTCGTCCTCGACCAGGCCGGTGCCGACCTCGGTCGGTCCATCGACCACGCCGCCTGCGCCCTTGGTCAGCTCAATCTGCCCCTCACTGATCTTCTGCAAGCGGTAGTACTTGAGCGCGACCTCGTCGTCGAAGTGATACTGCGGGCCGGTCCCTCGCCGCGGCAGCTTGGGGATGAGGAAGCGCACGAACGTGTAGAGCTTCTCTAAGTCCGTGTCGCCGTAGGGAATCACCTGTGAGAGGAAGGCATAGAGATTGCGGAAGGCAACGAGCTTGCCGCGGAACTCCTCGCACTCCTCCTCCCCGTGTTCGCCGGCACGGCGCTCGACAAACCGCTGCACGGCCTTGTCGAGCCAGGCGTTGAGCTTGGCGTGGTCGGCGGGCGTCTGCTCGCTCTTCGGCTGGAAGAACACGCTGCAGAAGCCCTCGACCTCGTCGAGGTAGTAGATCTGGGCGTCGTTCAGCTCGGTCTGCAGCGCGTAGAGCTGCTCCGGTGTGGCCTGCTCGCCGACGGCGGTGACCTCGTAATAGGGCTGGAACGAGCGCAAGATCTCCTCGCGCTCGTTGACGAAGTCCAGGACGAAGGTGTCCTCCTTACCGGGGGCGGTGCGGTTAAGCCGGGAGAGCGTCTGCACTGCCTGCACGCCGGAGAGGCGCTTGTCGACGTACATCGTGTGCAACAGCGGCTGGTCGAAGCCGGTCTGGTACTTCTCGGCGACAAGCAGGAGCTGGTAGTCGTCGCCGGCGAACTTCTCCGGCAGCGCCCTCTCCTTGATGCCGAGGTTCATGCCTACCTCGGTGTAGGCCTTGCTGGGCAGGTTGGGGTCGAACACCTCGCCTGAGAAGGCGACGAGCGTCTTGATGTCTGAGTAGCCCTTCTCTGCGATCTGCCGGTCGAACTCCTGCTTGTAGCGCACGGCGTGGAGCCGCGAGCTCGTCACCACCATCGCCTTGGCCCGACCGCCGATCTTGTGCCTAGTGTGCTGGCGAAAATGCTCGAGCATCACCTCGGTCTTCTGCGCGATGTTGTGAGGGTGCAGGCTCATGAAACGCGCCAGCGCCTTGGCCGCCTTCTTCTTTTCGACCTCGGGGTCGTCTTCGGCCGACTTGATCAGCCCGTAGTAGGTCTTGTAGGTCGTGTACTGGGCAAGCACGTCTAAGATGAAGCCCTCCTCGATCGCCTGGCGCATGCTGTAGAGGTGGAAGGGCACAGGCTTGCCGTCGACGCCGGGACGCCCGAAGACTTCGAGCGTCTTGTACTTCGGTGTCGCCGTGAAGCCGAAGAAGCTCAGGTTGGGCTGACGGCCGCGGGCGGCCATCGCCCTGATGACCTCCTCCTGGTAGTCATCGAGGCCATCGTCGGCGGCCTCCTCGGCCGCTTGCTCGGCGAGGTGCGCTCCGGCGAGCACTGTCTTCATCGTGGCGGCGCTCTCGCCACTCTGCGAGCTGTGCGCCTCATCGACGATCACGGCGTAGCGGCGCTTGGCGAGCTCGCCGATCTTCTCGGTGACGAAGGGGAACTTCTGCAGCGTCGTGATGATGATCGCGGTGCCAGCCTCGAGCGCCTCGGCGAGCTGGGTCGAGTTCTCGTCGATCTTTTCCACCACGCCCTGCTTGTGTTCGAACTGGTAGATCGTGTCCTGGAGCTGCTTGTCGAGGACGCGGCGGTCGGTGACCACGACGACGCTGTCGAATACCTTCTCGTCGTCGACTGAGTGCAGGCTCGCCAGGCGATGCGCGAGCCAGGCGATCGAGTTGCTCTTGCCGCTGCCCGCCGAGTGCTGGATCAGGTAGTTCTCACCGGCGCCCTTAGCGCGGGCGTCGGCCTCCGCTTTGCGCACGCAGTCGAGCTGGTGGTAGCGCGGGAAGATCATCGTTTCACGACGTACCGTCTTGCCGCCGAGCTTCTTCTCATCGACCTGCAGATGGAGGAAGCGCGCGAGGATGTCCATCAGGCTGTCGCGCGCCAGCACCTGCTCCCACAGGTAAGCCGTCTTGTAGCCGTCGGGGTTCACGGGGTTGCCGGCGGCCGTGCCGTCGCCCTTGTTGAAGGGCAGGAAGCTGGTCCCTTTCAGGGCCAGCTTCGTCGCCGTGTAGACCTCGTCGGGGTCGATGGCGAAGTGCACCAGCGTGCGCAGCTTGAAGCGGAAGATCGTTTCGCCGGGGTCGCGGTCGCTCTTGTACTGCCACACAGCGTCGCGCCAGGTCTGGCCGCTTATCGGGTTCTTGAGCTCGGCGGTAACGATCGTCAGACCGTTGAGGCTCAGGACGAGGTCAATCGAGTTCTCGTTGGCGAGGCTGTACTTGAGCTGGCGCGTGACCGTGAGGCGGTTCGACTCGTAGAGCGCCTGCGTCTCGGGGTTCATGCCGTGAGCGGGGGCGAAGTAGGCGAGGTGGAGCTGCTTGCCGTAGCATTTGAAACCGTGACGGAGCACGTCGAGGGAACCGCGCGCCGCGAGAGCGCCAAGAAGGTTGTCGAGGACGGTGGCCTCGGTCTGCTCGCCGAGGAGCGCCTCGAGCTTGGCCCACGTCTTGGGCTGCGAGGCACGCAGGAAGTTGAACAACTCGCCGCGGTCGAGGGCAAGCTCACGGTCGAAGTCTGCGGGATTGCCTTTGAGGTAGCCGCCACGGGTGAGCAGGCTCTCTTCGATGGCGATCTCGAAGGCAATCTCCTTGTGGTCGACCGGCATCAGCTCGCCTCCTTCGCGCTCTCGCGTACGTCAAACTGGCCGGTGACGGCGGCGGTGACGAGGGCGGTGCGATACTCATGAAACAGGGATGACGCTCTCCGGATTTCATTGGTGAGGCTGTCTATCCTTGCTGTCTCGGCGTCGAGATGCGCGGCAATGGCTAGCTGCTCTTCGCGGGGAGGTATCGCCACCTGCAGGCCCCGTGTGTCCTTCTGGTCAAGCCCCGGCACGGCCGACTTCCCAGATTCGGCGGCAGTAATGCCAGCAGACAGCGAGAGCAGAAGCCAGTACACGAATCGAGGCTCGTTTCCCCAGAAGTCCCGAACGTAGAGTGCGGTGTTGTGCGGCCAAAATGCTGAGTCCAGCCAGTACACAGACCCGATGGACCCATATCGACCGGTTACGACTCCAGGGGGTTCCACCGGCCCCACGGAATGCGAGTCCACGATGCCACCAGATGACACAACGGGAAAGTCACCGGGTTCTCGTTCATCGGCGGGCAGGTCGAATCCGCGCTGCAGCGAGGCCACTTTGCCAAATGACCGCACATTGTAGTGGGCTGGTATGCGTCCCAGCGTCTGGATGCCCGAGTCTCTCATCGGCACGTCGAGGTCGAGGCCCTTGGTCACGGCGTGACTGATGAGAGCGGCACGCTTCTCCTGCAGCAGCTCAACCAGGCGCTGCTTCTTCGCCACCAGCGCGTCAATCTTCTCCGTCTCGCGGTCGAGGAAATCGGCGATTGCAGATTGTTCCGACACAGGCGGTAGCATCACGTTGAGTTGCTTCACAATCGCAGAGTTGAGGCCAGCCATGATTGAACCCTTGGACTCGGCCACAACTTGAGTCCGGATGTACTCGGCCTCATGAAGGACCGTAGCGCCAAACCCAGACTGGAGAAGCTTCTGATTGACGCGCAGCCTCAACAAATGCGAGTCCATTATGCCGACGGGCGCATCAGCAGGCACGACCGCGCATCGGCCGGCGGTGCCCATCATCGTCAGAAGGACATCCCCGGGCGCCACTGTGTATGCGGAGAAGTCCTTGAGCCGATCGAATCCCAGAAAGCGTCGGGCGAAGGAGAAGTCGCAGCTGAGCACGTTTTCCTGGCCGTAGATGGGCACTCCGCTCTCAGCTAGAGAATCGAGGCGCAGTTCGCTGCCGAAGGGACCAATCTTGATGCCCTCTTGGCCCGGCTTGAGCAGCCTTTTCAAAGGGCTGATTGTCCATCCCGAGGGCAGCCGCTCCCCCGCAAGCCTTCTTGTCGCCATTGCATCACGAATAGGAGCGTCGGCGGCGGCCCTGAGCATCACACAGTCTCCCGCCTGCTTGAGCTCCCCGCATTGCTCCTAAGTGCATCCAAGATCTCGGCCTCTAATGCCTTGATGTCGGCCTCTATGTCCTTGAGCGGCCGCGGCGGCACATACTTGTAGAAGTAGCGGTTGAAGTTGATCTCGTAACCCACCTTGGTCTTGGCCTCGTCAACCCAGGCGTCGGGCACGTAGGGCAGCACCTCGCGCACCATGTACTCTCCGATGTCCTCGCCGAGAGGGACGTTCTCGGTGTCGCGCAGCTCAGGGTCCGGCTCGGAGTTGCCCTTGGCATCGAGACAGACTGAGGCCGTCTCGTGGCGCTCTGAGAGCGTAGTCAAGACGGCCTTCTTCAATGGAACATCGAGCTTGAGGCCGGCGACCTCGGCGGCGCTCGCGAGCGCCGCCTCGAACGCTTGCCTGTCCGTGAACGGCTCGCCGGGCACACCGCGCAGCATCGCGAGCACAGCACCTTGGTCGGCGACCTTCTGCCAAGCCATCGCCGCCTGCAGCCGCTCGAGCCGCTCCTTGCTTGCCTGGAAGTTCAGCCGCAGCGGCCGCTCCACCGTGATCTTGCGGTAGCCGAGATACTCGTTGGCGAAGATCTTGCAGTGCTCGCCGTCGGCGAACTCGCCGTAGATGCGTGTGATCTCGGCGATGTGCTCATCGCTCAGCTCGTTGCGCTTGTTGCCGAGACTCTTGCGCATCTTCTGGCTGAAACCCGTCGCATCGATGAGCTGCACCTTGCCCTGGCGCTCAGGACGCTTGCGGTTGGTCACGATCCAGAAGTACGTGCTGATGCCGGTGTTGTAGAAGAGCTGGTCGGGCAGCGCGGCAACGGCCTCGAGCCAGTCATTCTCGATGATCCAGCGGCGGATGTTGCTCTCGCCCGAACCGGCGTCGCCCGTAAACAGCGGCGAGCCGTTGAAGACGATCGCCAGCCGTGAACCCTCGGGCTTCATCTTGCTGATCATGTGCTGCAGGAAGAGGAACGAGCCGTCGTTGATTCGCGGCAGACCGGCGCCGAAGCGGCCGTCGAAGCCGAGCGAGTCAGCCTCGTCACGGATGAAGTGCTCCTGCGGCTTCCATTCCACCCCGAATGGCGGGTTGGCAAGCAGGTAGTCGAAGCGCGCGCCGGCATGGCCGTCGTTGGTGAAGCTGTCGCCGAACTTCACGTTCTCGAGGTTCTGACCCTTCATCATCAGGTCGCTGCCACAGATCGCGTACGACTCGGGGTTGTACTCCTGACCGAAGCACTCGAGGCGCGCCTGCGGGTTGAGCTCGCGCAGGTAGTCCTCAGCCACCGAAAGCATGCCGCCCGTGCCACACGCGGGGTCACACAGAGTGCGCACGATCCCGGGCTTAACGAGGACCTCGGTGTCGGGCTCGAACAGGAGGTTCACCATCAGCCGGATGACCTCGCGCGGCGTGAAGTGGTCGCCGGCCGTTTCATTAGCGGCTTCGCTGAACTTGCGCACCAGCTCCTCGAAGATGTAGCCCATCTCGACGTTGTTGACCACGTCGGGGTGCAGGTCGATCTCGGCGAACTTCTTGACGACCAGGTAGAGGCGGTCGGCCTTGTCGAGCTTCTCGATCTCGGTCTCGAAGCCGAAGTACTCGATGATCTCGCGCGCTCGTGTGCTGAAGCTGGCGATGTAGTGCTGCAGGTTGGGTGCGATGTTGGCCGGGTCGTCGGTGAGCTTGGGGAAGTCGAGGCGGCTGATGTTGTGGAAGGCCTGCTTGGCGACGTGGTTGAGAACCGGCTCGAGGTTCTTCAGCTGGCCGCTCTTCATGCTCTCGCACTTGGCGAGCACCTCGGCCTTGGTAGGCTCAAGGACGCAGTCGAGGCGGCGGAGCACGGTGAGTGGCAGAATGACGCGACCGTACTGGGCGGGCTTGTAGGGGCCGCGCAGAAGGTCGGCCACCGACCAGATGAAGCTGACCTTGTCGCTGAACCCATTCACGATGGTCCGCCACTCCAGCCGTCAGGCATCCCCCCACCCTTCGTTCGATGCTGCCGATTGTATCGGTTTCAGGCGACAGACGACGAGGCGAGCCCAGATGCCAGCGCAGCAGAGTGTGGTATTGTGCCGCACTCCACGTGACGCGAGTGGCGGACCGGCTGCGCCCTGGCGGCAGCATTGCTCCGTCGGTCGACGGACAGTCGACATCATGCCTCGTCGTGCATCGGCACCGAACGGGTGCTGATCTACCGACTGGAGGATTGAGAGGCTCGAGCCTGAGTGGGAAACCCACGTGTACGAAGCGCGTTCCTGAAATCATCGACGAAGGCTTTGAGAGCCCGGTTGGATCGTCCCGCGCGATACAGATCCATGGCCTCCACTAGCTCGTGTGCGAACTCGACACCACCGAGCGTTGCGGGCAGACCACTATCACGCACCGCATCTCGCAGTACCGACTTGTAATAGCCCCGTTCGCATTTCAAATTGCCGATGCGAGGCTGAGATCCAACGACATCTTTGAACGTCACCGGGTCGCACACATACCAGCACTCGATATGAGGGTCGGGGCAAGCGAGCGTTGTGCGGCTGGCGAGATCCGGCTTGAGTTTCTGCATGATGGCCTTCCGGGCAGAGTCAAACCCGCGGCAATTGGCGTCGATGGCGACCACAACCAGGTCGGGAGAAACAACCTTGCCGCCCAAGACCACTGTCTGGAATAGGAGGAGTTCGTGTTCGGCTCGTCCCTGTCCGCCCCGGCCGGAGCGCACGCGCAGGTCGATCCGAACGCCTTCCTCGCGAGCGATTCGCAGCACGAGTGAACTGATGAACTCCTCGTGGGCAATGTCTTCGCAGAAGAGCTCTAGCCGGATTCTACTCATCAACGAAGCCACGGAGCATTAGTCGCTCGAAGGCTCCGTCTTCCGTGGAGGTTGCCAAGGCCGCCCGCAGGTCGGGATCTCGAAACAAGCCGGTCGACTCGAAACCCTCGACTTCGGTTCCAGTCGCGCCACGGCGAACTACGAATAAACCGGCTTCCTGTGGAGATCTCTCGGCATGGGAGAGCAGCGCCTCACAGAAGAGGGGAGAGTGCGTCGTGACGATGACCTGCCGGCCCTGGTCCACCCCAACAGATAACAGAAGCTCCGCGATCAGTTCCAGGCGGCGAGGGTGGACGCCGTTCTCTGGCTCTTCGAATGCCACGAGCGACCGACCCCAAGGGTTCACCGCGATGGCACAAAGGGCGAGAACGCGTAACGAGCCCTCAGAGACGATTCTCGAGGAGTAGTCGGTGCCACTCTGACGAACGACGATGTCGATCGTCCCCCGGCGTTTGTCGAGATCGACGGAAACGTCCTCGACACTCGGAATCAGCGTACGGAATGTGCGCACCAAGGACGCAAACGCCTGCGGCTCCTCGGCTCGAAGCCTGTAGAGAAAGGGAGCTATGTCTTTGCCGTGGACGCCGATATCGTTGACGTCTGCCGGGGAAGCAGGCCTGCGCATCGAAACACGCGGGTCGAGGTAGTAGGTTCGCCATCCAGACAACTCGTTCCGGCATTTCTCGATGGCCCGGTATTCCACGCCCCCCAGCCGTGGATCGGACAGGATGGTGTGATTGAGACCGATTGGCTCAGTGCGGGGATGAGCTGGCTTACTCTTCCTCCGGATGCGCAGTTGACCGTCAACGAGTTCAATCGAAGGATTCCCCTTGGGGGTCCCCTTGGCACTAAGCGCCGCGAGATACTCGTCATTGACCGATAAACTCCCGGAGGAAGGGGCCAGCTCGACGCCGATCGCGTACCGAAATGCGTCCTTCCCCGTGCGCAGCGTGGCCTCCATACGGAAGTCCGCACTGGTCTGCGTGAGCAGCCCAGCCAGGCCGCCCGCAGGAAACGAGAAGGCCTCCGCTTGATACCCTCGAATCGGTTCAGAAAGCGCGTCTGAGACCGTGCGGCTGGTGCCCAGTCGCGACAGCGCCTGAATTGCGTCCAGAAGGTTGGATTTCCCTGAGGCGTTCGGACCGAACAGTACCGCAACTGACGGTAGGCTCGTTTCCACATCTACCAACGACTTGAACCCGTGGATGTGAAGTCTCTGAAGCACAGTGCTCCCTCTGTTGACGGGTGAAGCATAGCATCCTGATCGCGGTCATCTAGTGGCTCACGTGGTCGCTCCGATTCGAGTAGCTGACAGCGAGCGGACCACTCCGCAAGTTCTCCATTTCGCTCCCACGCGCCTCATTCCGATGCGCAGCCTGCCGAACCGCGGTCCGCGTCCCAGACCCCCAGTAGGAGCGGATCTTGGCCGCAGAACCGATTGAATGCACCAGAGCGGTGCCATTCCGCCAGAACTTCCGTGCTTTCGTTGCGCCTCCTTGTCTCGCTATCGGTCGCCGACAGAGCGACGGTACCCCTCCCAGTGAAGAGGAGGTCCACCATGCGCGGCCACATCCGCAAGCGCGGCAAACAAGGCTACGAGTACATCATCGATATCGGCGTGATGGCCGCCCAGCGCTGCCAGAGTTGCGGCAAGCGCTTCTGGGTGGAGCGACGACCGAAGCGAAGCTGTCCCCGATGCGGCGGTGGGCTCTCCGAGGTCGAGGAGCGGCGGCGTGAGACCAAGGCCGGCTTTCGCACGCTGAGTGAGGCGCAGCAGGCGATGACCAAGGCGCTGACGGCGGTCGCCGAGCAGCGCCATGTGATCGCCACGCCCGTCACCGTAGCTGAGTTTCTCATCGACGTCTGGCTACCGGCGATCATGCCCACGGTCAGACCGACGACTTATGCCGGCTATCGCAGCGCTTGCCAGCGCCACGTCTGTCCCCGCCTCGGGCAGGTGAAGCTGCAGCGCTTAGACGGCGCGATGCTCAACTCACTCTATGCGCATCTCTCAAGAGCCGGCGGCATCCGCCGCCAAGGGGGCCTCGCGCCACGCAGCGTGGCCCTCGTGCACCGCACCCTGCACCGCGCGCTCGCAGATGCCGTGCGCTGGGGCTATCTTCCGCACAACACCGCCAATCGAGCGGACCCGCCGCGGCAGACGGGCTTAGAGCGTGAGCTGCCCGTTTGGTCTGAGCAGCAGTTGCACAGCTTTCTCGGTAGCGTGCGCGAGGAGCGCCTCTATCCGCTGTGGCGCTTTCTTTCGATGACCGGCTGCCGGCGCGGTGAGGCCTTGGGGCTGCAATGGCGTGATCTCGACATGGAGGCTTCCCGCGTTGCCATCCGCCGCGCGCTGATCCCGATCGATGGCAAGCTGCTGCTCTCGGAGCCGAAGACCAAACGTGGCCGCCGGCTGATCGCCTTAGATCAAGAGACCCTGGCGGTCTTGCGCGAACAAGCCGCGAGCCAGCTCTCCCCAGAGGCGCTCCTCGGAGAGCTGGCTCGCGGCTTGTTCGCGCAAGACCGCCAGGGTCTCTTGATCTAAGGCGATCAGCCGGCGGC
>PKYG01000018.1:0-2797 GCA_003132585.1 Actinomycetota bacterium
CCGGTCTTTCGCCAGCCGGTGCCGGCACCCGACTGGACCTGCCTGCGCCTTCTCGTCGATGGCGCCCAGCTGACGCTCGCCAACGGCGAGATCATCCGCCATCGGCGCGTGCTCGACATGCGCCAGGGCGTCGTCTTTCGCGATTGGCTGCAGCGCGACCGCACGGGGCGCACGGTGAGCGTGCGCACGGCGCGCTTCGCGTCGCTCGACGACCGGGCGCTCGTCGCCGTGCGCGCCGAGGCAGTGCCGCTCGATTTCGGTGGGCGTGTCATCTGGGAGGGCGCCGTCGGTGTGAGCTACGCCGGCGGCCCTACGCGCGAGACGAGCTTTGAGTCGATGGACACGCCGGGCTTCATCGCGCGCACCAGGGGGCGCAACGGCGGCGGGCACGTGCTCGCCGTGTCGACGGCGCCCGCCGCCGGCTCGCCGATCGCGCGCCACCTCGAGCAATCGCGCGACATCATCGGCGGGCGCCTCGAGCAGGGCGACCCGGCGACCGTCGACCGCCTCGCGGCGATCGTCTCGGCACGCGCCGGGGTGCCGTCCACGGATGTCGCCCGGCGCGCCCTCGCGCGTGCCCAGAGCACCGGCTATGAGGAGATGCTGCGCCGTCACCGCGAGGCCTGGCGGCGTCGCTGGGATGACGCCGATGTCGTCATCCGCGGCGACGCCGCCTCGCAGCTCGCGGTGCGCTTCTCGATCTACCACATGATCAGCAGCAGCCACCCGACCAAGGACACCGTGTCGATCGGTGCCCGCGGCCTCGGCGGCATGTCGTACTTCCTGCACGTGTTCTGGGACACCGACATCTTCATGCTGCCGTTCTTCATCTACTCGCACCCGCAAACGGCGCGCACGCTGCTCGCGTACCGCTATCGCAACCTCGACGGGGCGCGCCAGAAGGCGCACCAGATGGGCCACGGCGGCGCGCTCTTCCCGTGGGAGTCGGCCGACCACGGCGGCGAGACCACGCCGCCGTATGGTTTCGGCCCCGACGGCGAGATGGTGCCGATCCTCTCCGGGCTGCTCGAGCATCACATCTCGGCCGACGTGGCCTGGGCGGTGTGGGAGTACTGGAAGGCGACCGCCGACGACGAGTTCATGACCACGATGGGCGCCGAGATCCTGCTCGAGACGGCGCGCTTCTGGGTGTCGCGAACGGCCCCCGACGACCAGCAGCGCTACCACATTCACACCGTCGTCGGGCCGGACGAGTACCACGAAGGCGTCGATGACAACGCCTACACCAATGTGCTCGCGCGCTGGAACATCCGCGCGGCGATGAAGGCGCTCGACTGGCTGCAGCGCTTCCATCCCGAGGCGGCGACCGCGCTTACCGACCGCCTCGGTCTCACCGTCACCGAGCTCTTCGCCTGGCGCACGGTCGCCGATCACCTCGTCGACGGGTTCGATCCCGAGACGAAGCTCTTCGAGCAGTTCGCCGGCTTCTATCAGATGGCCGACGTGGAGCCGTCGGCGATCACGCCGCGGCCGATGGCCGCGGACCTGCTGCTCGGCCGCGACGTGACGCTGAATTCGAAGGTGGTCAAACAGGCGGACGCGGTGATGCTCTGTTATCTGCTGCCGGATGAGATCGACGACAGCGTGGCGCGCGCCAACTACGACTACTACGAGCCGATCACCAGCCACGGCAGCTCGCTCTCGCCCGGCATCCACTCCGCGATGGCGGCGCGTCTCGGGCTGGTCGACGAGGCGCTCGAGTCGTTCGCGATGGCCTGTGCGATCGACCTTGCCGACAACATGGGCAACGCCGCCCGTGGCCTGCACATGGCCACCATGGGTGGCATCTGGCAGGCTACGGTGATGGGTTTCGGCGGCGTTCGCCGCCGCGGCGAGGCGCTCGTCGTCGACCCGCACCTGCCGGCGGCGTGGGAGGGGCTGCGCATCCCGCTGCACTTCCGCGGCGCCCGCCTCGAGCTCGATATCGGCCGCGACGCGCACGGCCACCACAGACTGGGCATCACCGTGCAGGTTGCTCCGGTGAAGATGTTCATCGGGCGCCGGCGGAGGGTGCTCAAACCCGGCGCCTATCGCTTTGTCCGCTCGCGCGGCGGCACGGCGTGGAAGGAGGAGGGCAGATGACGGTCCTGGTCGCTTTGGACGGTAGCGATGCCGGATTCGAACTGCTGACGTCGGCGAAGAACCTTGCCACGGCGCTGGGGCGGCCGGTGCGCGCCGTGCACGTCCGCGCCGCGGACGGCGGCGCGCACCTTCCGATCCCCGCCGACCTCGGCCCGCACGTCGAGCTCATCGAGGTCGACGGCGACCCGGCGACCGAGATCCTCCGGTCGGCGGGCGCCGCCGACGTGACGATCGTCGCGTTCAGTCTGCGTGGCGACGAGGGCGACGGGCACGGCCATGTGGCCGATGCCCTGCTGCGCTCGTCGCCCCACTTACTCTTCGTGATGCGGCCGGGCATGCGCGCCGTCGTCGGCCTGCGGCGCATCCTCATACCGCTCGAAGGTAGCCCATCGTCGTCGGAGGCGATGCGCCAGGCCGACGACGCCTTCTGCCGGCCCGGCCGCGAGATCGTGCTCCTGCACGTCGTCACCAGCGACACCCCGCTGGAGGCCGGGAGTATGCCGGCGCCACGCATCATGGACCAGGAGCACTACGAGTGGGCAGAGTGGCAGGAGGAGTTCCGCATGCGCTTCGCCCAGTGCCCCAAGGGCGGCCGCCACCGCGTCGCCGTGCGGGTCGGCGAGCCGGGCCCGGTGATCGTCAAGGAGGCGGGCGAGCTCGGCGCCGAGTTGATCGTGGTCTCGTGGTCACAGAG
>PKYG01000018.1:2874-32179 GCA_003132585.1 Actinomycetota bacterium
AAGCGCTCGACGCCGGAGAGCACGAGGAACCAGCCGAACACGCACCAGCCGTTCATGCCGCGCCGCGCCCAGCGGTAGAGCACGCAGGCCAGGGCGAACATGACGATCGTCTCGTAGACCGGTGTCGGCTGCACCTTGATCGTCGTCGGCACCGTGCCCTTGGGGTAGGTCATCGCCCAGGGCAGGTCGCTCGGCTTGCCGTAGTCGCCGTCGCCGGAGAGCTGGCAGCCGATGCGGCCGATCGCGTAGCCGGCGGCGACCCAGGGGCCGGCAAACATCGCCCCCACCTCGAGTGGGATCTTGCGGATCAGGCACCAGGCGATGACGGCAAGCGCGCCGCCGAGCAGGCCGCCGTACCACGTGAACCCGGAGCCCGACCAGATGCTGCCCCAGAGGTCGCCCTTGACTTCGCTCCAGTGCTGGAAGAGGTAGTAGATGCGGGCACCGCCGAAGCCGCCGATGCCCCCCACGTAGATCACCTCGTAGACGCGCTCCGGGTCGAAGCCACGCGCCTTGAGCAACGGCCAGCCGAAGAGGAAGCCGGGCACGATGAGCGCGAGCGCCGCCATCAGCCCGAAGCTGAAGACGGTATAGCCGCCGATGTGGAACAGGACCGGGTACACGCTCTCCTCGCTACTTCTTCAGGCGGACGACCTCGACGAACGAGTCGAAGCCGTTCTGCCACGTCCAGGCGACGGCCATGCCGCTGACGGTGGCGTCCAGCTCATTGCCGTCCTCCGCCGAGATCTGGAACACGTCTGCGCTCGCGAGGCGGCGGCCGTACACATCGTACCCCCGGCCGCCGCGGTTGTCGCTCCACACGACCAGGTCGCCGGCGATCGCCGGGGCCGCCTGTACGCTGGGCCCCGGCGCTACCGCGAACACCATTCCGCTCTTCAGGTCGGCGGCGTAGATGCTGGAGGCGCTCCCGTCGGCGCTCGTGAACTGCTGCCAGACGACGGTCGTGCCGGAGATTGCCGGCGCGACCTGCATGAAGGCCTGGTCGCTGACGGCGAACAGGCGACCGCCGGCGAGATCCCTGGCCATGATCCGGCTGGCCGTGGTGTTGTCGCGCCGATCGGTCCACACGACCGTGGAACCGGAGACCGCCGGGTCCTGCTGCGTTCCCGGCTCCGCCGGGCCAACGGCGAATTCCTTGCCGGTGGCGAGATCCTTGCCATAGATGCGGCTGCGGCCGAGAGCGCCGCGGCCGTCGGTCCAGACGACCCTCGTGCCGTCGATCGCCGGCTGTGTCTGCGCTCCCGCCGCCGTGCAGATCGCGAAGACCCGGCCGCTGGCGAGGTCTTCGCCGTAGATGTCGCTGTCGCTTGCGCCGCCGGCCGCCTCGGACCAGACCACGGTCGTGCCGGAGATCGCCGGGTCATCGCGCCGCGCGCCGGCGGCGGTGAGCGGACTCGCCTTGGCGTCGGCGAGGCCCCAGCGCATGATCTGCCCCGCCGAGTCCCAGATGACGAGGTCGCCACCGAGCGCCGGGTGGGTCTGCGGTGGGCCGCCGGGCTGGCCGAGAGTCCAGGCGGCGGAGACGGTCGACGGCAGCAGGGCGCCGGTGGCGCCCGAATGCCGCACGCCCCAGCGCACGTGATGCGCATGATCGGCGCTGAAGGCGACGGCGCCGGCGACGGCGCCGACCGCAAGGACGACGAGCGCGACGACGAGCGCCGGCGCGTGCATGCGCCAGTGCGAGATGTCGCGGCGGACCATGCGCGCGAGTTCGGCGCTCGTCGGGAGCTCAGAGCTCGTCGGGAGCTCAGAGCTCGTCGGGGTCTCGGCGCTCGTCGGGGTCTCGGCGCTCGGCGGCGGCGGTTCGCTCACGCGCTGCTCGCCGGCTCGCTCGTGACGACGGCCTCAGCCGTGAGCTTGGCGGCGAGCGCGGAGTCGAAGTGCGCGGTGAGCGGGGAGGCGGCGTTGGCGGTCGCCGCGCCGGCGGCGACCGCCAACGCCGCCGAGAATGCGTCATCGCGCTCGAGGCAGAGCAATAGACCGGCGGCGAAGCAGTCGCCGGAGCCGGTCGGATTGACGCTTTCGACGGCGTCCGTCTCCACGCGGTAAGAGCGACCGTGGACGAGGGCCACGGCGCCACTCGCGCCCAACGTGACGACGGCGATCTGCGCGCCCGCCTCGACCAGGCGGGCGCAGGCGGCATTGGCGCTGGCCTCGTCGACGGTCGCAGCGCGGGTGGCGCTGGCCTCGTCGACGGTCGCGCCGCGGGTGGCGCCGGCCTCGCGGGCGTTGACCTTGACGACCTCGGGATGCGCCGCCAGCGCCGGGTTGAGCTGGGCGCCGGTGGCGTCGAGCATCACGCGGTAGCCGGCGGCGTGCAGCGTGTGCACGAGCGTGGCGAAGAAGTCGTCGGTGGAGCCGGGCGGCGCCGATCCGTCGACGACCGCCCACTCGCCTTCGCGGGCGTGCCGGTCGGCGACCGTCTCGATCAGCGCCGCCTCGTCGCCGGCGGCGAGGCGCGGGCCGTACTCGAACACGTCGGTCACGCGCCCGCCGATCTCGAGGAACACGGTCGAGACGCGCGCTTCGCCGGCGGTGGCCACGAGCAGTACCTCGAGGCCTTCGGCGGCGGCGAGCTCGCCGATGAGGCGGCCGGTCTGACCGGCCGCGTAGCCGACGAGCAGCGCGCCGCCGCCCAGCTGCCCGAGCGCGCGCGCCACATTGGCGCCTTTGCCGCCGGCTTGGTGCTGCATCGACTTGCCGCGCATCATCGCGCCGGGCACGAGCTCGTCGACACGCACGACGCGGTCGACGGCAAGGTTGGGGCAGACGACGACGGTCATCGCGGACGCTTGATGCTCACCATGGCCGTGTCGCCGGTGACGACGACGGTGGTGTGGAGCTGCCGCGAGAGATCTTGCATACGTTTGAGGATCACAGCGGCATCGTACCCCTTGACGACCTTGGGGATGCCCTGGCTCGAGAGATAGACGGGCGTGAGCTTGGCCGTGATCTGTGTCTTGGAGACGTCCGTGGTGATCAGCACCGTCTCCCCGGTCTCCCGGCTGGAGTGCTCGAAGACGAAGTCGCCGAGGCTGTAGGCGATCAGTCCGCCGTGGTAGGCCTCGACGCCCTCGAGCACGTGCGGGTGCGATGCCATCACGAGGTCGGCGCCGGCGTCGATCGCGGCGTGACCCTCGGCGACCTGGTCGGGATTAGGCGTCTGGTCGTATTCGACGCCCCAGTGGAAGGCGACGACGACGAAGTCGGCCTTGGCCTTGGCGGCGCGGATGTCGTCGATCACCTTGGTTATGTCGCTGCGCGCCGGCGCGATGCCGGGGCCGCTGCCGGCGACGTAGCCGGCCGGCAGCACGTCGCTGTATCCGAGGAACGCGACCTTGATGCCGTGGCGCTCGATGATTGCCGGCGCGAGAGCGGCGGTCGCGCTCGCGCCGGCGCCGACCACGGCGACGTGGACCTGCTTGAGACGCGAGATCGTGTCGAGCAGCGCGGCGGCGCCGTAGTCCATGGCGTGGTTGTTGGCCATCGTGACGACGTCGACGCCGGCGCTCGCGAGCGCCGGCGCCATGCGTGGATCGCCCTCGAAGGTGACATCCTTCCAGGCCTGCCGCGTGCCCTTGTCGCTGAGCGGCGACTCAAGGTTGACGAAGGCGAGATCGGCGTGGCTCAGCAGGGGCTCGACACCGGCGAGCACCGCGTTCGCGCCGTAGGTCTGGATGAAGCTGGCGACGCCCTGGTCGGCCATCAGGTCGCCGCCGGCGACGATCGAGACGCTCGTGACGGCGGGCTTCGGCTTCGTCGGCGTGCTGTGCGGGGTCTGCCGCGGGGTCGTCTTCTTCGTCGTCGCCGCGCGCCCGCCGTGAAGCACGGAGACGGTGGTGACGGCGACCACGGCGACGGCGACGAAGAAGAGTCCGAGCCACACGTAGCCGGTCGCCGAACGGTGCTTGCGGTGTCTGGAGCGGCGCGCCACGGCACCGCGATAGTACACGCAGCCGCGCCGAAGCGGCAACGCGGCGGAGCGCGGCGCCGCCGCCACACGGTTTGTGCCGGCAGCGCCCGGTGCTATCCTCGAGGCGTGAGACCGTCCTTCGTCCGCACCCCGCTGCCGCTCTCGGCGGCGCCCGCGCCGCTGCTCGCGGCAGTGTGTCTGTTCACCATCGTGCTCGTCGCCTGCGGCGGCTCGCCCGCCGCGCCCCCCACAACCCGACCTTTGGCGACTGTGGTGAGCGTCGACGAGGTGAAGGCGATGGTCGACACCGGCCTGGCGGCGCTGCGCCGCGGCGATCTCGCCGGCTGGCGCCGCGCGCTGCCGTCCCGGCCGGGAGCCGGGCGCAAGGCGCTCGCCGCACTTGCCGCGCACCTGGCGCCGCTGCCCTGGGACCACCTCTCGGCGAACGTGGAGCCGATACCGAGTCACCCCGATCGCTTCGACGTGCGCGTGCTCGGCGGGTTCGNNGGCGACCTCTCGCCCACCGGCACGCGCATCATCGGCGTGATGGCCTTTCACGCGCCGCGGGCGCTCGTCGCGCCGCCCGCGGTGGTGCTCTACGACAGCACGTGGCGGCCGCAGGCCGAGCAGGTCGCCGCCGCCGCTGCGTGGTCGCGGCGGCGGCTCGACGTGATCGGCCTGCGGCCGAAGCAGCGCGTGCTGATCACGCTCTACACCTCGGCGCAGCAGGCGATGGGCTCATTCGGCGAGGCGCTGACGGAGCCGCGCCTGCGCTTCTTCACGATCGACCCGCTGCGCTGGTCGGTGAAGCGCTGGTCGCCGGCGGACGTCGGTGTCGTGGCGCCGGCGCTCGCCGGCCGCGGCGCCTGGGCGCCGTCGATGCTCGCGCACGAGATGACGCATGCATTCACGATCCGCTGGTTCTGGAACACGAAGTTCGAGCCGCAATTCCTCGAGGAGGGCATCGCCGTGTACGTGGAGGGGAGCCGCACGTACGCGCCCCTGCGCGCCCGGCTCGCCACCGGCAGCCTCTCGCAGCAGCTGCGAGTGAGCCTCGCGATCGCCGATCTGTGGGCCGGCGCGTCGACGGGGCGCGTGCGCTTCGAGTACCTCGAGGCGGGCGCGCTGGCGGGCTACATCATCGACCACTGGAGCGTCGACCGCTACCGGCGCTTCTCCCAGGCGATCGCGAACTCGACGACAAGTAACACCGCGATCGACCAGATCACGCGCCGCGAGCTCGGGGTCTCGTGGGCGCAGTTCTACGCGGGCTGGACGCAGTACGTTTCGACGCTGCCGTGAGCCGCGCCGGCGCAGGAGATTCGTCCGAGTGCGATAGAGTACTGTCGTGAGCGCCGACCCGTCAGTCTCCTCAACGTCAACCGCCGCTGCGAGCACCGGCGTCCGCCCGGTCGTCCTTGCGACTCGCGGGCTCACCAAGGAGTTCGGTGCGCTGCGCGCCGTCGACGACCTCGACATGGAGGTCTACAAGGGCGACGTGTTCGGCTTTCTCGGGCCCAACGGCGCCGGCAAGACCACCGTCATCCGGCTCGTCCTCGGACTGATCTTCCCCACCAGCGGGCACGCGGAGATCCTCGGCGAGCGCGTGCCCGGCGACCATCGCCAGGCGGCGCGCCACGTCGGCGGCTTCGTCGACGACCCGACCTTCTACCTCGGCATGTCGGCGCGCCGCAACCTGCGGCTGCTCGGCAGCATGAGCGGACCGGTCGCGGAGGAACGCATCGACGAGGTGCTCGAGATCGTCGGCCTGAGCGAGCGCGCCGACTCCAAGGTCAAGGGTTTTTCGCACGGGATGAAGCAGCGCCTCGGCATCGCTCAGGCGCTGCTTCACAAGCCCGCGCTGATTGTGCTCGACGAGCCCACCAGCGGTCTCGACCCGCGCGGCATGAAGGACGTGCGCGAGCTCGTTCGCGACGTGAGCGCCACGGGCACCACCGTGTTCCTCTCGTCGCACTTGCTGCACGAGGTCGACCAGGTCTGCAACCGCGCCGTGATCATCGACCGCGGCAAGGTCGTCGTGGAGGGGCCGGTGAGTGAGCTGCGGCCGACCGGCAGCGCCGTCAAGATCCTGACCGGCGACCAGGGCAAGGCGGCGGAGACGCTGCGCGGGCTCTTTGGCGCCGGCAGCGTCTCAATCGACGAGGAGTTCCTCGTCGTCAACGCCGACGAAGAGGCGGTGCCTGAGCTCGTACGCCGGCTGGTCGCCGACGGCGTCGCCGTGCGCGCCGTCGTGCCGGCGGCCGAGCAAGGCCTCGAGGACTTCTTCCTGCAACTCACCGAGCCGGACGACGGCGGCACGCACGCGCCGGCGGGCAAGCGCCGCCGGTTCGGGCTCGGGCGCCGGAGGGTGAGCTGAGATGAGCGCAAAGACCAGCCACCTCGGTCCGCTGCGCCGCGAGGCGGTCAAGCTCCGCGCCCTCAAGCGCACCTACTGGGGCGCGGCCGGGCTGCTGATCATCCCGTTTCTCATCGCGCTCGGCATCTACCTGTCGTCGCACAATCATGGCAGCGACAACCAGAGCGGGGACCCGACGTTCCTCGTCAAGACGTTCATGAACGGGCTCTACGTGCCGCCGGCGGCGCTGGCCATTATGAGCGTCTTCCTGTTCCCGCTGGCGGCGGCGATGGTCGGCGGCTTCATGATCGCCGGTGAGGCGGAGGCCGGCACCCTGCGCACGATGCTCGTGCGTCCCGTGCGCCGCGGTGCCGTAGTGCTCACCAAGTGGGCGACGGCGGTGATCTATCTCGGCATCGTCATGCTGCTCGTGGCGCTCGTCGGGCTGCTCGCGGGCTGGGCATTCTTCGGCATCAAGCCGATGCTGCTGCTCGGCGGCGAGGCCGGCGTCTGGCACGCCCTGCTGTTGATCTTGCTCGCCTACCTCTACGTGCTCGCCTGCATGACCTGCGTGATCTCGCTCGCGCTGCTCTTCTCCACCCTGAGCGACTCCAGCCTCGTCGCCGCTGTGGTTGCGATCGCACTCACGCTCATCGTGCAGATCGTGCTGCAGTTCAGCTACTTCAAGGGCTTGCGGCCGTACTGGTTCATGACCCACTTCGACGGCTGGTTCAAGTTGTTCCAGAAGCCGATCGACATGGGACCGATCCGCAACGGGCTGATCGCCTTCGCGGCGTACTCGGCCGTGCCGACGGCGCTGGCCTACCTGCGGTTTCGGCGCAAGGACATCACCTCGTAGCACGGAGGTCGGCGACCATGAGCGTACGCACGATGACGCGGAACGGACGCACGATGACGCGGAGCAGATCGTGACAACGCCAGCGCACGAACGAACGGCGGTTGCGGGCAAGGCAACCATGCGCGCGATGCGTCTCGAGCGGCCGCGGCCGGCAGGCGAGCGGCCGCTTACACTCACGGAGATCCCCCGACCTGAGCCCGGCCCCGGCGAGGTGCTGATCAAGGTACGCGCCTGCGGCGTCTGCCACACCGATCTGCACATCGTCGAAGGCGAGCTCGCGCCGCACCGCTCGCCGGTGGTGCCGGGGCACCAGATCGTTGGCGAGGTCGTCGGCATTGGCGAGGGCGGCGCGCCGGAAGCGGAAGCGGGGACTGGCGCGCCGCAGTCGCCTGCGGCTGGCGGCGCGCCCGCCGCCCTCGGCACTCGTGTCGGCGTGCCCTGGCTCTGGCGCGTCTGCGGCACCTGCCGTTTCTGCCTGCGCGGCGACGAGAACCTCTGCGAGAACGCGCTCTTCACCGGCTACGACGTCGACGGCGGCTTCGCCGAGTACACGGTCGCGCCGGCCGACTTCGTCTACCCGCTGCCCGAGATGGACGACCTCGCCGTGGCGCCGCTGCTCTGCGCCGGCATTATCGGCTACCGCTGCCTGCGGCTGACGGGCGTGGTGGGTGCCGCGGCGGCCGGCGGAGCCGTCCGCGGGGCGCGCGCCGCCGCCGTCCGCCGCCTCGGCCTGTACGGTTTTGGCGCCGCCGCGCACATCGCCGTGCAGGTCGCGACGCACGCCGGCTGGGAAGTGTTCGCGTTCACGCGGGGCGCCGAGCATCGCGCGCTGGCGCGCGAACTCGGCGCCGTGTGGGCCGGCGAGACCGCCGACGCGCCCGGCGGCGACGCGAGCCTCAAGCTCGACGCGGCGATCGTGTTCGCACCCGCCGGCGAGCTGGCGCTTGCCGCGCTCAAGGCGATCGATCGCGGCGGTACGGTGGCGCTCGGCGGGATCCATTCTTCGCCGATCCCGCCGATCGACTACCGGTTGATCTACCACGAGCGCGTGTTGCGCAGTGTCGCCAACAGCACGCGCGAGGACGCCCGCGATCTGCTCGCCGTGGCGGCGGAGATCCCGGTCGTCACCGAAGTGAGGGTATTCGAGCTCGAGCAAGCGAACGACGCCCTGCTCGAGCTCAAAGCGCGGCGCATCCGCGGCGCGGCGGTGCTGCGGATCGGCTAGCCCGCGGCGTACCCCGCCACGCGCCCCGCCGCCCAGACCCTCGATCGGTTCTCCGTTACGAAAGGAACGTCGTCGGCGTCGTGCTCAGCTCCAGCCCCCACAAGATCACGACGACGATGATCAGGAGGAGCGTGGCGAGCCCGCCGGCGGCGATCGCGGCGACGCGTGTCCAGGTCGCGGCCTTGGCGCTCATGCCGGTCCCGGCGTGCGCAAGCCGGTAGACGGCGGCGCCAATGGCGGCGACGGCGAGCACGTCGTAGAACACCACATAGAGGAACAGTACCAGGCCGCCCATGAGCGCACTGCTGGAGTCGATCGCCAGGAACGGCAGGATCGCCTGGGGCAGCAAGGTGAGCAGGCCGCCGCCGATCAGCGCCGCGCGCCACTTGTCTTCGCGTATCGGCTTGTCGGGCGAGAACGCGGCCGCAGTGAGACGCCGGTCGAGCAGCAGACTCGTGATTGCGATCGCCGTGACGCCGGCAGTCGAGAGCACGACGATCCAAAAGACCTTGCCCGATGTGCCCTTGAGCTGCGAGCTCACGTCTCCCCACGTCGCAATCAGCGTGATCACCGAGATCACCGAGGTGAGGCCGACGAGTGCGGCCATGAGCCAGGAGAGCTTGCGTCCGATCTGATCGCGCGCGACGAGCACGAACACGGCGGCTGTCAGGGCGATAACCGGCAACAGCCAGAGGACGACCATCATCGGTTTGTACAGGGCTGGCTCGGACGGAACAGGCAAGTTGTACATGCGGCTCCCCCAGTGTCTGGACGGCCGCATCCTATCAGACTAGGGGACAGAAACGAGGGGGGCGGCGGGCCGCGCTTGCGGCCGCCCGCCGCCCCGACTTCTTCTCGCCGTCAGGCGCACGGCGGACGCTGCGGTCTAGTCGCCGCAGTTCGCTTCGGGCTGGATGGGTGTCCCGGCTCTTGCGAATGCGGTTCGTGTCTGGCGGACGAGCCACCGCCAGTGGAGGATCACATGGAAGACGACGACGGCTACGAACGCGATGGCAGCCCAGTCGTGGAGCGTCACCCACGAGGACCGGCCAAGGCCCGCGAACGTGCGCTCGACGAAGCCTCCGAGCCCTCCGGCGCCGCGGCCAAGCCCGTCTCCGCCACCATGGCCACGTGGGATCGCGAGCCAGAGGACGAGACCGCTGACCGCCTGGAGGAGCAGCAGCGCTGCAGCGCTCACGGCAAGGCCGTAGAGCAGTGCGCATCGTCGCGACATCCGTGTCCTGATCGTCATCTCAATCAACTCCTTGCGAGAGGGGCGGCGGGCCGCGCCTTCGGCGGACCCGCCGCCCCTGCCGTTTCCGCCGCGACCACACAGATGGGTTACTTGGACGTGCCGATCCCGAACAGCCTGTAGAGCAGGCAGAAACCGGTGGCCGCCGTGAACAGCAGGACCGCGCCGATCGCAGCGAGCACGATCCCGAGGAGCTTGCCCGAGGCGAGCCCGAAGCTTCTCAGCGACACTACCACCAGACCGGCGCCGACGACGAGTCGCACGATGCGATCGACGGCGCTCTCATTTCTCTCGAACATGCTGATCCTTCCTTTCGAGTGCATCCAGCCGGGAGTGCAGCTCACGCCCCATGACCTCGTCGACGAGGGAGCAGGATTGAGCCAGACGGACGTCGATGACCGACCAAAGCATGCGGCCGCCCTCACGGCTGCGGACGACCAGGCCCTGGTTATTCAGCACGGCGAGGCGCTGCGAGACATTGGGCTTGCTGATGCCCAGGATCTCGGCTAGCTCGCCGGGTGAGCGTTGCTTCTCGCAAGGGCGTGGAAGAGCTCGTGCCTTATGGGATGCGCAAGGGCCGCAAAGACCGAGGCCAGATTTCGCAATTGCGAAACATGGCAATCGTATCCCCTAGTGTCGGCAGGCCCCTTCCGGTCCCACACGGGTCAGTCGGCCCTCGGCGAATGCCGCGAACGCCCCCGCGACGTTGCCGCCGTCACCGGCGAACACGGCGATGCCGAGCTGTTCACAGCCCATCAGCGGCCGACCGCCGATGCCGGAGACCACCAGCGCTTCGACGCCGTTCTGGGCGAGCATCATCACGGGCGCCATGCAACCGCTCTCGTGGTGCGGCAGGTTCTCGACCGTCGCAGTCTGCGTGATTTGGCCGTCGACCAGATCGGCGACCGTGAAATGGCTGCAGCGGCCGAAGTGCCCGGCGCAGGCTGCGTCGAGCCCGCCGGGCGCCTCTGAGGGCACCGCGACGCGAATGGTCCTGGTCTGCTCGGCTTCACTCATGGCTCGTGTCTCCTTCTCGTTGTTGTCTCCAGCAGCCGGGCCCACGCCGCCCGTGTCCTTGATCGCCCCGGCAAAGCTTCCGGCGGGCGGCGCAGGTCTCGGGATCGATCGTGTACGTGCCGCCCTCGATGATGATCGCGTGGCCACCGGAGATCGCTCCGATCAGGGTGCGGCGGCCCGATTCGACCATGCGCCCGATCGTCTGTCGCGAGACGCCGATGACGGCGCCGGCCTCGTCGTGACTGAGCCCGTCGCCGTCGACCAGTCGCAGTGCCTCGAACTCGTCGACCGTCAGCACGGCGCGCTCGAGCATCCGCGCCGGAATGCCGGCCGGCTTGAAGAGTGCGGTGTGCGGCAGGGTGGAGACGACTCGCGCCCGTCGGGGTCGGCCAACGCCGAGCTTCTGTTGAGCAGCGGCGGGACTGCTCGGGTCGCGGGGCTGATTTATGAGCATAAGCTCATAATAGCCCATCCCGACCAGTGCCGCAACCGTCAGCTTCTGCTGCCGGTCTCCGTTCTCTCGCTCAGAAGACCTGCACCACGTCGGCCTCTTCGCAACGCGAGATGTACTCGGCGATGCCGACGATGTCGTCGACGATGTCGACGAAGTCCTCGAGCGCCCCGGCGCCCCAGATTTTGCCGGCCGTGCCGCAGCAGTGGATCCGGACCTTGCCGTCGGCCTTCAGGTTCCTGAGACTGTCCAGCGGCGCCGGGACGGCGTTGTCGGCCATGCCGGCCGCCATCTCGCTCTTGAGCTCGGGGCGATCGCTGTACGTGCCCTCGCCGGCGACGTCCTTGCGGAACGCGTAAGCGCCGCCGAGGAGCAGGTAGATGTCGACGTCCATGTCGAGCGCCACCGCACCACCGGTGACCGTGCTGGTAACCACCAACTTCTCGATGCTGCCACTTGCCAGACCAATGACCATCGAACCCATGAGGTCCTTCCTTTCGTGTCGCTAGATGAAGAGGTTGACGTTGGCTTCGTCGGCCTCGCCCAAGTAGGCGGCTACACCGGCGTATTCGAGTCCGTCGATGAGTTCCTCTTTCTTGAACCCCATGACGTCCAGCGTCATGGTGCAGGCCACGAGCTTCACGCCCTGCTCCCTGGCGCTTGCCATCAGCTCGTCCAGACTCATTACGTTCTGATCCTTCATGACCTTCTTCATCAGCGGCGCGCCCATGCCGGCGAAGTTCATCTTCGAGAGGCCCATCTTGCCCGGGCCGCGCGGCATCATCTTGCCGAACATAGCCTGCAGCGCGCTCTTCTTCTCCTTCACCCGCACCTTCTCGGGCTTGCGCAGCGCGTTCAGGCCCCAGAACGTGAAGAACATCGTGACGTCGTCGCCCATGGCGGCGGCGCCGTTGGCGATGATGAACGCCGCCATCACCCGGTCGAAGTCGCCGCTGAAGACGATGATCGTCTTCTTGCTCGTGTCCATTCCAGCACCTCCAGTGCTGCTCAGTTGCGGGTCGGTGAGCCGGTCGTCAGGATGCGTAGGCCTCGCGCAGGTACTGCGAGATGTCCTTGAAGCGCATCGTGTCGCCGGCCGCGTTGCTCAGGTTTACGTAGCACATCGGGCACATGGTGACGCCGTCGGGGGCGGCGGCGCGGAGCTGCTCGACACGCTTGGCGGCGTTGGCCGCCGCCTTGGCGGGGTAGAGCGACTCGACCGGGCCGCCGCAGCACAGCGTCTGGCGGCCCGTGTTCTCCGGATCGCGGATGGTGACGCCGGCGGCCGCAAGCAGCTTGCGAGGCTCCTGCACGATGCCCTCGTAGCGGGCGAAGACACAGGAGTCATGCAGGGCGACTTCGCCGGAGAGCAGGTGCTGCGCGGCGAGGCCTTTCTCGGCCAACACCTCGAGGTAGCTGCGCACGGTGACACCGTAGCCGTCCAGCACCGTCGGGTAGACGCTGCGCAGCATGTTTGTCGTATGCGGGTCGATGGTGATGACGGTCTTCACGCCGTGCTTCTCAAAGACCGCCTGAACACGCCGAGCATGCTCGGCGAGTACTTCGTCGGCGCCCAGGTCGTGGGCGAGGGCGCCCGAGTAGAGGTCGTCCTCATAGAGGGTGCCGAACTCGACGCCGGCCTGCCGCAGCAGGTGCACGACGTTGATCGGGATCTGGTCGTACCGGGCGCGCTCCTTTGCCGAAGGCCGCGCCATGAACGCGGAGACGTTGATGATGCGGTTCACCTTGCGGCCGAAGCCGGTCCACCTGGCGAGCCACGAGTCGCCGAGCCGCTGCTCGACCTTCACCAGGCCCTCGATGTACGGGATGAGCTGGTACATCATCCCGGTGTAGAGCACGGTCTCGCCGCCGCGTGGCAGGCCGAGACCCTCGGTCCACTTGGTCGCCACTCGGGCGGGGATGGGCAGCACCGACTTCCGAAGCCGTAGGTTGTCGGCCAGGATGCCGATGACGTCGCCGGTCGGTAGAGGCATGATCGTCTCCTCCTAGAGACCGAACACGGTACGGTTGATGTGATGGCGCAGCGTACGCACGTTCTCGGCGATGTGCACGCCCGACGGGCAGTTCTCTTCGCACATCTTGCAGAGGAGGCACGAGTAGACCGTCTCCGTCTCGGCGGCGATGCGGTCCTCCATGCCGAGGAGCACGTAGCGGAACAACCTGCGCGGCTGGACGTCGACGCCCATCGGGCAGATGGCGGAGCACACCCCACAGTTCATGCAGGCGTCGGCGTTGAACTCGTCGGAGCGGTCCAGCTCCACCGCCAGCCTGGGGTTCGCGAGCGCCGTCATGAGCCCTCCCTCTCCACCACTTGGTAGCGGTAGTAGCCTTCGTCGGTGGCTTCCTTGATCTCGGCGAGCCAGCCGTACTTGCGCAGGCCCATTACCCAGAACATCACTTCGTGGGAAGGGCGCTCGACGGCGGCCGCGATCTCGGGCACCGTCAGCGGGCCGTCTACGAGGGCCGCCAGAATGCGGCGGCGCATGATCTGCTCGTCGCGGACGATCTCGCGCACGTCACGATTGCCCGTGCTCGCCTCTCTGGGGGTCGTGCCGCCGGTGGTGTTGCCACCGGTCGTCGGTGTCATGAGCACGTCACCTCCAGCAGGCCGTCGATCATCGCCTTGACCTGGGCGTCGGTGTAGCCCTGCAGGTCGACCGCGTCGGTGGGGCACACCGGCACGCAGCCGCCGCAGCCCTTGCAGGCGGTCCTGATGACACTGGCGACCGCCTTGCCGTCCTCGTCGACCTGCTCGATCGCCGCATACGGACACGCCTCGAGGCACTTGTCGCACCAGGTGCAGGCGTCGGTGTCGACCATTGCCACCATGGGGTCGAGCTCGGCGAAGCCGCGCTTGAGGATGGCGCCGCTCTGCGTGACGGCGGCGAGGCCGCTGGTGACGCTCTCAGCCGAGTTCTTCGGCGACTGGCAGGCGCCACAGATGTAGACGCCGTCGACGATCGTCTCGACCGGACGGAGCTTGGGATGGATCTCGTTGAAGAAGCCGTCGATGCCGATCGGCAGCTTGAGCACGCTCACGAGCTCGTCGTTCTCGCGCGGCACCATGCCGGTGACGAGGACGACGAGGTCGGCCGGGATGGCGACCTCCTCGCCGCCGGTGAGCAGGTCGCGGGTGGTCACCTTGAGGCCGCCGGAGGCGATCTTCTCGACCGCCGGCGGCTCGTCGTCGGGGACGCGCAAATACAGCGAGCCCTTCTCGCGCGACTCGTTCCAGAGCAGCTCGTACTTACCGTAGGTGCGCATGTCGCGGTAGAGGTGGTACTGGCGCACCGACAAGTCGGCCTTGGCGGCCACCTCGAGCGCTGCGTGCACGGCGGCCGTGCAACAGTAGCGCGAGCAGTACGTGTGGCCGCCCTCCACGTCTTTGCTCTGGCGGCTGCCGACGCAGTAGACGTAGGCGATGGTCTTGACCGGCCGGCCGTTGTAGGTGAGCGGGCCGGCCGACCCGTCGACCATCTTCTTGAACTGCGGCAGCGTGACGACGCCGTCGATGCCGTAGCCGAACTCGCCGGCTGCCGGCTCGTAGGTCTCGAAGCCGGTGGCGACGACGATCGAGCCCACGTCGACGGTGATCGTCTCGAGTCGCTCACCATGAACCGCGATCGTCACCTGGTAGTTGCCGAAGCTGCCCGACTTGCTCATCACTTCGGCGTTCGTGAACACCGTGATCGCGGGGTTGGCCCGCACCGCCTCTTCGAGCTTGGCGACCAGTTCGGCGCCGTTGCGCCCGTGCGGGTACATCGCGCCGAAGCTGGCGACCCAGCCGCCGAGCCGGGGCTCCTTCTCCACGAGGAAGACGGAGAGCCCGATCTCGGCCAGCCCGAGCGCCGCGCGCAGGCCGGCGATGCCGCCGCCGACGACCAGTGACTTGGGCGTGGTCTCGACGACGATCGGCTCGAGCGGCTCCGTGAGCCGCGTGCGATTGATGCCGGCGCGCACGAGGCGGGTAGCCTTCTCGGTGGCGCCCTCGTGGTCGTCGGTGTGCGTCCAGGAGCACTGCTCGCGGACGTTCACTTGCGTGTACTGGAAGGGGTTGATCCCGGCGCGTTTGGCGACGTCGCGGAAGGTGTAGGTGTGTAGCTTCGGCGAGCACGAGGCGACGACGAGACCGTCGAGCTTCTGCTCCTCGGCGTCCTGCACGATCTCCTGTTGTGTGGCGTCCGAGCACGTGAACATCGCCGATCGCGCAACCACCACGTCGGGCTCGTGCTCGATCGTCGCGACCACCTTGTCGACGTCGACGTAGTCGCCGATGTTGCCGCCACACTGGCAGACGTAGACTCCGATCCTGCGCCCGCTCATGCCGGCACCTTCACTTTCGCCTTCTCCAGATGGGCGGCGGCCTGTGCGACCGCGGCGCCTGCATGGAGGATGGAATCGGGGATGTCCTTGACCCCGGAGGCCGACCCGGCGACGAACACGCCGGGGAGGTTGGTCTGGCCGGGGTTCAGGTCCTCGTCGGCCTCGCCGACGTAGTAGTAGTCGTCGAGGGCAAGCTCGCCGTCGGCGAAGAGCAGTTGGGCGTCGGCGTTGGGCTGCACGCCGACGGCGAGTACGACCAGGTCGTGCTCGGCCTCGGTCAGGGAACCACCGTTCTCGATGTCTTCGTAGCGAAGGACGAGGTTGCCGTTGTCCGTCTCGGTGACGCCGGACACGCGCCCTTTGACGAAGTTGGCGCCCATCCCCCTGGCCTGCTCGTAGAACTCGTCGTAGCCCTTGCCCACCGCGCGGATGTCGATGTAGTAGACGGTCACGTCGGCGAGCGGCAGAGCGCCCATGATGAGCTGGTTCTGCTTCACCGAGTACATGCAGCAGATCCTTGAGCACAGCGGGTTCTCGACGGTCTCGTCGCGCGATCCGGTGCACATGATGTAGGCGATGTTGTCGGGCACTTTGCCGTCGCCGGGTCGCAGCACGGCGTTGTACGGTCGCGTCGGTGCCAGCAGGCGGTCCATTTGCATGCCGGTGATCACATTCTTGAAGCGGCCGTAGCCGTACTGCGGCTTGGCGTCGGCGGGGAACAGCTTGAAGCCGGTGGCGAGGATGACACTGCCGACCTCGGCCTCAATCTCCTCGCCCTGCATGTCGAACTTGATCGCGTCGGCGGGGCAGGCGTCGAGGCAGGCGTGGCACTCGGAGCACACCCCGCAGTCGAGACAGCGGGCGGCGCCGTCGAGCGCCTCCACCTCGGACATCGGTCCCTCGGTCTCGCCAAAGTCCGTCGGCGCCGCGCTCATCGCGGCGGCCGACTCGAGCGGCTCGCGCCGGTCGTAGACATCCTGCCGGCCCAGCACATCGCCTTTGTCCACCACCGGCAGCGCCTCGTCGAAGGCCGCTCGGTCGAGCTCGGCGCCATGGAGGTAGCGGTCGATCATGAACGCGGCCCTGCGGCCCTGGCCGACGGCCGTGGTGATCATCGTCGGGCCGGTGACTACGTCACCGGCGACGAAGATGTGCGGTGCGGCCGTCTGTAGCGTGTCGGGGTCGGCTCTGAGCGTGCGGTTGCCGTTCGTTTCAAGGCCGAACGCGTCGGTGTCGGCGCTCATGCCGGCGGCCACGACGACAACTTCGCACTCGAGGCTCATCCGCTGGCTCTCGTCGTACTCGGGGTGGAAGCGACCTTCGGGGTTGAACACACAGGTGCAGACCCTGAGCTCCGCGCCGTGCACACGGTCCTCGCCGGTGAAGTGGTCGATGCCCCAGCCGTCGTGCAGCGTGATGCCCTCGGCCCGGGCCTCTTCGACCTCGAAGTCGTGGGCCGGCATCTCCTCGCAGCATTCCAGGCTCGCCTGATCGACCGACGCAGCGCCGAGGCGGCGCGCCGTGCGCGCCGCGTCGATGGCGACGTTGCCGCCGCCGACCACGAGGACGCGCTTGCCGGCCAGGTCGACGGTCTCGCCGAGCTTGACGGCGCGCAGGAAGTCGAGCGCGCTGTGGACGCCGTCCAGATCCTCGCCGGGCACGCGCAGCTGCACCGCTTTGTGCGTGCCCGTTGCCACCAGGACGGCGTCAAAGCCGCCGTTCTTGAGCGCTGCGATGTCGTCGACGCGCGTGTCGGTCGCGATCTCGACGCCGATCGCCGTGACGTTGGCGACGTCGTTGTCGACCACGTCGTTGGGCAGCCGGTACGCCGGGATGGCGAGGCGGAGCATGCCGCCGGGCTTGGGCGCCGCCTCGAAGATCTTCACGCTGTAGCCCTTGCGCGCCAGCTGCCAGGCGGCGGTGAGGCCGGCCGGGCCCGAGCCCACGACGGCGACCTTCTTGCCGTTCGGCTCGGGCTTCTCGACCGGCGGAGCGTCGTCCCGGCCGTAGCGCGCGTCGGCGATGAATCGCTTGAGCCGGCGGATCGGCAGTGGGCCCTCGAGCTCGCCGCGCGTGCACTCGTCCTCGCAGGGCGCATAGCAGGCGCGGCCGAGGCTGCCGACCAGCGGCGTGGTCTCGAGGACGAGGTCGAACGCCTTGTCATACTCGCCGCTGCGCACCAGCGCCACGTAACCGTGCGGCTTGATGCCGGCGGGGCAATTGAAGATACAGGGCGAGACGCCGGCGCGCTCGATGACCGCCTTCTTAGGCACAACCTGGGGGAAGGCGATATAGGCGGCGCGCCGCGACACCATGCCTGCGTTGAACTCGTCGGGAACGGCGACGCTGCAGGCCATCTCGCACTGGCGGCAGCCGGTGCATGCGGCCTCGTCGACGAAGCGCGGCTTCTGCCGGATCGTGGCGTGGTAGCCGCCGTTGCCGTCGCTGCGGATGCCCTCCACTTCGGCATAAGTCAGCACGTCGATGTTGGGGTGGTGGATGGTGGCAGCCATCTTCGGGGTGGAGATGCAGCTGGCGCAGTCGAGCGTGGGGAAGACCTTGCTGAGCAGGATCATCTTTCCGCCGACACTGGACTCCTTCTCGACCACCAGGACCTTGTAGCCCATGTCGCCGAGCTTGAGTGCGGACTCCATGCCGCCGATGCCGCTGCCGACCACCAGAGCGTCGTACTTCATGCTCATGCCGCCGAGGCCTTTCGCGACGGGCCGAGCTCGGTGAGCGACTTGGAGAACTCGTGCATGTAGTTGGTGAACGGCTCGGCGCAGACCGAGCAGATGGCCGCCATGCGCAGCCGCTGGGGCTCGAAGCCGTCCTCCTGAAGCAGCGTCTGGGTGTCGGCCATGATCTGCGAGGTGCGCTCACTGCAGTCCGACAGGTAGGCGCACTCGTCGCCGTCGGCGGCCACGAAGACGCCGTCGAATCCCTGCTGCATCGCATACAGGACCCAGCCCGGCTTGATGCCGCTCGTGCAGGGCAGGCTGATTACCATGACCTTGGGCGAGTAGTGCATGTGCGAGCTGCCCGCCAGGTCGATGCCGGGGTCGGAGATGTTGTTGGTCGAGAGGACCAGGATCGTGGGCACGAATGCCTGGTCCTTGTCGGTATCGAGCCGCTCGGTCACTACTTCATCTTCTTCACGTAGAGCCGCATGAAGCCGGGCTCCTCGACCACGCCGAGGAACTCGTGGCCCATCTTCTTCGACCATGCCGGCAGGTCTTTCTGCGTGCCGGTGTCGGTCGCCATGACCTCCATGATCTCGCCGACCTTGACGTCGGCGATCCCCTTCTTGGCGGCGAGGATCGGTCCCGGGCACGACGTGCCGCGCGCGTCGACGGTCTTCTGGGCCTGGATGGAACTGAGGTCTTCGGGTGTCATGGTCCTCTCCTCTTTGACGACGAAGCGTCCGCTCGTGTTCTCCTTCACAAAGTACTCGCCACGTTTGCCCCTCGGTCTGCCTGGCGTGGGTCGGCGTGTCTCCTCAGGCCGGCGGCGGCATGGTGCCGCGGCTATTCGGCTGCCGTCGGCAGCGGCAGGTGCTGGATCGCGTCCAACACTCCAGGGGCCAGCAGCGACTCGCCCAGCTCACGATGCTGTTCGAGCAGCGCCTGGCGGATGAGCGTGCATCCCTGGATGAACTTGGGGTTGGTCATCGAGTAGTAGACGGTCTGGCCATCCTTGCGCGGTCTGACCAGCATCTGGTCCTTCAGCACGCGCAGGTGCTGTGAGGCGTTGTGCACGGGGATCTCGAGGGCGCTTGCCAGGTCAGTGACGCACATCTCCTTCTGGCTGAGCGCGTAGAGGATGCCGAGCCGATACTGATTGGCGAGGGCCTTGCAGAGCTCGGCGTGCATCCTGAAGAGCGGCTTGAGGTCGGCAGGTTCAGGAGCGGCATGGGTGTCATTCCGTATGTGCATGATTCCATATATACGACATCACGGAGAAGCGGTCAAGCGGATATCACATCTGACCGTGCGATGATCCAGCGGGCGTCTCGATGTAGTGACGGGTTTGGAACGGCATACCCAAGCGGGTATATGCGCTGATGCCCTCAAGGCGATGCGCGTCACGGCCGGCTTGCCGCCGAGGGCCGATGTCGCTATCGATCTGACGAAGGAGTAGCGAAGCAGGGGCATCGGTCGCTCCCGCGCGGCGCGGGACGGGGCGAAAAGACGCAGGCGACCGCCTCAGAGGATGATGTTGAAGAGGAAGCCGACGAGCATGATGCCGGCTCCCACGACTCCAAGAAACGTGAAGATGAGCGGCCACTTGAGCACCTTGCGCAGGATGATCGTTTCGGGCAGCGAGAGCGCGATGACCGACATCATGAAGGCGAGCACGGTGCCCAGCGCCGCGCCCTTCTCGAGCAAGGCCTGCACGATGGGGATGATGCCCGCCGCGTTGGAGTACATGGGGATGCCGAGCAGCACNNCGACGGCGATGCCGGCGACCACGTAAGGCCACACCTTGCCGACGATGTCCTTGACGGCCTGCCAGGCGTAGGACACGCGGCCCGTCCAGTCCAGCTCTTCCGCGGCGGCGGAGTCGCCCATGCGGATCTCGCGTACCCAGTCCGCGATGAAGCGCTCCATCTTCAGGCGGCCGATGACCCAGCCCGCAACCATGGCGATGAATAGGCCGGTGCTGAGGTAGAGCACGGCGACCGTCCAGCCGAAGAGCCCGTAGAGCAGCACCAACGCGATCTCGTTGACCATGGGGGCCGCGATGAGGAACGAGAACGTGACACCCAGAGGGATGCCGGCTTCGACGAAGCCGATGAACAACGGCACGGCGGAGCAGCTGCAGAACGGCGTCACGATACCGAGGCTCGCGGCCATCACGTTGCCGGTCGCCTCGCGCCGGCCGCGCAACAGGGCGCGCGTGCGCTCGGGACTGAAAGAAGAGCGCACCATGCCGACACCGAAGACGACGATGGTCAGCAGCAGCAGAACCTTGACAGTGTCGTAGACGAAGAACTCGACGGATGAGGCGAAACGCCCGGCGCTGAGCTTGAGCACGTCGTGCGACAACCACGTGGCGATCGGCAGCCAGTAGTGGTAGGCGACCGCCCAGAGGGCGACGCCGGCGATAACCCGTGGCCACAGCGGCAGGCGCGCCCAAAGGCGCGTCAGCGTCCGAACGGGCGCGCGTGTCCACGACAGGCCGGCCGCGGTCGCCGTCGGTGCGGTGCCGCGCTCGGCCGCGTCACCCTCCGCAACGGCCGGCGAAGGAGCGCCACACGCGCATGTGGGCACGACGTGCGTCACTGCGGGAGCCTCCGCAGCGCGAGCGGGTGAGGTCGCGATGACGGGCTCGCTCATGGCCGCTCCGCCCTCTCAGCAGTCTGCGGCGGTCCGACGAAGCTCGTGATCAGCGGCGTCGCCGCCACGTCGGCAAGCAGCCGCTCGTAGTCGTAGCGCACGCGCACGAACTCGACGAAGCCCGGGTCGTCTGGCGCCACCATCGGATCGACGATCGCGTAGCAGACGCGCCAGTCGCCGTCCTTGGGGCGGCCGGCGCTGCCCACGTTGACGAACGTGGTGTCGTCCACGCGTCGGGCGTAGGGAAGGTGGGTGTGTCCGAACAGGATGGCAGGATGCGGATACTCACGTGCCATACGCTCCATGGCAGATGTCGGCCTGTCCTCGAAGAGGTATTCGTTGATGCGCCGCGGGCTCCCGTGGACGGCGAGCAGCTCGCCGCCGGGCGTCTGCAGCACGAAGCGGTCCTCGAGCGTGCGCAGGTACGCCTTGACCTCAGCGGTGACCACGCCCTGCGTCCACTCGAGCGACACGGCGCCCTCGGCGCGCTGTTCGTCGGTCGTGTAGGCGCAGCCGCAGTCGCCGGTCTCGAAGCCGATGCCCTGGTCGTAGTTGCCCATGAGTGTGGGGATGCCGCGCTCGCGCACGAGCAGGGCGACCTCGTTGGGCGAAGGCCCATAGCCGACGAGGTCGCCCAGGCAGACCGTCTGCGCCACTCCGCGAGCGTCGATGTCAGCGAGGATCGCCTCCAGACCGGGCAGGTTGCCGTGTACGTCCGAGAACACGGCGAACGGTCGATCGATCTCGATGGTCTTCATGAAGCCATGCCTTTCGACTCCGTGAACGCCTTGTCGCAAACGGTGCAATCATGCGCCATTCTTTATATCAAGATATCTTGACCATAAACGCTTGTCAATGTATGGTGGGTAGCATGGCACAAGGCACGATTAAGAGACTTTCCTTCCTCGACCGCTACCTGACCGGCTGGATCTTCCTCGCCATGGGCGTCGGCGTCTTCCTCGGCTGGGCGATCTCGGGTGTGCCCGAGTTCATCAACAGGTTCAACGCGGGCACGACCAACATCCCCATCGCCATCGGCCTGATCGTGATGATGTATCCGCCGCTCGCCAAGGTGAAGTACGAGGAGCTCGGCGACGTGTTCCGCGACTACAAGGTGCTCGGCCTGTCGCTACTGCAGAACTGGCTCATCGGGCCGTTCCTGATGTTCTTCCTGGCGATCATCTTCTTGCACAACTACCCCGAGTACATGGTCGGCCTGATCATGATCGGCCTGGCGCGCTGCATTGCCATGGTGATCGTCTGGAACCAGCTCGCCAAGGGCGACACCGAGTACGCCGCCGGCCTGGTGGCCTTCAACAGCGTCTTTCAGGTGCTTTTCTACAGCCTCTTCGCCTGGATCTTCGTCACCAAGCTGCCGCCGCTCTTCGGCCTGCATGGCGCCGCCGTCGACGTGTCCATCGGCCAGATCGCCAAGAGCGTGGCGATCTACCTCGGTATCCCGTTCGTGGGCGGTATGGTCACCCGGTTCGTGCTGCTGCGCGCAAAGGGGCGCGACTGGTACGAGCAGAGGTTCATCCCCCGTATCTCGCCGCTGACGCTCGTCGCCCTGCTGTTCACGATCCTCGTCATGTTCAGCCTCAAGGGCGATCTGATCGTGCAGCTCCCGCTCGACGTGGTGCGCATCGCCATCCCGCTGCTCATCTACTTCGTGATCATGTTCTTCGTGAGTTTCTACATGGGGCGCAAGATCGGCGCCGACTACTCGAAGACGGCGACGCTCTCGTTCACCGCTGCCAGCAACAACTTCGAGCTTGCCATCGCCGTGAGCGTCGCTGTGTTCGGCATTGGCTCCGGCGTCGCTTTCGCGGCCGTGATCGGGCCGCTGGTCGAGGTGCCGGTGATGATCGGCCTCGTCAACGTGGCCCTGTGGATGGGCCGCAAGTATTGGGGCATCACCGACGACCCCGTGTCGGCGGCGGTCGCCGCCGGGGCTGCGGAGATCGCGTGCGACCCGCTGAAGGAGGCCCAGTGAAGTCTGTGAAAGCGTCTGGCGAAACCGGCGACATGCTCGACTATGTGCCGTTCTTCAAGGCGTTCTGCAACTCGACTCGCGCCCAGATCATCGAGTTCCTGCTCGGCGGCGAGCGCTGTGTCTGCGAGATGACCGGCCCGCTTGACGTGAGCCAGCCGCTGGTCTCCCACCATCTCGCCCTGCTGCGCGATGCCGGCTTGGTGCGCATGCGCAACGAGGGTGCGAGGACCTACTACTCCATCGACTGGGAGCGCTTCGACGGCGACCTCGCGGGGTTCCTGGACTACGTGCAGCGTCTGCGCAACGCACCACCGGCACCTGGCGTAGCGGACAGTGCGTGCGCGGTCCGCGAGCAGTCCCCCAAAGAGCTCAATGCATCGTGACGATCGACTGAAGGAGAACTACAGATGAAGCTCGAGGTACTTGGTTCAGGCTGCGCCAACTGTCAGAAGCTGATGGCGGTGACCGAAGAGGCAGTGCGCGACCTCGGCGTCGTCGACGCCGAGGTCATCAAGGTCGAGGATTTCGCTAAGATCATGACGTACGGGGTCATGTCCACCCCGGCCCTGGTCATCGACGGCAAGGTCGTGCTCAGCGGCAAGGTGCCGTCGAAGGCCGAGGTCTCCTCGTTGGTGACCACCGCCTTGGTCGCGGAGGGGTGAACCGCCGGATCGTGGCATACGGCTGCTCTGCTGCGGGAGTTGTCGACCCGGAGGGCGGACGGGTACAGGCAGCACATGCCTGACGCGCCCGTGTCTGTCGAGATCCTTCATACGGTCGGCTGTGGCCACTGGCAGGCGGCACGCGACGCCGTCTATCGCGTAGCCGAAGAGGTCGGCACCACGGTGACGCTTGCCGACACCGTCGTGGACACGCCTGAGGCCGCTCGGGCGCTGCGGTTTCCCGGCTCGCCCACAGTCCGCGTGCGCGGCCGCGACGTGCAGCCGGAGGCCGAGGAGCGCACCGACTACGGTCTCGGCTGACGGCCATATTTCCCACCCGCCGGGTCCGGCGGCATCCCGTCTGACGAGCTGCTGCGACTCTCCCTTCGCAACCGAGACTAGCGTCTTCCCCCTCTGTCGCGGCGCCGCCTCTGGGGATGGGGCCTCGCTACTTCTCGACATGATCCTCGTCGAACTCGTACTCGCCCTTGGGATCCTTGCCGCCCCAAGCGCCGATCTGCACCGGGCGCCTGCGAAAGCCGGTCGCGTCCGCGCGAGGCGCGACTCGGCGACGCCGCTCGTGGGCTGCTCGGTGCAGGGCGCTTGATAATTGTTGCACAAAGCGATATTTAAGTACTTATGCAAATGATGGACAATGGCAATCCGTCCCCTGCCGAGCTCAGGCAGGTGTTCAAGATACACGCCGACCTCTGCAAGGCACTGGCCAACGAGCACCGCTTGGCGATCATGTATGCCCTGAGCCAAGGCGAGATGTGCGTGACCGACTTGACCGCCGAGATCGGACTCTCCGTTCACAACGTCTCCCAGCATCTTCGGATATTGCAGGAGCGCCTGCTCGTGCGGCCCCGCAAGGAGGGGAAACGCGTTTACTACTCCGTCACCGACCTGAAGTTCATCCAGGCCTGCACGCTGATCCGCCAGGCCCTGGTGGAACAACTCCGAGGCGCGAACCAGACTCTTCTGACGGCGGACCTGATGGACGCCGTCGCGAGAATAGTCGTGCCGGAGAGCGTAAAGCCGGCAACCGACACGTCCGACGAGCGGTGACGGTCTTTGCATCGATCTTGCCCGATCATCTGCATTCCATTCCGCGAAGCCTCGGAGAACTCAAGCCGCAGGCTGTCGTTGGTGACCACCTGCCGAAAGGAGACCATGCATGTCTGAGAACTTGATGTCACGACGCAAGTTCCTGACCAAGGCCGGCGCTGTGGTGGGCGCGGTCACGGTGTCGGGGCTGGTACTGGCGGAGCGGCCGTCTCCGGCCGAGGCCGTGGCCACGGCCATCCCGTGGCCGTACCCGACCGATCCGGCGCTCCAGCCTGACCCCGAGACGCTGGCCCGCCACGCGTACGAGATCTACTATGCCGCCGGCTGCGCCGAGGCCACCTGGTGGCCCATCGTCGAGGTGCTCTCGGCCGACAACCCGACCACCTGGGGCACGCTGCCCAAGAGCCTGTTCAAGTACGGCGGCGGCGGGGTCGCGTCCTGGGGCACGCTCTGCGGCACGCTCAACGGCTCGGCCGCGATCATCGCCATGACCGGCGCCCCCACCAAGATCACCGACGAAGTCATGCAGTACTACGGCGAGACGCCGCTGCCGACCAACGGCATCGACAAGGCCGTGGCCGCCGGCTGGACGCCCACGCCCTTCCCGCCGCAGGCGACCATCCCGGCTCCGCTGCCCAACGTCCCCACGTCGACGGCGCACTCGCAACTGTGCCATGCCTCACTGTCGCAGTGGACCATGACGACCGGGGCGGCCGACGGCAGCCGTGATCAGAAGGACCGCTGCGCCAAGGCCTGCTACGACTTGGTGCTAAAGACCACCACCCTCCTGAACGCGTACCACGCCGACCACGCCAACCTGCCGCTTGGCACGCTCGATCCGACAATCGCCACATGCCAGCCCCTGTGCCACTCGTCGGCCAAGGGGAAGATGGCCTGCGATTCGTGTCACGACCAGGTGCCCGGACACGCCCTGCCTTGAACCACATGGCGCGTGAACTAGCGAATCGAATCCGGGCCTGTGCCCGAATGTGTATGGAGGTGTGTTCGAAGTGAGAAAACCACGTCGTCTTCTTCTGATGATCGCGGCCGCAGTGATTGTGCTGGGGATTTGTGCGGTGAGCGCTTACGCTGCCTTGAGCGATGACTCGACTGCGCCGGTGACCACATCCGACGCCGTCAGCAGCTACTGGAACGGCGCCACTGTGACCTTGTCCGCCACTGATGACTCGGGTGTCGCCTACATCTACTACAAGCTCGATCAAAGCTACGTACACCTGTATCGGGTCGGCAGCGGTGCGTCCGAGACGTCCGTCGCGGTGGCCGCCCCCGCGACGGGATCGGCGGCGCACACGCTCAAGTTCTGGGCGCAGGACAACGCCGGCAACGTCGAGAAATCGACCACCGTCACTTTAACCGTCGCGGCTGACACTACCGCGCCGGTCACCGTGGCCAGCGGCGCCACGGGCGGCGCCTGGTATAAGGCTGCCGTCGCGGTGCACCTGGCCGCGACCGACGAAGTCGACGGCAGCGGTGTCGCGACGCTCACCAGCACGCTCGACGTGGGCACTCCGGTGGTCGTCGCTGCCGCCTCGACCGACGTGAACATCGCCGTCGATGCGACCACTCACGCCAACGACGGCGCCCACACGATCACCTATCAAGCCGCCGACGTGGCCGGCAACGTCGAGTCGCTGCAGACCATCACGGTGAACATCGATACGCGGAGGCCGGTCCCCAAGGCGCCGTACGCGGCGTCGGTTTACCGCGGCCACACGGCTACCCTGAAGTACAAGGTCGCCGACGTTGCCCCCAACAGCGGCACGGCGGCGGTCGTGATCAAGGTCAAGAACAGCGCCGGTAAGCTCGTCAAGACGCTCCAGTACGCGAGCAAACCGGTGAACATGGCCCTGACCGCCAAGTTCACCGTGCCGGGCACCTGGAAGAGGGGAACCTACAGGTTCTACGTCTATGCCACCGACGGGGCCGGCAACACCCAGCTCAAGGCCGCGTCAAATAGGCTCATCGTGAAGTGACGACCGTGCGTGCGCCCTCGCGCAGGTCGTGGGGGCGTCGGCGGGATTGCTGAACGAGACGGGGCGGGGAGTGCGCAGCACTCCCCGCCCCGTCTCGTTCGCCACGTGTCGGTCGCCGCTACTTCACGATCTCGACCCCGTTCTCGTCGAACTCGTACTCGCCTTTGGGGTCCTTGCCACCCCAGGCGCCGATCTTCACCAGCAGCTTGCGAAAGCCGGTCGCGTCCATGATCGTCGCGAGCTCCTTGGCGGCCTTCTCGGACGGGTACTCGGTGCCCAGGCCGAGCATCTCGCGGATCTCGTCGCGGTGGGCGACGAAGTCCTTCCACTTCGGTCCGCACATGTCGGCGATGTCCTGGAAGAAGACCTGCGGTGTGCCGCCCATGCCCTTGTCGTAGTACTGCTCGCCCCAGGCCGCGAACATCGCCACGTGCTTGACGCCGTAGCCGCTCTCGACCTGCATGCCGCGGATCACCTGGTTGATCACGGCGACGCTGTTGTGGCGCGGGCAGCGGCTCTGGCAGGTGTAGCAGTAGAAGCAGTACCACACGGTGTCGTCGGTGAGCAGCGTCTCGTCGCCGTCGAGGGCGCGGCGCGCCGTCTCGCGTGGCGAGTACTCGGTGAAACGAGCGGCGGGACAACCCGACGTGCAGACGCCGCATTGGATGCACGACTCAAAGCCGTCCTTGTGGTCGTGCATCCGCGGGTCGTTGAGGATGCGCTCGACCAGGTCCTTGCGACCGGCCGAGCGTTCAGTGAAGGCGTTGTCGGCGATCATCGAGTACGGGTTCACGCGCTCCGTCGCTCCGCCGGCCTTCTCGTCCGACGACTGCTTGACGGTCACCGGTACCGGCGTGCCCTTCTTGGCCTTCTTGTCAGTCATCGGTAGCTCCCTCGGGTGTGTCGGCGGGCCCGGCGGCGCGGAAGAACTCGGGCCAGAAGTGGATCTGCACGGGTAGATGGCGCCGGCGCGCGGCCGAGCGCAGGTTGTCGCGACAGAGCAAACAGGTCGTGACGACGGGCGCCTGCTTCTCGACAGCGAAGTCGAGCAGGCGCCGGGCGCCTTCGCTCTCGCCGCGGTACATGCCGCCGAGCGCGCCGCAGCACGCTGCGTGCAGCGACGGATAGGCGCGCTCCATGCGGATACCGGCGAGCGCGGCGGCTTGCTCGAGCGCAGCGAGAGCGGTGTCGCGCTCGCCTAGGCAACCGACGTACGGCACGAACGCGTCGCCGGCAGCGACGAGCGTGCGGTCGTCGCGCTCCGCCTGGTCGACGAGCGCTTCCCACAGCGGGGTCGTCACGATGCCGGCCTCGCGCAGGCCGGCATCGCAGGCCGGGCACGCGGTCAGCACGGGCTCGTCGCTCGCGAACCGCGTCGGCACGGCGCCGCGCGATGGATGGCCGCAGCAGGGCGCGCCGCTCGCCTCGGCGAGCGGCAGTCCGAGGGTTGCGGCCGCTTCGTGCGTGAGCTTGCGCGCCGCGTTGTCCTGCGGCAGCGAGCAGCCGGCGTAGAACGCGTGCGCTGCTGAGGCCGGCGTCCTGCCGGCCTCAGCAGCGCACGCCGCCTGCTTGCCGGCGAACGACTGCCCGACGATCTTGGCGACGGCGCCGGCGGCACCGAGGACGTCCTTGGGCAGGTGGCCCTTGCTCGCCATCGTCACGCCGAAGGCGAGGTTGTCGATGCGGTCGTGCTTCTCGAGGCGCCTGGTCGCGACGTCGGCGGCGTGACGTTCGGGGCAGGTCTGCGCGCCGTACTTGCTTTCGAGCGCGCGCAGCTCGGCGATGATCTTCGCCGGTTCGACCTCCATGGGGCAGGCGTCGGTGCACTTGCCGCACTCGCTGCAGCGCCAGAGGTCGTCACTGCTCATCACCGCCTCGACGTCGTAGGAGAGGAGGAGGCGGATGAGGCGTCGCGGACCCTCCTCGAGACTGCGGGCGCTCGGACAGCCCGACGTGCACTGGCCGCACTGGAAGCACTGGCGGCAGCGGTCGGCCAGGGCGTAGAACTCCGTCAACAGGGCCTCGTCATCGACCGCTACAGCCACTGCTCTCACCTCCCACGCAGGCGCCGGCGGGGGCGGCGGAGCCGCCGAAGCCGGCGCCGATCAGACTCATCTCCTGCTCGAGCATCGCTGCGGTGGCGCCGTCGCCGGTTGCCGCGGCGTGGAAGAGCCGGATGCGCCGGCCGACGCTGTGGCGGTCGACGGCGCAAAGGTGCCAGAGCTCGAGCGGCAACGGCGTGCCCGCGTCGGCGAGCAGCTCCTCGGCGATGCGCGCCTGCTCGGCGGCGCTCGTGTCGCCGGTGCGGTACTGACAGCGGTCTTCGGCGCAGCCGGCGAGGAACACGCCGGCTGCGCCCAGCCGGGCCGCCTCGACGATGTGCAGCGCGCTCACCCTGCCCAGGCAGGGCAGCTCGATGAGACGCACCGACGCGGGGTAGCTGTCGCGCCGCTGGCCGCTGAGGCCGATGGCGGCGCCGGCGCACTCGCGGCAGTAAAAGCCGACGATCGGCTTGTCGACGTCGCGCGTCATCACCTCGATGCGTCCGAAGAGGGCGTCGTCGGCGAGATTGTGGCGGATCGCCATCTCCGGGCAGTTCGCCGCGCAGATGCCGCAGGCGTGACATTCTTCGGCGTCGATCACGGCAAGCTTGCCGTCGTCCTTCACGTCCTTCGGCCGCGGCGCATCGTCGGGCCGGTCGACGAGAGTGATCGCGTTGAACGGGCACATCGTGCTGCACACGTCGCAGCCGACGCACTCCGCCGCCTCGACGACCGAGGCGGCGGTGCCGCGGCGGCCCGACGACGTGAG
>PKYG01000018.1:32192-35723 GCA_003132585.1 Actinomycetota bacterium
CGGTTCTTGCGGTCGAGGATCTCGATGAAGCCGTCCTCGTCGAGATCGACGTTGAGAACGTGCGCGATGCGCTCGATGTCGGTCGCCGGCACCATGCCGGTGGAGAGCACGACGAGGTCGGGGCGCAGCACGCGCTTGCGACCGGCGGTGACGTCCTCGACTTCGATCACGGGCTTGCCGGCGCCGTCGAACTGCACTTCGGGCGGCGTGCCGCGGACGAACTCCACGCCGACACGCCGCGCCGCCAGGTACCAGTTCTCGTAGCCCACGCCGGCGGCGCGCATCTCGAGATAGCAGATCGTCACCTTCATGTCCGGGAACAGCGCCTTTAGCTTGATCGCGTGTTTCAGCGCGATCATGCAGCAGAGCCGCGAGCAGTGCGGGATGAAGCGCCGGTCGCGCGAGCCGGCGCACTGGATCATGACGACCTCGTCGGCCGGTTTGCGGCCGATCGACGCCTGACCCTCCCAACCGTCGAGCATCTCGGCCAGCTCGATCTGCGAGACGACGCCCTCCTGACCGTAGCCGAGATGCGCGACGAACTCCTTCGGTGCCGGCTCGCAGCCGATGGCGGTGAGGATCGCGCCGGCGCGCACGGTCGTGCGCTCCGGAGACTGTGTGAAGTCGATCGCCGCGACCGGGCATGACTCGGCGCAGGCGCCACAGAAGCTGCAGGTGTCGAGATCGACGGTGCGGATCACGCGACCGTCGTAGAACTCGGCGAAGATTGCCTTGGTCGCTCCGTCGGCGGCCATCTCGGGACAGACCGTCTCGCAGGTGCCGCAGTTGACGCAGGCGTCGGTGACGATGTTGGGCAGGCGGCGGATGGCGACCTCGAAGTCACCCGGGCGGCCGCTGACCGACTCCACTGAAGAGCGCCGCCAGATGCGCAGGTTGGGGTCGTCGATCGCCAGATTGCGGTGGAAGCACTTGCGCGTGCCCGCCTGGGCGTCCGTGGTCGGCAGGCACTGGCCGCAATCGTTTGTCGGGAAGACGGTGCCGATGCGCGCCGCCCGGCCGCCGAGGAACGGGCGGCGCTCGACGAGGTCCACGTGGTGGCCCATTTGCGCGAGCTCGCAGGCCGACTGCGTGCCGGCGACGCCGCCGCCGATGACGAGCACCGAGTCGAAGCGCTCGCCGTGCGACACGGTGTCGCTGGGCGCGGCGGGATAGGCGATCGCCGAGTCGATGATGCTCGCCGCCTTGGCGGTGACCGCGCCGTCGCCGTCGCTGTGCACCCACGAGCAACCCTCGCGGATGTCGGCGATGTCGAGCCTGAGGCCGCGGGCGATGAGACGGTGGAAGCGGCGGTCGGCGAAGTCCTGCGAGCAGCCGGCGAAGACGAGCTGACGCCCGTCGCCGGCCTCCATCAGCTCCAGCAGGCGCGCCTGACCCTCGCGGCTGCACCAGTGACGGCCACGCAGCGTGTCGGCCTGCGGCCCGACGTGGCCCTCGAGCTCGTCGAAGGCGATGTTCTCCATCGTTCCGGCGCATTCGCAGAGCATGACGAGCGGACGGATGCCCGCACCTTTCGGCGCGGTGTTCATGACGTGGACTCCGCTGCGGGCGCGGCCGGGACTACGGCCGGCCGCGCCTCGATCGCTTCTACTGGGCAGTTGCGCGCGCAGGCGCCGCAGCCGAGGCACTCCTCTTCGTCGTAGAAGATCGTGCGGAACACGGTGACGCGCTCGGGCACGGCGATGACGCGGGCCGGCGCGTGGCGTGCTATCCGCTGCAGGGCGGCGCCGAGCGCGCCCCGGCGGCTGTCGGCCGGCGCCGAGAGCAGCTGGTTCACGTCGAACGTGTCGCCGCGCCGGCTGGCGCCGCTGGGGCAGTTCTTGGCACAGGTGCCGCAGCCGACGCAGAGCTCTTCGTGACGGACGATCTCGCAGCCGATGCCGCGACCGATCGCGACGTCGTGCGGCAGGCGGCCGACGATCTCGCGTCCACGGTGTGTGAGCGGCATCAGGCACGCCCCAGAGGAGGCAGTGATCCAATCACGCGGTCCATCTCGCGCACGGCGGCGACGAACCTGGGCGGGTCGCCGGCGCTCATCGTGAACATGCGCACGCGTTCGGGCTCCACACCGACCGACTCGAGCAGGCGCTGCACGAAGGCGACGCGGTCGATCGCCTGGAAGTTGCCCTCGCGGTAGTGGCACTGGCCCTCGAGGCAACCGGCGACCATCGCGCCGTCGGCGCCGTCGGCGAGGGCGCTGAGCAGGTGCAACGGCGACACACGGCCGGTGCACGGCATCAGCACGAGGCGCACGGTCGGCGGCAGCGATGCGCGCGCGTTGGCGGCGGCGTCCGCCGCCGCATACGCGCACTCGCTGCAGCAGAAGGCGACGATCGTGCGCTCGCCGGTGTTGGGCGTGACAGCCTTGCCACCGCGCTTGGCGGCGCCGGGCTTGGCGGCGCTGTTCTTGGCGCCGGCCGGCTTCGCCGCCGGCGCCTCGACCCGAGCGCCGCTCACGCCGTCACCTCGGCGAGGATCTCGTCGTCGCTGAAGCCGCCGAGCTGGATCGCTCCCGACGGGCACTCGGCGGAGCAGATGCCGCAGCCGCGGCAGATGTTGGCGTCGACGACCGCGTGCGCGTCGGTGCCGGTGGTGAGCTGCACGGCACCTTGCGGGCAGACCGTTTCGCACACGCCGCAGCCGATGCACACCTGCGGGTCGGAGGCGGCCACCTGCGCCGGTGTGAGTACGAACCCGGTCGAGAGCATCGAGATCACGCGCGCAGCGGCGGCCTTGGCCTGGGCGATCGTGTCGGGGATGTTCTTCGGGCCCTGTGCGGTGCCGCAGACGAACATGCCGGTGCGCTGCGTGTCGACGGGCTTCAGCTTGGGATGGTACTCTTTGATGAAGCCGGCAGCCCCGGTCTGCAGGCCGGCGACCTTGGCGATGTCGATCGTGCCGGCCGACGCTTCGAGGCCAGCGGAGAGCACGAGCAGGTCGAAGAGCTCCTCGCCCTTGCGGCCGGTGACCGTGTCCTCGAAGCGCACCCGCAGGCTTTTGTCGGGCTCTTCGATGACCTCGCCGACGCGGCTGCGCACGTAGCGCACGCCGCGCGACTGCACGAGCCGGTAGTACTCCTCGTGCGCCTTGCCCGGCGTGCGCATGTCCGTGTAGCCGATCGTGATCTCGGCGTCGGGGTAGTGCTGCTTGATGAGCGAACTGTGCAGCGTTGCGAACAGGCAGCAGACCGCCGAGCAATGCTCGTTGCCGGACGACGTGCAGTCGCGCGAACCGACGCACTGCAGCATGAAGATCCGCTTGGGCACGGCGCCGTCGGACGGCCGCAGGAGCTCGCCGGCGGTGGGGCCGGAGGCGGCGAGCAAACGCGCCACCTGACTCTGGGTGAGCACATTGGCGAAGCGCCCGTAACCTAGCGGCAACTTGCGCTTCGCATCGAACTCCTGGTGACCGGTGGCGATCACCACGGCGCCGACGGCGATCTCCTCCTCCCAGGGCTGCTGGGTACAGTCGATCGCGTTCGCCGGGCAGGCCTCGACGCACGACTTGCACTCC
>PKYG01000020.1:0-37074 GCA_003132585.1 Actinomycetota bacterium
ATGCCGCAGCTGGCCAAAGCCAAGCGCACGGCGGTCTTCGACGAGGTCGAGAGGGGCCTCGGCCCGGCGGCCGCGCGCGCCGAGGCCGAGCGCTGCCTCAAGTGCGTCTGTCCCTCGCTCGGCGACTGCGACCTGCAGAAGCTCGGCGTGGAGTACGACATCACCGAGAACGACCTCGTCGCCCCGGGAGGCCGCGTACGCGACGTCGCCGCCGCGCACGAGCACCCGTTCATCCAGCGCGACATGAACCGTTGCATAGCGTGCGGCCGCTGCGTGCGCGTCTGTCGCGACGTCGCCGGGCCGGCGTGCTACGACTTCACCGGCCGCGGCTTCACGATCGAGGTCGACACGCCGTACGGCGAGGCTCTCCAACTGGCCGACTGCATCACCTGCGGCCGCTGCGTCACCGCCTGCCCGACCGGCGCGCTCACCTTCAACCAGCGCGCGTTGCAGTCCTACCGCGTCGACGAGTCCCGCTGCATCATGTGTCACCAGTGCGTCGATGTGTGTCCGGTCGACGCCGTCGTCGACACGAACGTGTACGAGAACGCACGCCAGAAGTGGCTGGAGCTCGTCGCCCAGGGCAGCAAGCTCGCCGGCGGCCACCGCATGTGCGCCGGCTGCGGCGCGCCGATCGTCGTGCGCCAGGTGCTGATGGGCACCTCCGATCCCGTCGTCGTGGCGGCCGCCACCGGCTGCCTCGAGGTGTCGACGACGATCTACCCGTACACATCGTGGACGGGCAGCTACATCCATACGGCGTTCGAGAACGCGGCCGCCACACTCTCCGGCGTGGAGACCGCCTACCGTTCGCTCAAGAAGCAAGGCAAGCTCGACGAGAACGTCAAGTTCATCGCCTTTGGCGGCGACGGGGGCACCTACGACATCGGCCTGCAGTCGCTCTCCGGCGCGATGGAGCGCGGCCACCACATGCTCTACGTCTGCTACGACAACGGCGCCTACATGAACACCGGCTTTCAGCGCTCCGGCGCCACGCCGATCGGCGCCTGGACGACGACGAGCCCGGTCGGCAAGGAGCAGTCGGGCAAGATCCAGAACCGCAAGAACCTCACCGACATCATGATCGCCCACGGCCTCAAGTACGTCGCCCAGGCCTCGCCGCACGACCCGCGCGACCTCGTGCGCAAGGCGGCCAAGGCGCTGGCGACCGACGGACCGACGTTTCTCAACATCCTCTCGCCGTGCCCGCGCGGCTGGCGCAGCGACGGGGCGGAGACGATCGAGCTCGCGCGCGATGCGGTCAACACGTGCTACTGGCCGCTGTTCGAGGTCGAGGACGGCGAGTACCGGCTCACCTACAAGCCACGCGAGAAGGCGCCGCTCGTGCCGTGGCTCAAGAAGCAGGGCCGCTTCGCCCACCTCTTCAAGGGCGACCCGGGCACTCTGGAGAGCCTTCAGGCCTGGGTCGACGACGAGTGGCGCAAGCTGCTCAAGAAGTGTGGTGACGTCGAGTAGGTCTCAAGCTGGCTACCAGCTGAACGACGAGAGGGGGCCGGTCGTGAGACCGGCCCCCTCTCGTCTACTTCATCCAGCGCGCCATCCTCAGAAGTGCTTCCAGGTGATGCTGAACGCGGTGCCCGTCCCGTCGAGCGGCCCCGTCACGTCCTTGGTGGCGCCGTTCTCGACCATGTCGATCTTGTTCCAGTTGAACGCGCTGATGGGCTTGTCGTTGAACGTACACCCCGTGAAGCCGACGCTGCCGAAGTTGGCCAGCGGTAGCACGCCGCCCGACCACGGCGCCTCGGCGATCACCTCGGCCGAGTAGCGCTTGGCGCGCTTCATCTTCGCGGTGACCGTGAAGCTCTGACCCGTGGTCTTGTCGGTGATCGAGAGCGTGAATGCCCCGCTGGCGGCGGCGGTCACACTGCCGGTCATCGTGTCGCCCGGCTTGATCGTCATCGCCACGTACTTCGGCCAGTGCGGGTACATCTCGTACCACACCTCGTACACGGCCGCGCCGCCGACGCTGTCGGAATCGGTGCCGAGCTGCTCGACGGTACCGCTGCCGTCGCCGTCGAGTCCGACCCAGAAGCTCGAGTAGGCGTCGGTCAGGCTCGGACTGACGGTCGGTACTGTCCAGGTCGCCGTGACGCTGGTGAAGCCACCGCCGGTGGCGTCGTAGCCCGACCAGTTCGTCGACGTCGTCGCGGTGCCGAACCGCGTGTGGTTCATGGGCACCGCGCCGGCAAGCGTGGGCGCGACCGCGGCGAGCGCCAGCAGCAGGGCGAGCGCAACGATGAATAGAAAGACAGACCTGCTTCTCGTCATGACTGGCACCCCTTTTCCGGATCCCCCTTCAGATGACCGCGGCGCGGTAGCGCCGCGGGGTGTTCCTCTCGCGTACAGTCGGCATCGTCAAGGGCGGCGGGTGGCGCAGCGCCCGCCCGCCGCCCCAGCGCCCGGACCACGGCCAGGCCGGTCGCACCGGACATGCCGACGATGACGGCATACTGTCGTCTTGCCGGATCCACACCGGCTTGTCTATGGCATGAGGACACGATGAACGGACAGACCACGTGGCGCGCAGATATACTGTCGGCGTCAACAACACCTGTGACCGCTGGGTCACAGACGGGAGAGTCCTGGGCGCCCATGGTCCACGACGCCACACCTGCAGCAAGCCCCGCGTCCACGGCGACGCGCCGGCAGAGCCGGCGGCGCGACGTCGCCGGGCCGGAGCGCGACGGTGAGGCGGCGACGGACGCCGCCGCACCCCCAGACCTCGACGACCCGCACCTGTTCGTCAACCGCGAGCTCAGCCTGCTCAAGTTCCAGGAGCGCGTGCTCGAAGAAGCGCGCGACCCGCGCAACCCCCTCCTCGAGCGCGTCAAGTTCCTGGCAATCCTGGGCTCGAACCTGGGCGAGTTCTTCATGGTCCGCGTCGCGGGACTGCGCCAGCAGGTCGAGGCCGGCGTCACCGAGCTGTCCACCGACGGGATGACCCCCGCCGAGCAGCTGGCCGCCTGCCGCGCCGGCGCCGCCCGTCTGATGGGCGAGGCGCGCTCCACCTGGCAGGCCCTGCTGCCCGAGCTCGCCGCAGCGGGGATCCACGTCTGCGACTTCGACCAGCTCGACAAGCGCCAGCGTGAGGCGGCGGTCGCGTTCTTCACGCACACCGCCTTCCCGGTCCTGACGCCGCTGGCGTTCGACCCGGGGCGGCCGTTCCCGCACATCTCCAATCTCAGTCTCAACCTCGCGGTGTCGCTCAGGGACGAGTCGGGACACGGGCTCTTCGCCCGTGTGAAGGTGCCGCAGTCGCTGCCGCGACTGGTTACCGTGCCGCCGCCCGCAAAAGGCGGCGACCGGGGCGCTCGAGCCCTGTACTTCGTCTGGCTCGAGCAGCTGATCGCCGCCAAGCTCGACGAGCTCTTCCCGGGCATGGAGATTCTCGAGTCGCACCCGTTCCGGGTGACTCGCGACGCGGAGATGTCGATCCAGGAGCTCGAGGCGGACGACCTGCTCGAGACGATGGAGCAGGGCGTGCGCCGGCGGCGGTTCGGGTCGGTCGTCCGCCTCACCGTCGCCGCCGCCATGCCCGACCACATGCGGCGGCTCCTGCTCGAGAACCTCGACCTCGAGCCCGAGGGCCTCATCGCCGCCGACCCGCCCCTCGGCATGAGCGGCCTCAACCTGGGCGGCCTCGACCGGCCCGACATCAAGGACAAGTCCTTCGTGCCGGGCCTCCCGCCCAAGCTGGCCGGCATCGACACCGACATCTTCGCCGCCATCCGCGACGGCGACACCCTCATCCACCGCCCCTACGACTCCTTCGAGCCGGTGATCGACTGGCTCCAGCGGGCCGCCCGTGACCCCGACGTGCTGGCGATCAAGATGACGCTCTACCGGGTCGGCCGCGACGCGCCGGTCGTCGCCGCCCTGCTCGACGCGGCCCGCAACGGTAAGGAGGTGGCGGTGCTCGTCGAGCTCAAGGCCCGGTTCGACGAGGAGAGCAACATCGAGTGGGCGAAGGCGCTCGAAGAGGAAGGAGTGCACGTCGTCTACGGCCTCCTCGGCCTGAAGACGCACTCCAAGATCGCGCTCGTCGTGCGGCGCGAAGGAGAGAGTATCCGCCGGTACCTCCACCTGGGCACCGGCAACTACAACACCGTCACCGCCCAGCTGTACACCGACCTCGACCTCTTCACCCGTGACGACGCCATGGGCGCCGACGCGACCGAGCTCTTCAACTACCTCACCGGCTTCTCGCGCAGCCGCGACTACAACTCCTTCCTGGTCGCGCCGATCAACCTGCGCCAAGGCTTTGAGGCGCTCGTGCGGCGCGAGATCGAGCACCAGCGCGAGGGACGGGGCGGCCACCTGATCCTCAAGATGAACTCGCTGGTCGATCGCCGGATGATCCGGTTGCTCTACGAGGCTTCGCAGGCGGGCGTCGGCGTCGACCTGCTGGTGCGCGGCATCTGCTGCCTGCGTCCCGGCGTGCCCGGGGTCAGCGACACCGTCCGCGTCACCAGCATCGTGGGACGGTTCCTCGAGCACAGCCGCATCTACTGGTTCCGCAACGGGGGCGACGAGACCGTGTACGTCGGCAGCGCCGACCTCATGCCGCGCAACATCGACGGCCGTGTCGAGATCCTCTTCCCCATCCTCAACCGCAAGATCGTGCGCCGGTTGCGCGAGGAGATCCTCGAGACCTACCTGCACGACAACGTCAAGGCCCGGCACATGCTCCCCGACGGCACCTACGAACGCGCCACACCCGGGCCCGAAGGCGAGGCGCTCGAGGCCCAGGAGTGGTTCATCGCCCACCGTCAGACGGGACGCAAGGTCAAGCGCGGCAAGAAGAAACGCAAGCAGCGGTTCTGACCGCAGAGGGAGGCGCCATGCAGGTCTACTTCATGCGGCACGGAGTCGCCGAACGCCGATCGGAGTGGACGCGTGACGACGACGAGCGGCCCTTGACCGCCGCCGGCCGTGACGCCGTGCGCAGCGCCGGCGCGACGCTGATGAAACTCGGGTTCACCGCCGGCGCCGTGCTCACGAGCCCGGTCGCGCGGGCGCGGCAGACCGCGGAGATCGTCGCCGGAGAGCTCGACCTGCAGCAGGTGCTGCGCGATGAGCCGCGGCTCGGTCACGGGTTCGGGCCGCAGGCGCTGGCGGCCATCCTCGCCGACAACCGCACGCTCGACAGGCTCGTCCTCGTCGGCCACGAGCCCGACTTCAGCATGGTGATCGAAGGGCTGACCGGCGCGCGCTTGGTCATGAAGAAGGGCGGGCTGGCGCGCGTCGACGTCGACGACGTTGACGCGCCGTCGGGCGAGCTCGTGTGGCTGCTGCCGCCCAAGGTGTTGAACCTCTCGTGACGAGGGTGGAGATCGAGGCCAAGTTCGCCGTGCCCGACGAGAAGACGCTGGCGCGCCTGGGCGCAGCCGGCGAGCTCGCCGGCTGCGCGCTGGGCGCGCCCACCCTGGTCGAGGTGCGCGACGCGTATCTCGACACCCCATCGCGCGCGATACTGGCTGCCGGCTTCGTGCTGCGCCACCGCGACCGCGAGCACGACGTCGTGATGACGCTCAAGTCGACCGGCGACGCCGCGGGCGGCATCCACCGCCGTGAGGAGCTCGAGATCACGCTGCCCCGCTACGTCGCGCCGGCCGACTGGCCAGCCGGGCCGCTGCGCGACAGGGTCCTCCAGCTGTGCGGTGGGGCGCCGCTCCAGCCCCTCGTCGAGCTCACGCAGCTGCGCCGCTTCCGCGCCGTCACGCGCGAGGGGCGCGAGCTCGCCGAGCTGGCGCTCGACGAAGTGACCGTCGCCACCGCGGCCGGCGAGCTCGCGCCCTACCGCGAGGTCGAGGTCGAGCTCCGTCCCGACGGCACCGAGGCCGACCTCGAACGGCTCGCGAGGTCCCTGCGCGACGACTGGGGCCTCACGCCCCAGCGGCGCTCCAAGTTCGAGCGCGCCCTAGAGGTGGCGGGGCTCGCGCCGGCCGCGGCGGGCGCGGCGGGCGCCACGGCGCTCTTAGGCGACGCGCAGCGCGCCGTGCTGCGCCGCGTCGCCCGCCGCAAGGGCGTCTATGCCCACCGCGCCAAGGCGCTGCTGGCGCTCGACGACGGCAGAACGCAGGTCGAGGCCGGCGAGCGCTCCGGTCTCGCCGAGCGCACGGTCCGCTACTGGCTGATGCAGTTCCGCGAGCGCGGCCTGACGATCTTCCCGGGCCGACTACTCGCGCAGGTCCAAGAGGCGCTGGGAGCGATCGCGGTCCCGGCGCCGGCGAAGCCCACGCCCGAACAGCCGCGCCCCCAAGCGCGCGCGCCACGACGGCCGGGCATCAAGCGCACCGACACGATGGCCGAGGCGGCCGTCAAGACCATCCGCTTCCACTTCGCGCGCATGCTGGCCCACGAGCCGGGCACGCGCGTGGGCACGGATCCCGGGGAGCTCCACGACATGCGCGTGGCCACCCGACGCATGCGGGCGGCGCTGCGCATCTTCGACACCCACCTCGACCCGGCGACGACCCGTCCGCTCGTGCGCGGGCTGCGCCGCACCGGCCGCACCCTGGGCGACGTGCGCGACCTCGACGTCTTTCGCGAGAAGCTGCAGGTCTACCTCGACGCCCTGCCCGAGGAGCGCCGCGGCGGGCTCGACCCGCTGCTCGCCGCCCTGGCGGCGCGGCGCGACGCGGCGCGCGAGCGTATGCTCGCCTACCTCGACGGGCCGCGTTACGCGCGCTTCGTCGACGACATGGGACGCTTTCTCGACACCCCTCACGCCGGGGCGTTACCCGCGATCACCCCCGACGGGGAGGCGCGGCCCGAGAAGGTCGCCGACGTCCTGCCGGCCGCGCTCTACGAGCGCCTCGCCGCGGTGTGGGCCTACGACGGACCGCTCGCCGAGCCCGACGCGCCGCTCGTCCGCTACCACCGGCTGCGCATCGCCGGCAAGTTCCTGCGCTACACGCTCGAGTTCTTCGAGGAGGCGCTGGGGCCCGACGCGAAGGCGATGATCCGGACGACCGAGCAGCTCCAGGACCATCTCGGCGACCTCCAGGACGCCGTGGTCGCCTGCGGCGTGCTGCGCACGTTCCTCACCTTCGGTGCCTGGGAACCGCCCGTCGGACGCAGGACGCGGACGCTGCCGTCCGAGATCGTCATGGCTCCGGGCGTGGCGACCTACCTGGCCGCACGCCAGAGCGAACTGAGCCGGCTGGTCGAGGGCTTCCCGCAGACCTGGCGCACGGTGCGCGGCGCGGGGTTCGCCGGTGAGGCGGCCGCGCTCATTGCGCGGCTGACCACCGGTCGATCCCCGCGCCGCAGCCTTTCGGCGTAGTCAGCAAGCACCCCGTCGCGCAGCAGCGTCAGGTCCGGCACTTGCAGCTGCGCGACCGCGCAGGCCTCCATCACGGCGTCGACGATCGCCGCCCCGCCCTCGACAAGGCGTTCGACCCCAGGTCGAACACGCCGACGCAACGGGCGTCGGCATCCGACGCCATCAGCCCCCCGCCCGTACCCTCGTCGGCCGCCGCGAGCCGTTGGCCGTCGAGCACGACGATCTCCAGCGTCCGGCCGAGCGCCTTCTCGAGGGCGGGGCGGCGGCTCTCGACACCCCACTGCTCTAGCCGGCAGTCGCCGGCCGGCACGATCTCGAGACGCACCGCGTCTCCGCCCGATCGCACCAGACGCGCCTCGCGCACGGCACCCACGTGCCCGCGGTCGAGCAGCTCCGCGATGCGCAGCAGGACCCCCAACCGCGCGGCCCGCCGGGCGCTGCGCCGGTCGAGGACCGCGTGCTGCGGGTAGCGGGCCGCCGACGTCGCCTTGCGGTGCAGGAGCGTGATCGTCGCGATCGTGGCGATCTCGTCCTGATCGAACCCGAGAAGATCGCTGTGGCGCACCAGGTAGTAACTGTGCAGGTGGTGCTCGCTGTAGGCCACGATGGCGCCGATGTCGTGCAGCCGCGCGGCGTGATCGAGCAATTCGCGCTCGGCGTCTCCCTGCCGGTGCAGCCGCGTCCGGGCGGCGCTGTCGAACAGCTGCATCGCCAGCGTGGCGACCTGCGCGGCATGACGAGCGTCGGCGCCGCAGGCGCGTGCGAGCTTGGCCACGCTGAGGTCGCGAACCGCCCTGCGATGCACCGGCCGCCCGGGCTCGAGCGCCTCGAGCTGCTCGTCGAGGAGCCCCTCGCGCACACCGCACTGGGTCAGGACGCGAAGCTGGCCGAGCCCGGCGCCCTCCATCAGCGCTTCGAGGATCGCCGCGCCGGCCACGATGAAGTCGGCCCGCTCGGGCGACATCCCCGACACCTGCCGGCGCTCGACGAGCGGCACGCTGCGCAGCAGCTTGGCGACCTTGCGCAGGTCGCCGAGGGTCAGCAGCGTCTCATCGCCCTCGGCGTCGCCGCCCAGAGCACGTGCCGCGACCGCGGCGAGGTTCCGGATCGTGCCCGACGTGCCATAGGCGGCGGTGACGCCGAGGGCGCTCACCGATCGCACCGCGTAGACGGCAGTCACCGCGGCGCTGCGCTTCAGGTCGCGGTACGAATCGCCCGGGATCGGTGCCTCGCGGTCGAGGCCGAAGCGGTCGGCCGCGAGGCGCAGCGAACCGAGCTTGAGTGAGTCGAGGTACAGATCGCGGTCGGCGTCGCCGACGGCGATCTCCGTGCTGCCGCCCCCGATGTCGATACAGGCGACCGGCCGCTCGTCGAGACCGACTCGATGGCGCAGCGCCTGGAAGATCAGGCGCGCTTCTTCGCGCCCGGACACGACGCGAACGTGCACCCCGGCCTCGCGCTCGAGCCGCGCGATCAGCACGCCCTGGTTGGCGGCCTCGCGCGTGGCCGAGGTGGCGGCCGCGATGAGGTGTCGGGCGCCGTGCGAGCGCGCCAGCGCCGCGAACTGCGAGCACACCGACACGGCGCGCTCGATGGCCTCCGGCGTGAGGGTATGCGTCGCGAACGCGCCCACTCCCAAACGCACTTGCTCGCGCTGCTGGGTCACGATCGAGTAGGAAGCGTCGGCGTGGACGCGAGCGACGAGCAGGCGCACCGCGTTGGTGCCGATGTCCAGGCAGCCGACGACCCGGTCGACGCCGTCGCCACTTCCGTCGCGTGCCATGTGGCGTAGACTACCGTGCATCAGTGGCGCCGCAAAGCCCGCCTGACCGCGAGGGGACGCAATGCCCGACAAGGACAAGGACGACAAAGGCAAGGGCGACCGCCGCAAGGAGGCCCGAGCGCCCAACGAGCCGGGAAGACCGTCGAAGTTCGACAACGCCACCTACTTCAAGGAGCTGGGCAGGCTCCAGATCGAGCTCGTCAAGCTGCAGGAGTGGATCAAGACCAGGCACCTCAAGGTCGTGACGCTCTTCGAGGGGCGCGACGCGGCCGGCAAGGGCGGCACCATCAAACGGATCACCGAGACGCTCAACCCCCGCGTCGTGCGCGTCGTCGCCCTCGGCGTGCCGACCGAGCGCGAACGCACCGAGTGGTACTTCCAGCGCTACGTCCCACAACTGCCGGCGGCGGGCGAATGGGTCATCTTCGACCGTTCCTGGTACAACCGTGCCGGCGTCGAGCGGGTGATGGGCTTCTGCAGCGAGGACGAGGTCATGGAGTTCTTCCGCTCGTGTCCGCCGTTCGAGGAGATGCTCATCCGCAGCGGGATCATCCTCGTGAAGTACTGGTTCAGCGTCAGCGACGAGGAGCAGGACCGGCGCTTCAAGGCGCGCATCGACGACCCGACCAAGCGCTGGAAGCTCAGCGAGATGGACCTCGAGAGCTGGAACAAGTGGGTCGAGTACTCCAAGGCCAAGGACGAGATGTTCCGCTACACCGACACCAAGCTCTCGCCCTGGCACGTGGTCAACGCCGACGACAAGAAGCGGGCCCGGCTGAACATGATCCACCACCTGCTCAGCCTGATCCCCTACGAGGACCTGACGCCCAAGCCGTTCAAGTTGCCGGAACGCCGGGACGATACCGGGTATGTGCGGCCGCCGATCGAGAACCAGACGTTCGTGCCGGAAGTGTACTGAAAGGAAGGGACGGGGCGGCGATGTGCCGTCCCCTCCCGCCTCTGCGACTAGGGGCAGGCGCCCCCGCCCCTAGTGCGTCTTGGCGTGGTCCTTGGCGAACTTCTTCTCGCCCTCGCGGTGCCCGTAGGCGTCGAGGTAGGCGTTGTGGATGTCGCACTTCTTGCAGCCCTTGCCGCAGCAGTGCTTCCACTCCTTCTTCGTGAACTCGTTCTTGAGCTTGGCCATCGCGCGTCTCTCTCCCCGGTCGGCCGTCCTGCATCGCCGCCCACACGCCCGTTATCGCCGGATGCACCGGCATCATCCCCGCCGCTGCGGCGAGGTCAAACCCGCGCCGGACGGTACAGCGGCGTGCCCGCCTCGCAAGCCGGCAGCTCGCAGTCGACGCGGCCATCGCGCAGCACGACCGTGCGGTGGAAGAACTGCTGGTTCTCCGGGTTGTGCGTGACCATGACGATCGTGATGCCCTGATCGTTGAGATGCTTGAGCAGCGCCATGATCTCCGCCGACGTGTCCGTGTCGAGGCTGCCGGTCGGCTCGTCGGCAAGGATCAGCGGCGGCTCGTTGACGAGCGCGCGGGCGATCGCGACGCGCTCCTGCTCGCCACCCGACATGGCGCTCGGCAGGTGGTCGGCGCGGTCGCTCAAGCCGACCTGCTCGAGCACGTCGAGCGCGCGCGCGCGCTTCGCGACTCGCGACATACGCTTGACGGAGAGTGGCAGCATCACGTTCTCGAGCGCCGTCAGGTAAGCAACCAGATTATGCGCCTGGAAGACGAAGCCGAGATACTCGCGGCGGAAGTCGGCGAGCCGCTCGCCCGGCAGCCCGTAGAGGTCGATGCCATCGACGCACACCGTGCCGGCGCTCGGATGACAGAGCCCCCCGAGGATGGCGAGGAACGTACTCTTGCCCGAGCCTGACTGCCCCATCACTCCGAGGAACGTACCCTCCGGCACGCTGAGCTCGAGGCCACGCAGCGCGGCCACTGCCTTGCCTTCGCCGGTGAAGACCTTCTCGAGGGCGCTGATCTCGATGAACCGCCCGCTCACAGCGCCCTCAGGGCCTCGGTCGGATCCATGCGGCTCGCGTGCAACGCCGGATAGAGTGACGCGGCGGCGCCGATCGCGACGGCGATCAGCACCGCCCCCGGCGCCAGCAACGGCGCCCAGGCGACGTGCGCGCTGCCCTCGGCGACGAACGGCAGCACGACGTACGTGGTGCCCATGCCCGCAAGGTAACCGAGGAGGCCGGCGAGCACGCTCGCGACGGCGGCCTCGATCAGGATCAGACCGATCACGTGGCCGCGGCGGAACCCGATCGCGCGAAACACACCGATCTCGCGCGTGCGCTCGTTGACCGACCCCATCATCGTGAGAAAGACGACAAGCGCCTCGATGCCGAGCACGACGCCAGCGGCGGCGAGGCTGAACGAGCGGAACTGGCCGAGCGCGTGCATGCGACTCTTGACCACCTGCTGCATGGCCGTCACCTTGGCGCCCGGCAGCACACCGGAGATCTGCGCGACGATCTTCTCGATCGGGCAGTTCGAGCACTGCGCCGCCACTTCGACCATGCTGACCCGGCCAGGCTTGTGCAGCAGGGACTGCGCCGCCGCGAGCGTCGTCAGCAGAAGATTGTCGTCCTGAGATCCCGTCTCGTGCAGCAGGCCGGTGACCGTGAAGCGCTTGCCGCCGATGCGCACGTAGTCGCCCATCTGCAGGCCGAGCTCCCCGGCCGCGGCGCTGCCGGCGACGAGCTCGGCATCGTTGCCCATCGGGCGGCCGTCGAGCACCCACCAGCGCTTGATCCTGAACTCGGCGTCGGGCCGGACGCCCATCAGGAGCATCGTCTTGCCCTTCACTGTGACCGCGCCAAGGAGCTTGGGCGCGACGATCGCGATGTTCTTGCGGTTGGGGATCGTGAGGATCTTGCCGAGGCCGGCCTGGCTCAGATCGCGGGCGCCGACCGACAGATCGCCGACGGTCACGCCGCCGTACGTCAACGTCATCGCGTTCGACTGCGGCGTGATCAAGATGTTGGCGCCGTAGTTTTCCATGTTGTTCTGCGCCTCGACCGTCAGCGATGAGGTGAGCGTGAGCAGCGCGACGACGGTGGCGATGCCGATCAACAGGCCGGCGATCAGGAACGCGGCGCGGGTCTTGCGCCGGCGCAGGTTGCTCAGCGCGATGCTGCCGAGGTTCATGCCAGTTCGGTCAGACGATCAGAGGAACAGCCGCGTACCGGCCTGGAGCTGGCTGTACGGTATGACCAGCTGGCCGGCCTTGACCTTGGCGTCGATCGGTCCCGGATTGCAGCCGCCTCGCTGCACGTCGATCTGGGCGACCGGGAAGATCCTGCCGCAGTTGTTGCACTGCACGGCGGTGCCTTGCTGGTGGTAGCCCTTCTTGTAGGGGAAGCACACGTCACAGGCGTCGAAGGCGGTACGCAGGGTACCGTCCGGAGCCTTCATCACGAAGTACTTGACGGTCGTGCCACCGACGTTGGCGGAGAAGAAATGGGCGGTGCCGTCGTTCACCTGCGCGACCGGGATGGAGACGTCGCCGCCGATCGCCGTGGGCGCCTGCGCAAACGGCTGCTTCTTGCCGTGAGCCAGGGTGGCAATGCCCAGCGTCAGCGCGATCACGGCGACGACGGCGACGATGCCGTAGAGCGGCGCTCGGCTCCGCTTGGCGGTCGTGAATTGAGCTTTCTTCCGCTCACGCGCCGACTGGCCACCGGAGGACGAGGTCTGACCGCCCTGACGGCTCCTCTGCCTGGCTGCGGCTTGCGCCTTGGCGCGCTGCTGGTTCTTCTTCCTGTTCGCGGACACGCAACTCCTCCCGACGCTGTGGATGACCAGCCGACAAAAAGGACTGAATTGGCCCACAATAGAGAAGCGGTGCCCGGCCGTCAATGTTTTGCGGTCGGTGACACACAGAAGTTCGGTGTGCGGCACGCGCGCGCAGAGGGAGCGCACTCGTCCGCGAGCCCCGAGCGCCGCTCAGGAAAACAGGCCGGCGCTCGGGCAGATGACCGCCAGCGGACAGCGCCCGCACTGCGGCCGGCGAGCGTGGCAGATTCGCCGGCCGTGCCGCACGAGGTTGATGTGCAGCGCGTAGACGTTCTCGGGTCCGGCGAGCTCGGTCAGCGGCCGGTGGGCCTGCTCGGCGCTGAGCTCGGCGTCGATCAGACCGAGGCGGCCGGCGACGCGATGCACGTGCGTGTCCACCGGCATCGCCGGCCGCCCGAGNNGCGTCGTCGGTCATGTCGTCGAGCTCGCTCAGATCGGGGTCGCCGGTGCGCTCGCTGACGGCCGCGAGGATCGCCTTGATGCGCGGCGCCTTGACGCGTGCGAGGCCGCCGAGAGCGATCGCCTGCTCGACCTCGGCGGCAGGCGCGTCGCGCACCGCGCCCCAGTCCGGGAACCGCGCCTCAAGCGCTGCGAACGTGCGCTCCGTGTTCACGTCCGCGGTGTTCTGCGAGAGCACCGTGTAGACGAGCTCGTCGACCGGCGGGTAACGCGGCGACCAGACGGGCCGCCCATAAAGGTCGTCGAGCAGGACGATCACGCGCCGGAGTCGCTCGCGCTCGCGCATCAGTGCGCCTCACGCGTGCGGCACTTGAAGAGGACCCTGGTGTCGGTCCAGGCGCCGCCGGGGGCGCGACGGTTGACCAACAGTCCGCGCACGCGCGCGGCGGTGTCGCCAGTGCAGCCTGTGAGCGCCAGCCACTTCTCCATCGGGTGGCGCTTCTCGTAGAAGGCGCCTCTCACGATCTTCAGGCCGGCCGCGGCCAGGCGGCTGCCGACGTGACCGCCGCCGGTCGCCACGTCGAGCGCCCGAACGCCGGCCGCCGGCTCGCACCATTCGACGACGGTGTCGAGATCGGCGCCGGACCCGTGGTCGCTCGTGCGATAAGCCTCGGCGCGGCCGTCCCACTCGTTGGCTTTCAGGGCTGCTCCCGGACTCGGGGCTGACGTGCCAGAGCAGAAGTATACGACTGCGGGTGCGCAGCCTGCGACCCGCGGTCGCGGCGGCGCCCGGTCTTCAGAGCGAGGCGGGCTGGCGCGGCTTCAGCCGCGCCAGCCCGCCCATCGTTCGTCCCTAGTGCTTTGGGTTGTTCACCAGCGTCGCGGTGTCGCCAACCGTCGTGGTGACATCGTTGCCGTTGGCACCGCCCTGGCGCGCACGATGTAGCTGGTCAGCGCCACCGTGCGGGTCTTCGGCGCGTACTTGAAGATCGTGTACCCGTACTCCGAGTAGCCGGTCACGTCGAACTGGTCCCACGGAGTCTGCGTAATCGGCCCGACATATGAGCCGGCGCCGCCTTTGGTGACGTACGTGACGCCGTCCTGCACGTGGCGCATGTAGTAGCGCATGTGGCCGGCGACGATGTCGACGCCCTGCTTGGCCGGGAAGACCTCGAGACGCGCCTGCTCGTCGGGCCGCCGGGCGGGATCGACGCCGGAGTCCCGCTCCAGTATTGCCGCGAAGCGGGATCGGCGACCGGCAGGAACATCTTGCGCGCGTCGCGCCACTCCTGGTTGTAGACCGGTCCGCTCTCGCCGAAGTCGGCGAGCACGATGTCGTAGTAGTACCTCGAGTTCGCGGTGGACACGCCGGGCAGCACGACCTTGTGGGCGGTCGCGGCGGCATCGCTGGCGACCGCCCCGCTTCCCGCCTTCGGCGACGTGGCGCAGGCGATCCTGGCCGTGGTCGCGACCGGGACCCCGGCGGCGTCGACGCCGACGACGAGCTTGAGCTTGCCGCCGGCGCCGAGCGTCAGCGAGACGTCGCCCTTCGCCAGACCGGCGGCGTACCTGGCGTCGGCGCCGATCATCAGCGTCACGACGACGATCGCGAGCACTGACGCAGTGAACGCCAGCTGGCCCCTGGCTGATGGATGCACTCCCATGACCCCGTTCCCCCCTTGAGTGGCTAACCAAATGGTTAGCTCGCATGCTAGACTGCCGTTCTGAGTTGTCAGGGGAACAAGCACCGAGGAGAGGCCCGTCACCGACATCGGCACACACGAACCGGCGGCCCCCGGCCGCTTGCCGCCGCCCGTCGGCGATCCGCAGCACGGCCTGCCCCCCGTCGCTCGCGCGATCCTCGACGCCGCCCAGAAGATCATCGTCGACAGGGGCTTCAACGCGCTGACACTCACGGCCATCGCTGCCGAATCCGGCGAGAACAAGGCGATGGTGAGCTACTACTTCGGCAACAAGGCAGGGCTCGTGGCGGCGATGCTCGAGGCGATCATCCACGACGAATGCCTCGCAATTGCCGCCCAGGTCGAAGGCACGACGGGCGAGGAGCGCCTCCACCGTCTGCTTCAGGGCATCTGCGCGATGACGCTGACGCCGGGTTTCTACCGGGGGTTCTTCGACATCCTGCCGCACGCGATGCGCGACCCGGCCCTGCGTGAGCGGCTGATCGCTCTCTACGAGTGGTACATCGCCGTGGAACTCGGCTGGCTCGGCGTGCCCGACGACGCCGAGCCCGAACGCCACCGCAGGCTGCGCGGGTTGGCGCAGCTCATCGCCGCGGCGATCGACGGGCTCGGCGTACAGGCGCGCATCGACCGCGAGCAGTTCGACGTCGCCCAGGCCTACGAAGTGCTCGAGCTGCTGCTGCGCAATTCGTGGCGCGAGTTCGCGCCCGGCTCGCGCTAGGCCTGCTTGTAGGCCCTTAGTGCGGCGGCGATCGTGTCGAACGTGGTGTCGATCTGCTCCGAACTGATCACGAGCGGCGGCTGGATGCGCAGCACGCTGGCGAAGTTGCCGCCGACACCGATGAGCACGTTGTGCTCGAGGCAGTACTGCCGCACGAACCCCGCGGCGGCCGATGCCGGCACCTTGGTCTTGCGGTCTTCGACCAGTTCGACGCCGATCATGAGGCCCTTGCCACGCACGTCGCCGATCAGCGCCTGCTCCATCATCAGGTTCTCGAAGCGCGCCTTGAGGTCGGCGCCCTTCTTCGCCGACGCCGCGATCACGCCGTTCTGGAGGAAGGCGATGTTGGCCAGCGCCGCCGCACAGGACACGGGGTTGCCGCCAAAGGTCGAGAGGTGGTCGCCGATCTGGAACGCGTCGGCGATGTCGGCACGGGCGGTGAAGGCCGACAGCGGCCAGCCGTCGGCGATGCCCTTGGCCATCGTCATGATGTCGGGCTCGACACCGTAGTGCTCGATGGCGAACATCTTGCCGGTGCGCCCGAAGCCGCTCTGCACTTCGTCGGCGATGAACAGCACGCCCTCGTCGTCGAGGGTCTTCTTGACCCGCTTGAAGTAGTCGTCCGGCGGCACGATGATGCCGCCCTCTCCCATCACGGGCTCGGCGATGAAGGCACAGACGTCGCCGGAGAGATGCAGACGCATGACTTCGCCCACCCGGCGCGCGCAGAGCATGTCGCACTTGTCGGGCGTGGTCTCGGCGAAGCAGCGATAGCAGTACGGCGTCGGCACGAAGGCGACGCCCGGCATGTACGGGCCGCCGCCCTTCTTGCGCGCCGAGTTGCCGGTCACCGACAGCGTGGCAAACGAACGCCCGTGGAAGCTCGACTCGATGGCGACGAACTCGCGCTTGCCGGAAAAGCGCTTGGCGAGCCTGAAAGCGCCTTCGATCGCCTCGGCGCCGCCGTTGCCGAAGAAGGTCTTCTGCAGCTTGCCGGGGGTGATCTCGGCGAGCTTCTCGGCAAGCGCGCCGACGGACGGCACGTGGTAGACGTACGAGCAGGCGTGGACGAGCTTGTCGGCCTGCGCCATGGCGGCGGCGTGGACCTTTGGGTTGTGGTGACCGGCGTTGGTCACCGAGATGCCGGCGAAGCAGTCGATGTACTCGGTGCCGTCGGCGTCGTAGAGGAGGGCGCCGTCGCCGTGGTCGGCAACGACCGGCTCGACGCGCTTGACGAAGCCGGTCATGACGTAGTCGCGATACTGCTCTTTCACACCCATTGCTATCGACCACCCTTCGAGTGACAGGTTGCTTGCGAAAACGGTTGGAACTGGGTGTGCCGAAACCTTATCAAAGGGAGGCCGGGACCGCATCGCGCGAGCGTCGCGGCGGTGGCCCGGATCGACGCTCGCGTTTGGCCCCCAGGTACAGGGTGCGGGCGGCGGCGCGTCCGCGCCGCCGCCCGCACCTCGCGCCTCACGCCTCGTGTGGACGCGTCTTCAGCCTCTGCGCTATAATTCTTGTGGTGTCCATGAGGGAAGTTGGTTCTGCGGGGATCCCACCACACGGCTGTCCAGCCGTAGCGTGAAGGAGAGTTTATGTCGACCGGTACTCCTGCCAAGTCAACTGGCGCTGCCCTCGTGCTCGGCGGCGGCGTCGCCGGTATCCAGTGTTCGCTCGACCTCGCCGAAGGCGGCTACAAGGTCTACCTGGTCGACAAGTCGTCGGCCCTCGGCGGGCACATGGCACAGCTGGACAAGACCTTCCCCACGAACGACTGCTCGATGTGCACGCTGGCGCCCAAGCTCGTCGAGGCCGGCCGTCACCTCAACATCGACATCGTCACCAACTCCGAACTGACCGCGCTCGAGGGCGCGCCCGGCAACTTCACGGCGACGGTCTACCATCATGCGCGCTTCGTCGACCCCGACAAGTGCACGAGCTGTGGCGAGTGCGTTCCAGTCTGCCCGATCACCGTCGACGACGAGTACAACGAGGGCCTCGGCGAGCGCAAGGCGATCTACAAGCTCTACCCGCAGGCGATCCCCCACACATACGTGGTCGACAAGAAGGGCTATGCGCCCTGCAAGAGCAACTGCCCCGTCGAGACGTCGGCGCAGGGCTACATCGCGCTGATCGCCGAAGGCCGTTTCGCCGACGCCTACCGCGTCGCCGCCGAGCCTAACCCGTTCCCGTCGGTCTGCGGACGCATCTGTGCACACCCGTGCGAGGCGGCCTGCACGCGCGGCTCGGTCGACGAGCCGATCTCGATCGCCGGTCTCAAGCGCTTCGTCTGCGACACGGCCGGTCCGACCGAGCTGCCCGACAAGCTCCCGGTCACGCAGAGCGAGAAGGTCGCGATCGTCGGCGGCGGTCCCGCCGGTCTCTCCTGCGCACGCGACCTCGCCCAGCTCGGGTACGCGACGATCGTGTTCGAAGCCCTGCCCGTCGCCGGCGGCATGTTGCGCGTCGGCATCCCCGATCATCGCCTGCCGCACGACGTGCTGCAGAAGGAGATCGATCAGATCGTCGGCCTCGGCGTCGACCTGCGCCTCAACCAGCGCGCCGGCGCCGACTTCACGGTCGACGGCCTGCTAAAGGATGGCTATGGCGCCGTCTTCGTCGCCGCTGGCCTGCAGACCAGCGCCCCGTCGCCGGTCAAGGGCGACGATCTCGACGGCTGCCTGCCGGCGGTCGAGTTCCTGCGCGAGCTCAACCTCGGCAACCCGCCCGTCATCGGCGACAGGGTCGTCGTCATCGGCGGCGGCGACGTCGCCTTCGACACCGCCCGCGGCGCCGCGCGCCTCACCCCGGCATCGGGCAAGGCGCCCGCCGTGACGATCGCTTATCGCCGCACCAGTGCCGAGATGCCCGCGTCGGCGGAGGAGATCGACGAGGGTCTCGACGAGCAGGTCAAGATCGAATATCTCGTCGCCCCCGTCGAGATCATCGGCAGCGGCAGCAAGGTGAGCGCCATCAAGCTCCAGCGCTGCAAGCTGGGCGAGCCCGACGAGAAGGGCCGGCGCCGGCCCGAGCCGATCCCCGACGCCTACTTCGAGATCCCCTGCGACACGGTCATCTTCGCCATCGGCCAGGCGATCGTCGAGGACTTCAGGAGCGGCCTCGACGGGGTTGCGGTCGAGGGGAACGCGGTCACGATCGACGAGCACACGATGGCCACCGGCCACTCCGGAGTGTTCGCCGGCGGCGACATGGCGCCCACGGGCCCGCTGACGGCGATCGAGGCGATCGCCGCCGGCCGCAAGGCGGCGGCGAACATCCACAACTACTTGCGCGGCGAGCAGCTCGTCTCGTTGTGGACGGACTCGCTGGCGGAGTACCGGCCCGGCGACGCGGAGCTCGCCAAGGTGACGGTCGAGCCGCGCGTGCACATGCCCGAGCACGACGGCGCCGAGCGCCGCCGCAGCTGGGTCGAAGTGCGCACGGGCTACACCGAGGAGCAAGCGATCGCCGAGGCCAAACGCTGCCTGCAGTGCGCCGTCTGCTCCGAGTGCATGGAGTGCGTGCGCGCCTGCGGTCCGGGCGCCCTGCTGCACGAGGAGCGCGACTCCGAACGCCAGTTGGCGGTCGGCGCCGTCGTCATGGCGACCGGCTTCGACGCGCACGACCCGGGCGAGCACGGCGAGTACGGCTACCGGCGCTACCCGAACGTACTATCGGCGCTGGAGTACGAGCGCATGCTCTCCGCTTCGGGCCCGACCATCGGCGACGTGCTGCGCCCGTCCGATGGTGCCCACCCGAAGCGCATTGCCCTCATCCAGTGCGTCGGCTCGCGCGACCAGGACCACGAGTATTGCTCGAGCGTCTGCTGCATGTACGCCAACAAGCAGGCGATCCTCACCATGGACCACCTGCCCGACGTCACGCCCGAGGTCTTCCTCATGGACATGCGCGCGATGGGCAAGGGTTTCGACGCCTTTTACCAGCGGGCGCTCGACCGCGGCGTCAAGTTCATCCGCTCGCGCCCGTCCTCGATCAAGGAGGACCCGCTCTCCCGCAACCTGTCGATCGACTGGGAGGACGAGAGTGGCCATCTGCACACGAGCGAGTACGACCTCGTCGTGCTGAGCGTCGGCCTCGAGCCGGCGCGCAAGGCGCAGGAGGCCGCCGGCAAGCTCGGCGTCGCGCTCAACCGGCACGGCTTCTGCGAGCTCAGGGAGTACGCGCCGCTCGACACGTCGCGCGAAGGCGTCTTCGTCGTCGGCCCGTTCGGCGAGCCCAAGGACATCCCCGACTCCGTCGCCCAGGCTTCGGCCGCCGCAGCAAAGGTGATGACCGGCCTCGCCGACTCACGCGGCACGCTCACCGTCGACAAGGAGTACCCTGCGGAGACGCCGATGGAGGAGGAGCCGCGCGTCGGCGTCTTCGTCTGTCACTGCGGCTCCAACATCGCCGGCGTGATCGACGTCGAGAGCGTGACAGACTACGCCACCAAGTTGCCCGGCGTGGTCTACGCCACTGACAACATGTACACGTGCTCCTCCGACGCGCTGACGCTCATCAAGGAGAAGATCGTCGAGGAGAAGCTCAACCGCGTTGTCGTCGCGAGCTGCACGCCGCGCACGCACGAGCCGATCTTCCAGGACACGCTCCGCGAGGCCGGTCTCAACCCATTCCTCTTCGAGATGGCCAACATCCGCGACCAGGCGTCGTGGGTGCACGCCAAGGAGCCGGAGCGGGCGACGGCCAAGGCAAAGGACCTCGTCCGCATGTCCGTCGCCCGCGCCCGCATGCTCGAGCCGCTCTACAAAGTCGACGTGCCGCTCACGCATACCGCGGTCGTCATCGGCGGCGGCATCGCCGGCATGACGGCGGCGCTGGCGCTCGGCGACATGGGCTACGAAGTGCATCTCGTCGAGCGCACCGCCACGCTCGGCGGCCACGCTCTCGAGATCGACCGCACGCTGCGTGGCAGCAAGCCGACCGAGTTCGTCGCCGAGCTCGAGCAGCGGCTCGTCGACAACCCCAACGTCAAGATCCACCTCGAGTCCGAGCTGCGCGACTTCCAGGGGTTCATCGGCAACTTCTCCAGCGTCGTCGTCGCCGCCGACGGCAAGCGCACGCCGATCGAGCACGGCGTCGTCATCGTCGCCACCGGCGCCCGCGAGGAGCGCCCCGCGCTCTACGGTCTCGGCGCCAGCCAGAAGGTCGTCACCGGCATGGATCTCGAGAAGATGTTCGCCGCCGACGACCCAGCGCTCGCCGCCGCCAAAGCGGTCGGCTTCATCCTCTGCGCCGGCTCGCTCGACGAGAACAAGCCCTACTGCTCGCGCACGTGCTGCGCGCAGAGCATCAAGAACGCCATCCGCCTCAAGCAGGCCCAACCCGACCGTCCCGTGTACGTCTGGTACAAGGAGATCCGCACATTCGGCCTCAGCGAGGAGTATTACACCAAGGCGCGTGAGCTCGGCGTCATCTTCACGCGCTACGACAACGACTCGCTGCCCGACGTGAGCGCCGACGGCGCCCTCAAGGTCGGCTACCGCGACCCGTACGTCGGGCGCGACATGGAAGTCGCGCCCGACCTGCTGGTGCTCGCCACCCCGACGATCCCCAGCGAGGGCAACGACAAGACGTCGCTGCTGCTCAAGGTGCCGCTCACGGCCGAGGGTTTCTTCCTCGAAGCGCACGTCAAACTGCGCCCCGTCGACTTCTCGTCGGAGGGCATCTTCCTCTGCGGCTCGGCGCACTACCCGAAGGACATCGAAGAGGCGATCTCGCAGGCCTACGCCGCCGCCGGTCGCGCCGCGTCGATCCTTGCCAAACCGGCGCTCAAAGCCGGCGGAGTGGTCGCCGAAGTCGACCAGGAGAAGTGCGCCGCGTGTCTCACCTGCGTGCGCGTCTGCCCGTACGAAGTGCCGATCATCGACGTCGCCACGAAGAAGGCCAAGATCGAGGCGGCCGCCTGCCAGGGTTGCGGCGTCTGCGTCGCCGAGTGCCCGGCCAAGGCGATCGTCCTGCACCACTACACCGACGCGCAGATCTTCGCCAAAGAAGAGGCGCTGACGATGGAGCTGAGCTGACATGGCCGACCACGACTTCGAACCGGAGATCATCGTGTTCGCGTGTCACTACTGCGCGTATGCAGCCGCCGACCTGGCCGGCAGCATGCGGCTGCAGTACCCCACCAACATCCGCATGATCAAGTTACCGTGCACCGGCAAGCTCGAGATCATCCATCTGCTCAAAGCCCTCGAGGCCGGCGCCGACGGAGTCTACGCCGCCGGCTGCATGGAGGGCGAGTGCCACTACCTCAAAGGCAACCTCTGGGCGCGCAAGCGTGTGGAGTATGCAAAGACCCTCCTTGTCGAGCTCGGCATCGAGCCGGAGCGCGTCGAGATGTACAACATGTCGTCGGCCATGGGCGCCCGCTTCGCCGAGGTCGCGAACGAGTTCACCGAACGCATCAGGCAGCTCGGGCCGAGCCCGCTCCGCGGCGACGGCGCCGCCCTCGACGTCGTCCCGGCGACTGTCGCGGCCACAGCAGAGGAAGGACAGCCAACATGATCACTGCCGAACGCAAGCCCCTCGACGAGCTCCTGGCGATGCTCGAGGGCAAAGACAAGGTGCTGGTCGCCGGCTGCGACACCTGCGTCGCCGTCTGCCTGACCGGCGGTGAGAAGGAGGCTGAGATCCTCGCCAGCGAGCTGCGCATCAAGGCCAAAGCAGAGGGACGCAGCGTGCAGATCGAGCACACCTCGGCGATCCGTCAGTGCGAGTGGGAGTACCTCGACATGATCGCCGCCAAGGTCGCCGAGTTCCCCGTCGTGCTCAGCATGGCCTGCGGCATCGGCATCCAGTCGATGGCGGAGAAGTTCGCCGACGCATACGTGCTGCCCGCGGTCAACACGAACATGCTGGGCATGCCGCAGGAGCACGCCGTGTGGCTCGAGCGCTGCGGCGCCTGCGGCGACTGCTTGCTCGCCGACACCGGCGGCATCTGCCCCGTCGTGCGCTGCTCCAAGAGCCTCATGAACGGCCCGTGCGGCGGTTCGCATGCGGGCCTCTGCGAAGTCACGGGCCCGAACAAGGAAGAGATCCCCTGCGCCTGGGCGCTCATCTACGACAAGCTGATCGCGCAGGGCCGCCAGGACAAGCTGATGGAGATCACGCCGCCGAAGGACTGGTCGAAGAGCAGCTCCGGCGGCCCCCGCAAGATGGTGCGCGAGGAGGCGAAGCCGGTATGAAGTCAGGGAGCAATCTCGAGAAGATCTTCTCGGCCGGCAAGTTCGCCGTCACCGCCGAGTGCGGCCCGCCCAAGTCGGCCGACGGTAACGTGATCGTCGACAAGGCAAAGCTGCTGAGCGGCGTCGTCGACGCCGCCAACATCACCGACAACCAGACGGCCGTCGTCCGCCTCTGCTCGATGGTCTCCGCCCATCTGGCCGCCGACAACGGCCTCGAGCCGATCATGCAGATGACCTGTCGCGACCGCAACCGCCTTGCCATGCAGGCCGATATCCTCGGCGCCGCGGCGCTCGGCATCAAGAACATCCTCTGCCTCACCGGCGACCACGGCAGCTTCGGCAACCACCCGCAGGCCAAGGGCGTCTTCGATCTCGACTCGGTCCAGCTCATCCGCATGTACAAGAACATGCGCGACGAGAAGATCTTCGACTGCGGCGAAGAGATCAGCGTCGCGCCGCAGCTCTACATCGGCTGCGCCGAGAACCCGTTCGCCGACCCGTTCGAGTTCCGCGCCTTGCGCTTGAAGAAGAAGGTCAACGCCGGTGTCGACTTCATCCAGACGCAGTGCATCTTCAACATCCCCAAGTTCAAGAAGTGGATGGAGGAGGTGCGCGCGCTCGGGCTGCACAAGGAAGTCAAGATCATGGCCGGACTCACGCCGCTCAAGGGCGCCGGCATGGCGAAGTACATGAAGAACTTCGTCCCCGGTATGGACGTGCCCGACGCGATCGTCGAGCGCATGGCGGCCGTGGAAAAGGGAGAGCCGCAGCAGGCCGAGGGCAAGAAGATCGCGGTCGAGATGATCAAGGAGCTCGCCGAGGTCGAAGGCGTCGCCGGCGTGCACATCATGGCGGTCGAGTGGGAGATCGCGGTGCCCGAGATCGTCGCGGCCGCCGGGCTGTCGCCGCGTCCCGCGGTGGCCTAGGAGGCGTGATGGCTGCAATCGACACAGCGCTCGCCGCCAGGGTCTCGGCCGAGGCCGGCACGAACGCCTACAAGTGCTACCAGTGCAAGAAGTGCTCCACCGGTTGCCCGGTGGCGGGTTTCGCCGAGCTGCATCCGGCGCAGATCATCCGCCTCGTGCAGCTCGGCGACCTCGACAGCGTGCTCGACGGCGACTTCATCTGGCTCTGTACCGGCTGCGAGACGTGCACGACACGTTGCCCGCAGGGCATCGACATCGCCGCCGTGATGGACGAGATGCGCATCATCGCCAGGCAGACGAAGCGCGTGAAGAAGGATGCCCCGTTCGCCAACATCCTCGACCTGAACCTCAAGTCGATGAAACGCTGGGGCCGGCTGTACGAGGTCGAGCTGCTGATGCTCGACAAGCTCACGCGGCCGTCGTCGCTGATGGACGACGTCGGCATGGGCATCAAGATGTTCGCCAAGGGCAAGATCAACCCGCTGCCCACCGTCGGCGACCGCACGCAGATGAAGCGCATGCTGGCCGAGATCGAGAAGATCAAGGGGGAGCGGTCATGAAGCAGCTCGCCTACTACCCCGGCTGCTCGCTGCACGGCACCGCTCCGGAGCTCGACTCGAGCTTCCGGGCGAGTGCCGCGGCGCTCGACGTCGAGCTCGCCGAGATCCCCGGCTGGGAGTGCTGCGGCAACACGGCGGCGCACTCGGCCGACCGGCTGCTCGCCGCCGCCCTCCCGGTCAACGAGCTCACCAAGGTCAAGACCGACATGCGGCTCGACGCCGTCGCCGTGCCCTGCGCGGCCTGCTTCAGCCGCTTCATGGCAGGCGCGCATGAGATGCAGGATGAAGGCATGCGCGCCGACGTGGAGCGCGTCGTCGGCCGCGCCTACCCCGGCGGCGTCACCGTGCGCAACCTCGTCGACGTGTACTACGACGAGGTCGGCCTCGACGAGCTCACGACCCGTGTGACGCGGCCGTTCGTGGGGCTCAAGGTGGCCGCGTACTACGGCTGTCTGCTCACGCGGCCACCCGAGGTCACGCTCGCCGACGACCCCGAGTACCCGACGCACATGGAGGCGATCGTCAAAGCGCTCGGCGCCGTGCCAGTCGAGTGGAGCTACAAGACCGACTGCTGCGGCGCCTCGCTGGCGCTCTGCGAGCAAGACGTCGTCATAGAGCTCGTGCGCAAGATCCTCACCAACGCCAAGGCGTGCGGCGCCGAAGCCGTCGTCTGCGCCTGCCCGCTCTGCCAGGTCAACCTCGACACGCGGCAGGCCGGCATCAAGACCAAAGATGCCGCGTGGCAGGAGATCCCCATCCTCTACCTCTCGCAGATGGTCGGCCGCGCGATCGGCGTGCCCGAGGGCAAGCTTGGTCTCAAGAAGCACATGGTCGATGTCGTCGGCGTGATGGCCTAGAGCCGCACCGGTTCGACAGAAAGTATGACAGGGGGCCGCTCGTGCGGCCCTTTTGTCCTTCAATGGTATGAAGGGCTGCGGCACTGCGAACGCAAAGCCTGACAGACCACCTGACGCCCGCCCGAATCTTGAGGAGAAGCCTGTGGATCAGATCGCACCCGGAATACTGCGCTGGACGGCGCCGCACCCCGAGTGGCGCACGCGCATCGAGTGGGGGCACGAGGTCGCCTGCTATGCGCTCCCACACCGCGACGACCTCGTGCTCGTCGATCCTCTCCTCTACGCCGACGACGACCCGCGCGCCGCAGACCTGCTCGCGACCCTCGACCGGCGCGTCGACGAGGCGCGCCACCTCGAGATCATGATCACCATCCCTTACCACGCGCGCAGTGCCGAGCCGCTCTTCTGGCGCTACCGCTCGCGGCTGCAGACGCGCATCTGGGGTCACCCGGTGGTGGCAAAACGCTTCGCGCAGGAGACGCCGCTCAACGTCATCGACCCTGCCGGACCGGTCGGCCGCGATACCCAGGCCTTCGTGATCGGCAACCCGCGACGCAACGAGATGCCGCTCTACTTCCCGCAGCACAGAGCACTCGCCTTCGGCGATGCGATCATCGGTATCGACGATACGTTGCGCGTCTGGGAGTGGGAGCGGCGCAAACCGGGTTGGTACGAGGATCGCTTCCTGCCGACGCTGCGGCCGCTACTCGACCTCGACGTCGAGCACGTGCTCGTGACGCACGGCCCGGCTGCCGTCGGCAATGGCCGCGCGGCGCTCGCCGCTGCGCTCGCCGCGCCGGGCTGGAACGCCAGCTAGCTTCAGCCCCAGCGCCGCTCGTCCGAATGCGCGTAGTCCGGGTGCTTGAGTTCGCTGAACCTGCGCGCCATCACGGCGGCGAACGCCGCGCCGGCGAGAAACACACCGTCGAGTTCTGGCTGACGATCGCCGAGCGGTTCCTGCACATCCGCTACTTCGTCTTGCGCGTCGCCGACGGCACCTACAGAGGGATCGTGGAAACGGTCCAGGACGTGACCGACGTCCGCGCCCTCGAGGGCCAGCGCCGGTTGCTCGAGTGGTGGACGCGCGCCCGCGGCTGCGGGCGCGCGTCTAGTCGAACGCGTGCGGGTCGCGCGCAAGCACCGCGTCGATCACTTTGCGCGTGTTCTGCACCCACATGTGCACGCCGTCGTAGTACTGTTTCGGGTCGCCGCCGACACTCCGCAGGTCGCTGAAGTCGAAGAACACGAAGCGGTAGCGCTTCTGCAGCGATCTGAGGTAGGCGACGACCACGCGGTGGCGTTCGCTCCAGCCGAGCGGCTCGATCGCCCGCAGCGCTCTCGGCTGGATCGGCATCAGCACGAGCACCGGCGTCGCCTCGAGCTTGTTCATCAGCCCCAGGGTCCTCTCGAAGTACGCCCGCGCCCGCGGGTCGATGATCACCGGGTACTTGGCGTAGCGCTCGGCCATCGTCCGGATCGACCAGTCGAGCGCGGTCGAGAGCTTGCCGCCCTTCTCCAGACGGATGTCGTAGCGGTTGTGCAGAAGCGCCCCGTCAGGCCCGTACGTGTCCGTGGCGAGGTCGTGGTTGGCGGGCAGCTGCGACGCGTTCTGCGGCAGGCGCCGGCTCTGCTCGGCGAGGAAGTCGGCCGGGAAGTAGCGCGAGAAGCGCTTGTCCTGGATGAGACCGAAAGCCAGCCCCTGCTCGCGGAAAGCCTCCACCTGCAACGGCCAAAAGAAGCGCAGGCGCGTGTGCGGGAACTGATGGTGCAGGTAGTTCGTCCACGCCCAGGCGTCCTCGGCGCGGCCGTTCGAGAAGGCGGCGTTGAAGCCGGTGAGGCCGGTCTTCTTCTCGATGTAGCTGGGCTCGAAGCGAAGCGCCCGGGAGCCGCCGAAGATGATCACCTGGGGCGGCCGGGCGAGCGCTTCGACCATGTTCGCCTTGACCGTGCGATCACTCGGCACGACCGGCGGCGCCGGCTTGGCGTGATCGCCGCCGCAGCCTGTGGCAACGAGGGCTACGCCGGCAAAGAGAAGGAGGACGATGTGAGCCTTGGTGAGCGCCAAGCGTCGGCGCAGGCGCCGCGGGTGTCGTGCTCTGGGCTGCATCCGCACCATGGTACCACGCGCATTCGGCGCACCTGCGGCCGCGCCCGTTCGCGGCGGCGGCGCGGCGCTGCACCGAGCGCCGCCGTGGAGTAGAGTATCGCCGACGAGCGGACGAGCGGGGGTGGGCACATGTCACCGAGCAAGAAGAAGAAGACGGTCGCAGATGCCGTCGACAGGCAATGGACGGCGCGCGTAGGGCCGGCGCTGCTGGAGCGGCTCGCCGAAGGGGCTGCCGTCGGCAGCCCGCGCGAGCCGCTCGTCGTCGAGGTCCCGTTCACGGGAGAGACACTCGGCAGTGTGCCGCTGGGCACGCCGGACGACGTCGTCGTCGCGGTCGGCGTCGCCCGCGCCGCCCAGAAGGACTGGGTGGCGGTGCCGGTGAATGAGCGCGCCGCCATCCTGCTGCGCTTCCACGATCTCGTCATCGCCAACGCCCACGAAATCCTCGACGTCATCCAGCTCGAGGGCGGCAAGTCGCGCCGGAACGCGTTCGAAGAAGTGCTCGATGCGGCGATCACGGCGCGTTACTACGCACACGTCTCGGCGAGCCTGCTCCGCCCGAAGCTCCGTCAAGGGGCGCTGCCCCTGCTCACGACGACGCGCGAGTACCGCCGACCGAAGGGCGTCGTCGCCGTGATCTCGCCCTGGAACTACCCCTTCATGCTCAGCATCGGCGACGCGATCGCGGCGCTGGTCGCCGGCAACGCCGTCGTGATCAAGCCGGACTCGCAGACGCCCTTCTCCGTGCTGTGGGCGGCCCAGGTGTTCGCCGAGGCGGGCCTGCCGAAGGGCGTTCTGCAGATCGTCCCCGGCAGTGGCGCTGTGCTCGGCCCGGCGCTGATCGACAACGCCGACTACCTGATGTTCACCGGCAGTACGGCGACCGGCAGGCTGATCGCTCAGCAAGCCGCCGGTCGCTTGATCGACTACTCGATGGAACTGGGCGGCAAGAACCCGGCGATCGTCCTCGACGACGCGCCCCTCGGCCGCCGCGCCGCCGGCACGACGCTCGGCATCAGCACGGTCGACGGCATCGCCTTCAGCATCACGTCGGGCAGCGGTCAGGTTTGTGTGTCGTGCGAGCGCCTCTACGTGCAGAGCGGCATCTACGACACGTTCGTGCCGGCGCTCGCCGAGGCCCTCAAGACGCTCCCGATCGGACCGAGTCTCGGCTGGGACGTTGACGTCGGCAGCCTTTCGTCGACGGCGCAGCTGGAGAAGGTGAGCGCCCATGTGAACGACGCCGTCGCCAAGGGCGCCAAAGTGCTCGCCGGCGGCAAGCCGCGACCGGACCTTGGTCCCTACTTCTTCGAGCCGACGCTGCTCGAGGGTGTCACCGAGGAGATGGACCTCTGCCGCGCCGAGACGTTCGGCCCGGTCTGCGCGGTCTACCGCTTCGACGACGTCGACGAGGCGATCGCCAGAGTCAACGACAGCGAGTACGGGCTCAACGCCAGCGTCTGGTCGAAGGACGTCGGCCGCGCCAAACAGATCGCCGCGCGCATCGAGGCCGGCACGGTCGGCATCAACGATGCGTACCAGGCCACATGGGCTTCCGCCAGCCCGATGGGCGGCTTCAAGCAGTCCGGCGTCGGCCGCCGTCACGGCGCCCCCGGACTGCTCCGGTTCACCGAGGCACAGACGGTCGCGGTCGAGCGCGTCGTGCCGATCAGCCGGCTGCCGTTCCTCGACAACGAACGCTATGCGCAAGTGATGAGCCTGGCGATCAAAGCCCTGCGCTACATTCCCGGAATCAAATGATGGAGGGGCGATGACGACGATCGGCACCAGGAACGTCCTGATCACCGGCGGCGCCGGCGGCATCGGACGGCTGATGGCGCTCAAGGTGGCGGCGCTCGGCGCCGGCGTCGCGATCTGGGACATTGACGAGCAGAGGCTTCCGGCGGTCGTCGATGAGCTCAAGACCGCCGGCGCCCGTGACGCTCAGGGCTTCGTCTGCGACGTCTCCGATCGTGAGGCCGTCTATCGCGCGGCGACCGAGACGACCGCGTCGTTCGGCGCCGTCGACATCCTCGTCAACAACGCCGGCGTGGTCAGCGGCAAGCTGCTGCTCGAGATCGCCGACGAGCAGATCGAGCGCACCTTCAAGATCAACGCCCTGGCCCTCTTCTGGACCGCCAAGGCGTTCCTGCCGGCGATGGTCGAGCGCGGCAGCGGCCACATCGTCACGATCGCTTCGGCCGGTGGCCTGATCGGCGTGCCCAGGCAGTGCGACTACGGCGCCAGCAAGCACGCCGCGGTCGGGTTCGACGAGGCGCTGCGCAACGAACTGCGGCGCAGCGCCCCCGGCGTGATCACGACCGTCGTCTGCCCTTCCTACATCGACACCGGCATGTTCGCCGGGGCCACGACGCGCTTTTCACGGCTCCTGCCCATCCTCCACGAGCAGGACGTGGCCGACCGCGTCGTCAAGGCGATCCAGCTCAACCGGCGCCAGGTGCTGATGCCGCCGCTGGTGCGCACGGTGCCGCTGATGCGTATGCTGCCCGTGTCAGCCTTCGACTGGATCGCCGACTTCCTCGGCGTCACCAGGTCGATGGACGAGTTCACGGGCCGGGTGGGAACGCCGGCCGACTAACTCGGCGCGACTACTCTGGTAGGGCTGCGCCGACCACCGAGGCTGTCGCAAAAGGAGTCTCCCATGACTGTGCTGCCCGATTCGCCGCTCTCACTCTGGCTCGACACGTATGGCCCATACACGCCGGAACCGCCGCTCGCCGGCGCCGTCGCCGTCGACGTCGCCGTGATTGGCGGCGGCTTCACCGGACTGGCCACCGCCTGCGAGCTCAGAAAGGCCGACCCGTCGCTCAACGTAGCGCTGCTCGAGGCCAAGACCGTCGGCTACGGCGCCAGCGGCCGCAACGGTTCGTTCGCGATGACCGTCGTCGGGCTCGGCTTCGGCACCACCGCGCTGATCCGCGGCAAGAAGTTCCTGAAGAAGGCGCACACCTACATGGAGAAGGCGGTCGACTACCTCGAGGAGATCATCGACAACGAGCAGCTCGACTGTCAGAAGATCCGCCCCGGGTTCCTGCGGGTGGCGACGACGCCGAGCTACATCAAGCGACTGAAGCATCAGGTCGACTTGATGCAATCGCTCGGCTTCGACGGCATCACCTGGATCGAGGCCGATGAGGCGAAGGCGATGGTCAACTCAGAGCGCTACCTCGGCGGCATGTGGGAACCGCGTCTGCTGCTCGTCGACCCCGCCCAGCTGGCGCGCGAAGAGAAGCGTCTCGCGCTGAAGCTCGGCGCCAAGGTCTACGAAGAGACGCCGGTGTTGTCGATCGCCACCGACGCCGGCGACGGCAAGTTCCACATCCTCACTCCGTCCGGCGCCCTGACTGCCGCCAAGCTCGTCTTCGCGACCAATGGCTACTCGCACCTTTTCCCCGAGCTGCAGCACAAGCAGATACCGGCGTTCACCTACATGATCGCCACGGCGCCGCTCACCGATGAGCAGTTGGCGCCGATCGGCTGGGCCGGCAACCAGGGCATCGAGGATGCGCGCAACCTGATCCACTACTACCGCCTCACGCCGGACAAGCGCATCGTCATGGGTGGCGGTCCGGTCGGGCTGACGTACGCCAACAAGCTCGACGCCGACTCGGACGAGAAGGTGTTCAAGCATCTCGAAGACCACATCGCCTTCCTCTGGCCGCACCTCAGGGGTGTCGAGATCACGCATCGCTGGGGTGGCCCGTTCTCGGTGACGCTCGACCTCACGCCGGCACTCGGCTACGCGGGTGACAAGCGTGCCGTCTACAGCTTGGGCTGCATCGGCCACGGCGTGTCGATGAGCCACCTCAACTCCTGTGTGTTGCGCGATCTGATCCTCGAAAAGGAGACCGAGCTCGTCGAGACGTGCCCGTTCGTCAACCGGCGCATGATCGCCTGGCCGCCGGAGCCGCTCTCGAGCGCGGCGGCGCACACGCTGCGCGGCTACCTGCGCGCCGAGGACGGGTTCTACGAGCGCGGCCTGCCGAAGCGCTAGCGACGAGATTGGCGCGGCCGGCGTCACAGCCGGGCCGCGCACCGACTGAGATCGTCGTCACGGTGGTATGTACCGTCTGCGGTTGAAGGAGGATGCGAGACCCTCATGAGCGCGTTCAAGACAGAGCGGGACGAATCGCAGTTCACCTGGGCCGACCTCGGCGACCTCGCCCTCGGTCGGCCCAACCTCGGACCCGATGCTCCCGTCGCCGTATACCGTCTTCTCGAGTTCACGTTGCGCGACGTGCTGACCGCGCGCTACGGACCCACGGAAACGAGCGAGATCCTGCGCGCGGCCGGCCGCGTCGCCGGCCGCGCGTTCTGCCACAACGTGCTCGACACGACGCTCGGCTTCGACGAGTTCGTCGCCCACCTGCAGCAAACGCTTCGGGAGCTCAAGATCGGTGTGCTGCGGCTCGAGAAGGCCGACGTCGCCAAGCTCGAGTTCACCGTGACGCTGGCGGAGGACCTCGACTGCTCCGGCCTGCCATACAGCGACGAGGTGGTTTGCGACTACGACGAAGGCTTTCTCGGTGGCCTCTTCGAGGCGTACACAGGACGTCAGTTCACGGTCCGCGAGACCGACTGCTGGGCAAGCGGCGGGCGCGTCTGTCGCTTCGACGTGCGTCCGGCGAAGCCGGGGACGCGGCGATGAGCAAGCAGCCGGCCACCGAGGGCGAGCTCCGCGCCTGCCTCGCGCAGGTCGCGGCGGCGATCGACGCTCTGCTCGCGGCGAAGACGCCGGCCGATGTCGACGTCGACAGCTGCCCCGCCGAAGTGCAACCCGTCATCGTTGCGACCAACCGCCTCATCGCCTTCGTCCGCGAGATCCAGGATTTCATCTCGCCGCTGGCCAAGGGCGACCTGTCGAGCCCTGTGCTCTCACGCGGCAACTACCTCGCCTCGCCGTTCAAGGAGTTGCACTCCCGCCTGAGCGAGCTCACGCGGCAGGCCGCCCAGATCGCTCAAGGTGACTACAGTCAGAGAGTCGACTTCATGGGCGAGTTCTCGGCCGCCTTCAACTCGATGGTCGAGCTCCTCGCCGCGCGCGAAGAGGAGCTGCGCGCGGCCTCACTGGTCGACGACCTCACCGGCGTCTCCAACCGGCGCGGGTTCTTCGCGCTCGGCGAACAGGCCTTACGCGACGCCGAGCGCAGCGGCACCGCACTCACGGTCGTGTACGGTGACCTCGACGGCATGAAAGCGATTAACGACCACCTCGGTCACGAGCACGGCGATCATGCCCTGAGGGACGTCGCCGAGCTGTTGCGCGCAACGGTCCGCGACGCCGACATCGTCGCGCGTCTCGGCGGCGACGAGTTCGTGGTCCTCGGCCGCAGCACGCCGGCCGAAGCCACGGAGCTCTGCCGCCGCCTGCACGCCAACCTCGATGCGTTCAACGCCGGCGAAGACCGTCCGTACAAGCTCAAACTGAGTCTCGGCACGGCATCGTTCGAGCCGCGCCGCTTTCGTACGTTGGAGGAGTTGGTCGGTGAAGCCGACCAGCAGATGTACGAGGACAAGCGCAGCGACCCCACTCGCTGGAGCGAGACCGACTGACGCGGAATGTGGCGGTGACCTAGAGCGTGAACTCGTGGCGACACGAGGAGTCGCCGTCGACGATCGACAGCGTCTGCTCGTGATCGNNCGCCGGTCGGACCGTTGTCGAGCTCGGCTGCGTACCCGGCCGAGATCAGCCACTCGAGGGCGCGCTCGCCGGCCGGGCGCGCCGGGCCGTCGTCGAGCTCGCCGGCATGGGCGAGGCCGCGACCGTAGGCGCGCCCAACGGCGAGTGCGAGCGCTGCCGGCTCGATCTCGGCCGGCAGCGTCGACACCAGATCGAGCAGCAGACGAGCCAAGCTCTCGTAGCACCGCGGCGGCAACGTGAGGTCGACGCGCTGCGCCGATGCAGAGTAGACCTTCGCCGGGCGGCCGCCGGCGCCGGTGCGGCGCGCGGCCGCCCGCAGCAGCCCCATCTCGACGAGCTTCTCGAGATGCGCGCGGGCGACGGTACGGTGCACGCCGAACCCGGCAGCGACCTCCGCCGCCGACAGTGGCACCGGCGATTCCGCGGCGCGATGGTAAACCGCCCGCCGCGTCGCATCGGCGAATGCCTCGCCGAACGCCTCAAGGCGGGTCTTGTGCACATCTCTCGCAGCGGTCATGTACGCTACTATATCCGCAGCGGGTCCATCTTTCGAGTCTGNNCGCACACGAGGGGGCACCATGATCAAAGTGAAGACTTTCACCACGCCGATCAAGATCTTCGCCGCCGCTCGCGAGCTCAACGACCTCGACGCTCAAGTAACGGCCTTCCTCGCCGACGAGCATGCCACCACCGTCTGCTCGGTCAGCGACGCGATCACCGCCGGCGACAGCGGCGAGACGATCGGCCTCATCCGCACGGTCGCCTACGAGGTGTGATGCTTGTCTCGCGCGCGTGACATCGAAATCCTGACCGAAGCGCTGGCGCTCGAGTGCGGCAACACGTCGATGCTTGCCGCGCTCGCCGACGACCTCGACTTCGAGCTCGCCGCGACGAAACTGGACGGCAGGTTCGCCGACAAGGCCGAAGACCCCGCGATCAAGGCGCTCTTCCGCAAGTTCCCGCGCGGCGCGACCGGCCATGTGCGCGGGCTGCGGCGCATACAGGAGCTGACGCGCAGCGCGAAGGCACTGGTGCTCTTCTTCTGCCCTCCGTGCGGCTGGCAGCTCGACTTCGGCCCGGATCCCGACGAAGGCGCCGAGGCTAAGTGCCGGCTCTGCCGCGGCACGTTCGCCTTGCGCCTTGTGAACGGCGACTGGACGCTCGACCGACTGGCGCCCTGAAATGCTCGACGACCTCACCAAAGCCAACCTCGCCTTCTGGAACGAGCTGACCGACGTGCACCGGCAGTCGGCGTACTACGACCTCGCGGGTTTCAAGGCCGGCAAGCAGTCGCTGGGGCCGATCGAGCTCGCCGAGCTCGGACCCGACGTCGCCGGCAAGACCCTGCTGCATCTGCAGTGCCACTTCGGCATGGACACGCTCTCTCTGGCGCGCCTCGGCGCGACCGTCACCGGCATCGACTTCTCCGACAAGGCGATCGCCCTGGCGCGCTCGCTGAGCGACGAGCTCTCGGTACCGGCACGCTTCATCGAGAGCTCCGTCTACGACCTCCCCACCGTGCTCGCGGAGCAGTTCGACATCGTCTTCACGTCGTGGGGCGTGCTTATCTGGCTGCCCGACATCCGCCGCTGGGCTGAGATCGTCGCTCGTTACCTCAAGCCCGGCGGCACGTTCTACATCGCCGAGATCCACCCGTTCCTCTTCGCGATGGACGACGATGAAGCGGTCCGTGACCCACGCTTTCGTTACCCCTACTTCGAGCAGGCGGAGCCGATGGCTTTCGACACCGACGGCTCGTACGCCAATCGCAGCGCACACATCGAGCAGAGCGTCTCGTACGAGTGGCGCCACAGCCTGTCGGAGATCGTCTCCTCACTGGCCGCGACCGGGCTTCACATCGAATACCTGCATGAGTTCCCGTACACGCAGCCCGGTCTCGACTGGGCGTTCCTCGAAGAGAGCGAGGACGGCTGGGCACGCGTCCGCGGTCACCCCGACGACTTCCCGCTGAGCTTCTCGATCAAAGCGGTCAAAGACCGCGGCTAGGCGGCTCGGCGCGGACGCAACGCGCGCCAACATATCTTCACATCAGCTTCGCACCTGCGTGCTTGACTACGGCCAAGACGGGGATATCTCTCTGGCGCGCCGCCATAGCCCGCACTATGCGGCACGCCCCGTCAGGGGAGACGAATGGTAGCTCTCGCCCACCCGGGAGTGCCATATCCCCACGAAGGCGGCGTCCAACCCTCCAGGCGCCGCCTTCGGCTTTGTGCTCCGGCCCGACCACACGGCTTCAGGGCCGGCTGAGAGCAGGTTGGTCGTGGAGCCGGTCTGCGGCGTGCCGGACCGTGCCCGAGCTAGTCGGCGGTCGCCGCCGCCAGGTTCGCGAAGAGATCGCCGAGCGCGGCGCGCGCGACGACGAGGTCGGCCGCGCGCCGCACTTCCTCTGACGATTCAGCCATCGCCACCCCGAGCCCGGCCCAACGCAACATGTCGACATCGTTGAGCCCGTCGCCGCAGGTGACGGTGCGCGCGCGCCGCCACCCCATCCGCTCGCAGAGGTAGCCGAGAGCCGAGCTCTTCGTCGCCTGCGGGTCGTTGACCTCGATGAAATGTGGCAAGGAGCGCGTCACGTAGAGCTTGCCGCGCCAGAGCTGCTGCAAGCCGGGGAGGATCGCCGTCACGTCGTCGGGATCGGTGGCGATCACGATCTTCGATGGCGCGGCGCCCGCCACGAGAGCGACGAGGTCGTCGACGACGGTGCAGCCGACCTCGGCGTACTCGGCGTAGCGCCGCGCCCACTCGTCCATCTCTTCGACGAACAGCTCATCGTCGATGTACACGTTGACGTGGCGGTTCATCTCGCGCATGCGCAGAACGACCTCGACGGCCATCGCCGCCGGCATCGGCCGGTGGAGGAGCCACTCCCCCGTGCCGAGGTCGGCGACCAGCGCGCCCTGGTAGCAGACGATCGGCCCGTCGACCGCGCCGAGCTTGGCGGCCATTCGCCGCGCGCTCTGCAGCATGCGCCCCGTGCAGAGCGCGAAGGGCACGCCGGCGGCGCGCAGAGCGCGCACCCCGGCCAGTGTCTGCGGCGCGAATTCGAGGCTCGGCGGGAGCAACGTGCCGTCGAGATCGGAGGCGACCAGGTCGGGGCGCCACAAGTCACGGCCGGCATCTCCGTGGGGCCTCACCACGGCCCGCTCATGGCGCCGCCGGCCACATCGCCCACGACGAGCGCATAAGCGTCGGCAGGACTGACGACAACTGCTTGCATCGCGGTAGTGCCGGAGTAGAATCGAACCACAGACTGCCACTCGTGAGAAGGCAGGACCCCCGGGCTCGCGGGGGCCGCTTCTCTAAAAGACCTGGTTCACACCAGGTCTTTTTTCGTTCCGGCCCCCGCCTCACTTGCGGCGCAAGCCGTCGATGAAACGCTGCACGTCGAGTTCGCCGCCCAACATGCCGCCGATGACGTAGCCGACCACGGCGGCGATCGCCACGAAGAGCATCTCGCCGAACCCCAGCCACATCCACAGCACGCCGACAACCAGACCGACGATCAGACCTTTGAACTTCGCGTTCACTGCGTGCCTCCGGCATCGATCCACAGTCTGGTGAACACCACGTCCAGGCCGGCGAGCCCGAGGCCGGTGGCATGCCGCAACTCATCAGCGGCCACGGTCGTCGCCGCGTCGTGCAGCCCGGCAAGATCGGCGCTCTGCGCCTCCGCCGTGACTATCGCCCAGAGCGAATCGTCGATGCGGCGCAGCGAAGTCTTGGTCACGCGCAGATCGGGCACGCGCAAGTTGAGTGCCCCGATGACCAGGTGCTCGAGGGCCTCGGCTTTCACGGCGACCCGCGCTCCGGTCTCGCCGAGCTCAAAGAGACTGACGGGCCGCCGCTCGCGCCCGACGATGCGGATGGCGAGGACGAAGCAGACCATGGCAATCACCGCCATCGCCGCCATCGCGGCGAAGGCGAGCCACGTAAGCGAGTGGTCGGTCAGCAGGCGATGCCACCAGCCCGGCGTAGCGCGACCGGCCCTGCGGCTGGTAGCGATCGCCAACTCGCGCACGATGGCCGCCGCCAGTGCCGCCGCGATCACGAC
>PKYG01000020.1:37087-46866 GCA_003132585.1 Actinomycetota bacterium
CGACCTGCGGCCGCGCCGCCACCCACACCTCGGCGACAAGTCCGTCGCCGTGGGGCCGGATCTCGACCCTCACGCGGACGACCTCCCGGTGCGCGCCGACGGCGTCGCCGACGACGCGCTCGACGGCGGCGGTGCCGAGCACCACCGCACCATGTTCCGAGACGTCGATCGCGAGGCGCTGCTCGCCGCGACGCAACAGCAGGGCGAGCAGCGCAAGCATCACCGCTAACAGGAGGACGCCGACTGCGGCGCGCCCACCCGGGGTCGTGGGCAGAGGCAGCCAGCGGACAGGCGTGAAAGAGCAGTGGACGGCGACGGCAGCGAAGCGCATCGCCGCGAAGAGCGCGGCTACGCCGGCGATCGCGAAGACTGCGGCGGCGGCGATGCGATCGAGGAGGTCGGGCGCCGCCCCCGTGTGGAGCCGATCAGGCCTTGTCGTCCGCGGAGCCAGGCGTGTCCTCCGGGAAGTAGATGTCGCTGACGACGACGTTGACGGCGCGGACGGACATGCCGGTGATCGATTCGACCTGCTCCTTGACCTTCGCGCGGCACGTCTCGGCGACCTGCGGGATGTTGACGCCGTGGGTCACGACGACCGTGAGGTCGATGTCGATGGTGTCCTCGTGCACGTCAACGCTCACGCCTTGGGTCTTGCTCTCGCCGCCGCGCAGACTGGAGAGAGCACGCGAGGTGGCGCCGCCGAGTCCGTGCACGCCGTCGATCTCGCGACAGGCGTTGTGGGCCACCTTCGCGACCACGGTATCGGCGATCGTCACACCCCCGTCGTTGACTTCGGCGTCCGGCTTAAGCCCCTCGGCCATATCACCCTCCTTCGCGGATCGGCGTCGCCCAGAGCGACCGCCCCACGGGTCAGTACTCTACCCGATTATAGGGGACGTGGGGCTTGGCCGTAGGGCGGCTCGGACGCGGTGTGGCGCGGACGCAGCCGCCTAGCCACACTTGGAATAGCCGCACAACCGGCACACCACGCAGCCGCCTTCGTGCTCGATCGAACCACCGCAGTCCGGACAGGCGCCTTGGGCAACCTCGACGAGCGAGAGCTGCGGCTCAGGCTCGCCCTGGGCGCCGCTCTTCATGTAGCGGCGCTCGAGCGCCTTGCCGATCGCGTCGGCGCACGAGAGCGTGGCGTTGGGTCCGATGCCATAGGGCACGTGGCAGCGGATGCCCTTGAGCTGGTCGACGATCTCGTTCGCCGACGCGCCTTTCTTGAGGGCAAGCGAGATGAGCCGGCCGAGCGCTTCCGTGTTGGACGAGGCGCAGCCGCCGGCCTTGCCCATGTTGGCGAAGACCTCGCGCGGCCCCATCTCGTCGTCGTTCATGATGATGAACAGCTTGCCGCAGCCCGTCTCCATACGCTGGGTCTCGCCCGTGAGGAGCTGCGGACGCGACGGGCGCGTGGTGGCGATGCCGGCGCTCGGATCCTTGCGCTTCTTGGACTGCCCGACGTTGAGCACTTGCTCCTCGCGGCTGCCGTCGCGGTAGATCGTGACGCCCTTGCAGCCCGACTTGAACGCGAGCAGGTAGACCTTCTCGACGTCATCGACCGTTGCCTGGTTGGGGAAGTTGACCGTCTTCGAGACGGCGTTGTCGGTGTGCCTCTGGAACGCCGCCTGGATTTGCACGTGCCACTCTGGCGGAATGTCGTGGGCGCTGGCGAAGACCCGCGCCACGTCCTCGGGCACGCCCTCGACGTGGCGCACCGAGCCCACCTCGGCGATGCGCTTCATCAGGTCCTCGGAGAAGAAACCGTTGTTGCGCGCGATCTGTTCGAAATACGGGTGCACTTCGAGCATCTCGTCGTTGTCGAGCACGTTACGGCGCACGTAGGACACGGCGAACAGCGGCTCGATGCCGCTGGAGCTGTTGGCGATGATCGAGATCGTGCCCGTCGGCGCGATCGTCGTGGTGGTCGCGTTGCGCACCCTCGGCGCACCCTCGCGGTCGTAGATGGAGCCCTCGAAGTTGGGAAACACGCCGCGCTCGCGGGCTAGCTCTTCGGAAGCCCCGCGCGCCTCATCCTGGATGAACTTCATGACGTCGGCGGCGACTTTGCAGGCCTCGTCCGAGTCGTATGGGACGCCGAGCATCACGAGCGTGTCGGCGAACCCCATCACGCCGAGACCGATCTTGCGGTTGCCCTTGGTCATCTTCTCGATCTCCGGCAGCGGGTAGCGGTTGACGTCGATCACGTCGTCGAGGAAGCGCACGGCCGTGCGCACGATGCGACCGAGGTTCGCGTAGTCGATGTGACCCTCGGTCGCGACCTTGGCCAGGTTGACCGAGCCGAGGTTGCAGGACTCGTAGGCGAGCAGCGGCTGCTCGCCGCAGGGGTTGGTGCTTTCGATCTCGCCGAGCTGCGGCGTGGGGTTGTCTTCGTTGATCCGATCGATGAAGACGACACCGGGGTCGCCGTTCTTCCAGGCGAGTGTGACCATCGACTTGAAGACTTTGCGAGCGCTGAGTGTCTTCACCGTGTCGCCGCTGCGCGGATTGACGAGCGGATAGTCCTCATCGCTCCCGACGGCGCGCATGAAGGCGTCAGTGACAGCGACCGAGATGTTGAAGTTGTTGAGCCTGTCGTCGTCCTGCTTGGCGGTGATGAAGTCGAGGATGTCAGGATGGTCGACGCGCATGATGCCCATGTTGGCGCCGCGCCGCGTGCCGCCCTGCTTGATCGTCTCGGTGGCGGCGTCGAAGACGCTCATGAACGAGAGCGGACCGGAGGACACGCCCGCGGTGGAGAGCACGACGTCGTTCTTGGGACGCACGCGCGAGAACGAGAAGCCGGTGCCGCCACCGCTCTTGTGGATCAGCGCCGTGTTCTTGATCGCCTCGAAGATCGAGTCCATGGAATCGCCCACGGGCAGGACGAAGCAGGCGGAGAGCTGGCCGAGCTCGCGGCCGGCGTTCATGAGCGTCGGGCTGTTGGGGAGGAACTCGAGGCTCGTCATGAGATCGTAGTAGGTGTCTTCCCACTTCTCCACCGGAGCGGCCGGGTTGTAGAGGCGCTCCGCCTGGGCGATCGCGTGCGCGACGCGACGGAACATCTCTTCAGGGGTCTCGAGAAGCTGACCGTTCTCGCCCTTTTTGAGGTAGCGCCGCTGCAGCACCTTGAGTGCGTTGGCGGAGAGCTCTATCACTGCTTTTCGCGTCTTGCTCAAGCCCCTCATCCCCCCCGTCGAGGCCGCTGTGTCGACCCTGTTGGTGGTTCCCGCAACAGATCCGCTCGATTCGTCGGCAGCCATGCCTAGAGTCTCGCCAGCTCGTGCTGGAACTCGTCGATGTCGTCGAACTGTCTGTAGACCGACGCGAAGCGCACATACGCGACCTTGTCGAACTCGCGCAGATGGTGCAGCGCGCGCTCGCCCACCTCGGCCGTGGTCACTCGCGGCGCCGACTCGCGGCGTAGCTCGGCCTCGATCTCATCGGCGATCGCGGAGATACGCTCGACCGGGATGCCGCGCTTCTCGCAGGCGCGCATCAGCCCGTTGAGCAGCTTTGCGCGCGTGAACACTTCTTCTCGTCCGCTCCGTTTGACGACGATCAACGGCGACTCCTCGAAGCGCTCGTACGTCGTGTAGCGGCGCTCGCAGTGCAGGCACTCGCGACGGCGCCGCGTCGCGTCGCCCGACTCAGTGTCGCGCGATTCGACCACTCGACTGTCGTCGCTGGCGCAGAACGGACAATGCACAGGAAGACCCCTTCTCTACTACATATGGTGCTCCCCGAGGTGTCGGGCCACTAAATATAGTACATTTCGGTGGTCGCGCAAGGGTTCCTTGGGGTGTTCTTGCAGAAAAACCATCAACGTCAGGTCGAGGCTTAGGTTTCGTCACGCCTCTTGTGCCGGAGTTCACGAAAGCGACGGTAAAACCTCGCTTCCATCGACAGGATATACTGGGCGCCCATGAACACCATCGTCCTGCCGACATACAACGAGCACGAGAACCTGCGCCACGCCCTGGAGCGCATCCGCGAGGTCGCCGATGGGAACGGTATCGTGTTGCACACGTTAATCGTCGACGACGACTCGCCCGACGGCACCGGTGAGCTAGCCGATCGGCTGACCGGGGAGTATCCCGACGTCGAGGTGCTCCACCGACCTGGCAAACAGGGCCTCGGTAAGGCGTACATCGCGGGTTTTCGCCATGCGATGGCCAACGGAGCCGACCTGCTCTTCGAGATGGACGCCGACCTGTCGCACGACGCGAGCTATCTGCCTCACTTCATCCGGCTCATCGAACAAGGCGCCGACGTCGTGCTCGGCTCGCGCTACGTGAAGGGCGGCGGCGTCGAGAACTGGGGTCTCGCGCGGCGCGTCGTCAGCCGCGGCGGCTGTCTCTACGCACAGGCCATCCTCGGCCTGCCCTACCACGACCTCACTGGAGGCTACAAGTGTTTCCGTCGCACGGTGCTCGAGACGCTCGATCTGGAAGCCATCGGCGCCAGCGGCTATGGCTTCCAGATCGAGATGACGTATCGCGCCCACCAGGCAGGCTTCCGCGTCGCGGAGCTGCCGATCATCTTCGTCGACCGCAAGGTCGGCGAATCGAAGATGAGCAAGCGCATCGTCATCGAGGCGATGCTTATGGTCTGGCGACTGCGCTTCAGCAAGCCGCAACGTCGTGAACACTGAGCGCATCCTCGCGATCGACGTCGGGGCCGGTACTTCCGACATCCTCATCCACACGCCGGGCCAGCGAGAGGAGAATTCCGTCAAAATGGTCGTGCCCTCGCGCACGGTCATCGTCGCAAACCGCATCCGGATCGCCACCGAGCAGGCCGCGACCGTCGTCTTTCACGGCCCGACGATGGGCGGCGGCGCCTGCACCGCGGCGATGCGCGAGCACATCGCCGCGGGCCACGCGTTCCTCGCCACCGAACGCGCCGCACTCTCCTTCGCCGACGACCTCGACCAGGTCACGGCTTCTGGCGTGCGCCTGATCCGCGACATCGAGGTGCACGAAGCGCTGCATGCCGGCGGGTTCGAAATCCGCGCCGGCGACGTCGACCTGCAGGGGCTGCTGCTCTCGCTCACGCGTCTCGGCGTCGATACCGTGTTCGATGGCGCCGCAATCGCAGCTCAGGATCACGGCTTCGACCCTGCCGGATCGAACCGCGTCCTGCGCTTCGCACTCTGGGAGAAGGCGCTGGCGCGCTGCCCACGCATGGAGGAGTTCTTCTATCTGGCCGATGAGATTCCCGAGGAACTCACCCGGCTGCGCTCGGCGGCGGCGACCCTCGAGGGACTGTGGGGCATCAGGGGCACCGGCCTGCAGCCGGGCATCCCGGCGCTCGATCTGACGACCCCGCCGGTGATCGCCGCCGACACGGGGCCGGCAGCGCTCTTCGGCGCGCTGCCGGAGGATTGTGAGGACGCCGTGCTGGTCAACGTAGGCAACGCTCACACGATGTGCGCCGTCGCCATCGACGGCTGTCTCACCGGGGTGTTCGAACATCACACTGGCTCGCTCGACGGCGCCACGCTCGACGCCCTCATCCGCCGCTTCCTCGCCGGCGAGCTGCCCGGCGACGAGGTGCTCGCCGACGGCGGTCACGGCGCCGTACTCGCCGGTCCGGTGCCGCACGATCTGCCGATCTTCGTCACCGGACCGTGTCGTGAGATGCTCGCCCTGACGACGCTGCCGGTGACGTTCGCGGCGCCGCACGGCGACATGATGCTCACCGGTGCCTTCGGACTCGTGCGCGCCTACGAGCGCCGCATGGCGGAGTAGGCAGGCAGGCTTCCCGGGGCCGATCGTCGCACGTCGGTGCGATGCCGCGCGGCCGCAAGCGATCGCTAGAGCGGCAGCCGGTGCCCCACTGCCGCCGCCAGCGCTCGCGCGTACACGAGCTTCGCGGTCATCACGTCCTCGACGGCCACGCCGAGGTTCATGCAGAAGATCCGCTCATCGCTGCGCTGGCGGCCCGGCGCCGCCCCGACCGCCAGCGCAGCGAGATCGCACGACACCTCGTCGGGAATCGTCTGAAGACGCTGTCCGGCGGCCTTCGTCGCCGTGAGTTGCGGCAGGTCGTCACAGACGAAGCGTTCGCACTCAGCCATGGCCGCTGCCGTCCAGGCGGTATCGTAGTCGAGCGCCACCGCCAACGCGCCGGTCTCGAGCAGACCGGCGCCGAGCGGTGGCGCCGACTGCTCCCCCATCGTGATCGCCGAGACGACCACGCCGGCGCCCACCGCGATATCGGCGGCGGCGGCGCACTTCTCGACGGCGAGCTGCGGCGCGAATCGGTACACGTCGGCGGCAAACCGCTCCATCGCCGGCGGCACGCGGTCGAAACAAGCGACGCGGCGTAAGCGCGGCAGCACGAGCGTCAAGGCCTCGACCGCCGCGCGCGCCTGAACACCGCAGCCGAGCACGCTCGCGCAGTCGACGTCGGGGCACGCGAGGTACTTCGCCGCCACCGCGACGGCGGCGCCGGTGCGCCAGGCAGTGATGAGACCGGCCTCCATGATCGCCGTCGGCCGGCCGGTCTCGACGTCGTTGAGCACCAGCAGAGCGTGCGCGAGCGGCAACCCGCGCTCCGCGTTTGCGGGAACGAGCGAGATCCACTTGACGCCGAGCGCGTCGGCCACACGAACGTGCGCGGCCATGACCTGCGAAAAGGCGCCGCCCTCACCGTGCAGGCTCGGTTTGGGCGGCATCTCCACGAGCCCGCGACCGTGCAGACGGAAGCCCTCGTCGACGACGGCGATGACGTCGGCCATCGGCGGGGCGACGGCGGCGACGTCCTCACGGCTCAGATACAGCACATCGGCGGACATCGGCTCCTCTCCGTTCTGGCGACCACCCGACCCGGCGGGCGCCTCACCCGTCCGCTCGCAGGCCGCTCGATCCTAGCGGAAGAACAACAGCGACACGACGACGAAGACCGGCAGCAGCACCGCTACCGACCATGCCATGTAGTGGAAGAAAGACGGCATTGGACACCCGCTCTCCTCGGCGATCGCTCTGACCATCAGATTGGGCGCGTTGCCGACATACGTGTTGGCGCCCATGAACACCGTGCCCACCGAGATCGCCGCGAGGAAGCTCGCCGGGCTGTGACCGACGGCGGGCGCTACGGCCGCGCTCGTGAGGTCGGCCGGCGAGCCGAGATGGAGCATGCCCTGCGCCGCCGATGTGAAGCTCAGGTAGGCCGGTGCACTATCGAGGAATGCCGAGAGCCCCCCGCTCGCCCAGAAGAACTGCCAGGGTTGCGTGAGTCCCAGCTCGCCGCCACGCGCACGGAGGATCGCGATTGCCGGCACGATGGTCGCGAAGATGCCGGCGAAGACGACGGTGACCTCGACCAGCGGCCCCCAGGTGAATCGGTTGCGTTCGCGCGGCCGCCGCGACGCCGGCATCAGCGAGACCGCGGCGAGGACGATCAGGGCGACCTCGCGGATGAAGTGGAAGTGGAGGCTGTCGCCGATGCGCGCCAGCGCCGGCGACAGCATCACTACGGTGACAGCGACGATGAGCACGGCGATGTTGCGCTTGCCGTCGACGCCCATCGGCTCGTAGTCGGCGGCGTCCTCGAGCAGCGCACTCGGCGTCTCGCGGGCGTAGAAATAGCGATCGACGACGAAGTAGATGAGCAGTGTCACGCCGTTCGCCAGCAGCCACTCCGGCAGCAGCCTTAACGTCCAGAAGAAGCCGACGCCCTGTAGGAAGCCAAGCAACAGCGGCGGGTCGCCGATCGGCGTCAACAGCCCGCCAATGTTGGCGACGATGAAGATCGCGAACACCATCGTGTGCGCCCTGTAGCGGCGCTCCGAATTGGCGCGCAACAGGGGGCGCACGAGGACCATCGCCGCGCCGGTCGTGCCGATCAGGCTGGCGAGTACGGCGCCGACAGCGAGAAAGGTCACGTTGGAGCGGGGCGTACCCACCAGGTCGCCGGCCACATGGATGCCGCCAGCGATCGTGAATAAGCTCGCCAGTAGCACCATGAACGAGACGTACTGGCCCGCCGTGTCGCGCACCGCGGCGCTGCCGGCAGCACCCTGCATGGCGAGCAGATAGGTGATGACGGGCACGCCGAAGACGGCGGCGACGAGCGCGAGATTGCGCGCCTCCGAGAACCAGCCCTTGACAACCAGCGGCAGGATGGCGATCGCGAGCAGCATGCCGGCGAACGGCAACGTCCACCAGATGCTGAGAGATTCACCGAGAGCGTGCATCGCTCAGCGCGATCGCGACGGCGCCGCCATCGCCTAGAACCGGCTGCTGCCGGCCATCGCGTTCTTGAAGGCGGCCTTGGCGGCGTCGGTATAGACCGAGAACACAACGCGCCTGAGACCCGTGCGCTTGTGGTTCTCGACGTAGTGGAGTACCTCGGCCATCATGATGTTGGCGCACGCGTAGAGCGGGAAGCCGCCGACCCCCGTGCCGAGCGCCGGAAGAGCGACGGAGCGGACGTGGCAGCGGTCGGCCATCTCGAGGGCGCTGCGCGTGGCGCGCGCGATGCGGTCGGCGTTGGTCTGCAGGTCGGCACCCATCACGGCGGCGTGGATGACCCACTTGGCCTTGAGCGTGCCGCCGGTCGTCGCCAGCGCGCTGCCGACCGCGATCGGTCCCTGCGCCACCGCCTCCTTCTCGATCGTGGCGCCGCCGGCACGCTTGATCGAGCCGGCCACTCCGGAGCCCATCCACAACTCGTTGTTAGCCGCATTGACGATGGCGTCGACCTCGAGCTCGGTGATGTCGCCGGGAACGATGTCGAGTTCTACGTCGCGGACTGTCGTTTTCATGGTCTCTCCAGTGCGTCGAGAAGGAAGCTGCACCGGATTATATCGCTGGCGCCGGTGGGCGCGCCCGTCGCCTGCGGCCGGGCGCGCCTGATACGATTGTCCCACCCGTCCTGTTGCCGCCGCGCCGGCGCCCGCCGCAGACAGTGAGGAGTGAGAGCATCTCGGTCACGTTGATCATCTGGGTCGCGGTGGCGTTCTTCGAGGCCGCGTGCTGGGGTCTCATCGTCGTCGTCGACAAGCGGGTGCTCGACTTCGTCACCCCGCTCGCCGTCAACCTCGGCGTGCGCGCCGTCGCGCTCGTCCTGATGCTCGTCGTCGTCCTGCCGCTCACCCTGCTGCACCTGTGGAGTCTGACGTTCGCGATGACCTGGGATGCTGCCGGGGTCATCGCGATCTCCGCGTTCGTCACCTGGATGCTCGCGTTCAACTGCTACTACTTCGCGCTACGCGCCGGCAGGGCGAGCGTGGTCGCGCCGATCACGAGCACCGACCCGCTCTTCGCGGCGCTGTTCTCGGCGATACTGATCGGCTCGGCGCTCGGCGGATTGACGATCGCCGGCCTCGCCGTGGCGACGGCCGGCGTCGTGCTCTTCGCCCGCTGGCTGGAGCCGGCGTCGGAGGCGCATGCGGAGATCGCCGCGCCGTTGCCCGGCGCAGACTACAATGACCCCGTGCGCGCCGTCGTGCTCTCCATGCTGACGGCGGCGGGTTGGGGCATGGCCCCGGTGCTGATCGAGGTCGCCGAGCGCGGCATGGGCGGCCCCAGCGCGACGATGATGCTCGAGAGCCAGTTCCTCGGTATGCTGATGCTGGCCGTTGTCGTCAAACTGCGCCGCGTGCCGTTGCTCACTCGCAAGCTCTCGCCGCCCGAGCTGCGGCTCGCCTTGCTGCTGCTGCTCACCGCCGGCGCGCTCGAGACCGTCTTCTCGATCCTGTACTACCTGGTGATCGACCACATCGGCGCCGTGCTCGTCGTGCTGATCGTCGGCACGTCGCCGATCTT
>PKYG01000021.1 GCA_003132585.1 Actinomycetota bacterium
GAGTAGGCGTCGGTCAGGCTCGGCTTGACGGTCGGTACCGTCCAGGTCGCCGCGACGCTGGCAAAGCCACCGCCGGTGGCGTCGTAACCCGACCAGTTCGTCGACGTCGTCGCGGTGCCGAACCGCGTGTGGTTGAGGGGCGCCGCGCCGGCCAGCGTGGGCGCGACCACGGCGAGCGCCAGCAGCAGGGCGAGCGCAACGATGAATAGAGTGACGGACCTGCTCCTCGTCATGAGTGGTGCCCCTTTCCGGTATCCCCGTCAGATGACCGCGGCGCAGCGGCGCCGCAGGGTGTTCCTGTCGCGTGCAGGGGATGCCGTCAAGCTCCCCTTGACGCCGCCGGCCGCAGCCCCGCTAACGGCCGGCAAACACTAGGGGAGTAATATAGGCGACCCCGGGAAGAAAGGACGGGAGCCCAGGCGATGACGACGAGAGCAAAGACGACAGGCAAACCCGGCGATGCGGCGGTCCCGTCCGCCACCTCGCCCGCGGCTCTCGACGACCCCCGACTCTTCGTCAACCGCGAGCTCAGTCTGCTCAAGTTCCAGGAGCGGGTGCTCGAGGAGGCGCGTGACAAGCGCAACCCGCTGCTGGAACGCGTCAAGTTCCTCGCCATCCTGGCCTCGAACCTGGGCGAGTTCTTCATGGTCCGCGTCGCCGGTCTGCGCCAGCAGGTCGAGGCGGGCGTCACCGACCTGTCGGTCGACGGGATGACGCCGGCCGAGCAGCTTGCCGCATGCCGGGCCGGCGCCGCCAAGCTGATGGCCGAGGCGCGCTCCACGTGGCAGGAGCTGCTGCCCGAATTCGCCGAGGCGGGCATCCACGTCTGCGACTTCGAGCAGCTCGACAAGCGCCAGCGCGAGGCGGCCGTGGCTTTCTTCACGCAGACCGCCTTCCCGGTGCTGACGCCGCTGGCGCTCGACGCCGGGCGGCCCTTCCCGCACATCTCCAATCTCAGCCTCAACCTCGCCGTGCTCCTACGCGACGAGTCGGGGCGCGAACTCTTCGCTCGCGTGAAGGTGCCTTCGTCGCTGCCCCGCCTGGTACCAGTTCCGCCGCCGGCGAAGGGCGGCGACCGGGGCGCTCGAGCCGTGTATGTTGTCTGGCTCGAGCAGCTCATCGCCGCCAAACTCGACGAGCTCTTCCCCGGCATGGAGATCCTCGAGTCGCACCCGTTCCGGGTGACCCGCGACGCGGAGATGTCGATCCAGGAGCTCGAGGCCCACGACCTGCTCGAGACGATCGAGCGCGGAGTGCGGCGGCGACGGTTCGGATCGGTGATCCGTCTCACCGTCGACGCCGCCATGCCCGACCATATTCGCACGCTCCTGCTCAAGAACCTTGACCTCGAGCCCGAGGGCCTCATCACCGCCGACCCACCGCTTGGCATGAGCGGCCTCAGTCTGGCGGCGATCGACCGGCCCGATCTCAAAGACAAGTCCTTCGTGCCCGGCCTGCCGCCCAAACTGGCGGCCGCCGACACCGACATCTTCGCCGCCATCCGCGACGGCGACATCCTCATCCACCGGCCCTACGACTCCTTCGAACCGGTGATCGAGTGGCTCCAGCGCGCCGCCCGCGACCCGGACGTGCTGGCGATCAAGATCACCCTCTATCGGGTCGGTCGCGACGCGCCGGTCGTCGCCGCCCTGCTCGACGCGGCGCGCAACGGCAAGGAGGTCGCCGTGCTCGTTGAGCTCAAGGCGCGGTTCGACGAGGAGAGCAACATCGAGTGGGCGAAGGAGCTCGAAGACGAGGGCGTGCACGTGGTCTACGGCCTCCTCGGGCTCAAGACTCACTCCAAGGTCGCGCTCGTCGTGCGCCGCGAAGGCGACGCGATCCGTCGCTATCTGCATCTGGGCACCGGCAACTACAACACCGTCACCGCCCAGCTCTACTCCGACCTCGACCTTTTCACCTGCGACGAGGCGATGGGCACCGACGCGACGGAGCTGTTCAACTACCTGACCGGTTTCTCGCGCAGCCGCGACTACCGGTCGTTCCTCGTCGCGCCGATCAACCTGCGCCAAGGCTTTGAGGCGCTCGTGCGGCGCGAGATCGAGCACCAAGTCGCGGGGCGCGAGGGCCACATGATCCTCAAGATGAACGCGCTCGTCGACCGGCGCATGATCAAGCTCCTCTACGAGGCCTCGCAGGCCGGCGTCAAGATCGACCTGCTCGTACGCGGCATCTGCTGTCTGCGGCCCGGCCTGCCCGGGGTCAGCGAGACCATCCGCGTGACCAGCGTGCTGGGACGGTTCCTCGAGCACAGCCGAATCTACTGGTTCCGCAACGGCGGCGACGAGACCGTGTACGTAGGCAGCGCCGACATCATGCCGCGCAACCTCGACGGCCGCGTCGAGGTCCTGTTTCCCATCCGTAGCCGCAAGATCGTCCGCCGGCTGCGCGACGAGATCCTCGAGGCGTACCTGCGCGATAACGTCAAAGCCCGGCGCATGCTCGCCGACGGCACCTATGCCTACGTTGCGCCGGGGGACGACGAAGAGGCAGTCAACGCGCAGGAGTGGTTCATCGCCCACCGTCAGACGGGGCGCAAGGACAAGCGCGGCAAGAAGAAGCGCCAGCAGAGGTTCCGGCCGTGACGGGGGGCGTGCTGCACGTCTACTTCCTGCGCCATGGGGTGGCCGAGCGCCGCTCGGAGTGGTCGGCGGACGACGACGAGCGGCCGCTGACCGCCGCCGGCCGCGAAGCGGTGCGCAGCGCCGGCGCCACGTTGATGAAGCTCGGCTTCACCGCCGACGCCGTGCTCACAAGCCCGCTCACGCGGGCGCGGCAGACGGCGGAGATCGTCGCCGGCGAGCTCGGACTGCAGGCGGTGCTGCAGGACGAGCCCCGGCTCGGTCACGGTTTCGGCCTGTCACAGTTGGCCTCGATCCTTGCCGACAACAGGTCTGCCGACGCACTCGTCCTCGTCGGCCACGAGCCCGACTTCAGTCTGGCGATCGAGACTCTGACCGGCGCCCGCGTGGTGATGAAGAAGGGCGGGCTGGCGCGCGTCGACGTCGACGACCTCGACGCGCCGTCTGGCCGCCTCGTCTGGCTGCTGCCGCCCAAGGTGTTGAACCTCTGGTGACGAGGATGGAGATCGAGGCCAAGTTTGCCGTGCCCGACAAGAAGACGCTGGCGCGCCTCGGCGCAGCCGGCGAGCTCGCCGGCTGCGCACTGGGCGCGCCCACCCTGGTCGAGATGTGCGACACGTACCTCGATACCGCGTCGCGAGCCATCCTCGGCGCAGGCTACGTGCTCCGCCACCGGCAGCGGGAGCACGACGTCGTGATGACCCTAAAGTCGACCGGCGGCGCCCGCGGCGGCGTCCATCGTCGCGAGGAACTCGAGATCACGTTGCCGCGCGACGTCGCGCCGGCCGACTGGCCGGCCGATCCGCTGCGCGACAGGGTGCTCGCGCTGTGCGCCGGAGCGCCGCTCGAGCCCCTTGTGGAACTCACGCAGCGACGCCGCTTCCGCGCCGTCACGCGCGACGGGCGCGAGATCGCCGAGCTGGCGCTCGACGAGGTGACCGTCGCCACCGCCGTGGGGGAGCTTCCGCCGTACCGTGAGCTCGAGGTCGAGCTCCGTGCCGACGGGACTGAGGCCGACCTCGAGCTGCTGGTGAGCGCCCTGCGCGACGACCTGGCGCTCAAACCCGAGCCGCTCTCCAAGTTCGAGCGCGCGATGGCGGCGGCGGGGCTTGTGCCGGCGAGCGATGCCGCGCTGCCCGACGACACGCAGCGCGCTGACGACGGCGCGCTGCTGGACGACTCGCAGCGCGGCGTCCTGCGCCGCGTCGCCCGCCGCAAGGGCGTCTACGCTCATCGCGCCAAGGCGCTGCTGGCGCTCGACGCCGGCGAGACGCAGGTCAACGCCGGCGCGAGTTCGGGCCTCGCCGAGCGCACCGTGCGCTATTGGCTCATGCAGTTTCGCGCCCGTGCCCTGGCGATCTTCCCTTCCCGGCTGCTGGCACAGGTGCCCGAAGCGCACCAGGCGACCGCCCCCACGGCGTCCGGCATGCCGGCAGCGCCCGCCGGCTCACCACAGGCCGCGCCGGCGCCGGCAGCGCCCGCCCCCGAGCAGCCCGCGCCCCCAATGCGCGCCCCTCGCCGACCCGGCGTGAAGCGCACCGATACGATGGCCGAGGCGGCCGCCAAGACCCTGCGCTTTCACTTCGCGCGCATGCTCGCCCACGAGTCGGGCACGCGCGCGGGCACGGACCCGGAGGAGCTCCACGACATGCGCGTGGCGACGCGGCGCATGCGCGCGGCGCTGCACATCTTCGCCGATCACCTCGACCCAGTCGTCACCCGTCCGCTGGTTCGCGGCCTTCGGCGCACCGGCCGCACGCTCGGCGCCGTGCGCGACCTCGATGTGTTCCACGACAAGATGCAGGTCTATCGCGACGCACTGCCGGACGAACGCCGCGACGAGCTCGACCCGCTGCTCACCGCTCTGACGGCACGGCGCGAAGCCGCGCGCGAACGCCTGCTCGCCTACCTCGACGGGCCGCAGTACGCCCGCTTCGTCGACGACATGCGACAATTCGTCGACACTCCCGGGGCCGGAGCCCTGCCGGCGATCACGGCCGGCGGCGAGGCGCGACCCTCGAGCGTCGCCGACGTGCTGCCGGCGGCGCTCTACACGCGCCTCGCCGCGGTCTGGGCCTACGACGCACCGCTCGCCGCTGCGGATGCGCCGCTCGTCCTCTACCACCGGCTGCGCATCGCCGGCAAGTTCCTGCGCTACACGCTCGAGTTCTTCGAGGAGGCGCTCGGCTCCGGCGCGAAACCGATGATCGAGACGACCAAGCAGCTCCAGGACCACCTCGGCGACCTCCAGGACGCCGTGGTCGCCTGCACAGTACTGCGCAACTTCCTCACCTTCGGCGCCTGGGAGCCGCCAGCCGGCCGTAAGGCGCGGGCGCTGCCGCCCGGCATCGTCATGGCTCCGGGCGTGGCGACCTACCTGGCGGCGCGCCAGAGCGAGCTCACCCGGCTGGTCACGAGCTTTCCGCAGACGTGGCGAACGGTGCGCGGCGCGGAGTTCGCCGCCCAGGCGGCGGCGGTCGTCGCGCGGCTGACCGCCGCCCGGCCCGCGCGCCGCGCGCCGTCAGCCTAGCCCGCCGGCTCACCGGCGGGCGCAGACATCAGATCGTCGCTTCGTCTGCCGCCGCACGCGGCGGCTCGTCGAGCACGACGATCTCCAGCGTGCGGCCGAACGCCTTCTCGAGGGCGGGGCGGCGGCTCTCGACACCCCACTGCTCTAGCCGGCAGTCGCCGGCCGGCACGATCTCGAGACGCACCGCGTCTCCGCCCGATCGCACCAGACGTGCCTCGCGCACGGCGCCCGAGTGCCCGCGGTCGAGCAGCTCTGCGATGCGCAGCAGGACCCCCAGCCGCGCGGCCCGCCGGGCGCTGCGCCGGTCGAGGACCGCGTGCTGCGGGTAGCGGGCCGCCGACGTCGCCTTGCGGTGCAGGAGCGTGATCGTCGCGATCGTGGCGATCTCGTCCTGATCGAACCCGAGAAGGTCGCTGTGCCGCACCAGGTAGGAGCTGTGCAGATGGTGCTCGTTATAGGCGACGATCGCACCGATGTCGTGCAGCCGCGCGGCATGGTCGAGCAGCTCGCGCTCGGCCTCGCCGTACCGATGCAGCCGCGCCCGGGCGGCGCTGTCGAAGAGCCGCAGCGCCAGCGAGGCGACCTGGCCGGCGTGACGTTCGTCGGCGCCGCAGACGCGGGCAAGCCTTGCCACGCTGCGGTCGCGGACCGCCCGGCGGTGCACCGGCCGCCCAGGTCCGAGCGCCTCGATCTGCTCGTCGAGGAGCCCTTCTCGCACCCCACATTGCGTGAGCACGCGAAGCTGGTCGAGTCCGGCGCCCTCCATCAATGCCTCGAGGATCGCCGCGCCGGCGACGATCACGTCGGCCCGCTCCGGCGACATCCCCGGCACTTGCCGACGCTCGGCCAGCGGCAGGCCACGCAGAAGCTTGCCGGCCTTGCGCAGACCGCCGAGGGTCAGCAGCGTCTCGTCGCTCTCGCCGTCGACTGCGCGCGCCGCGACCGCGGCGAGGTTGCGTATCGTCCCCGACGTGCCGTAGATGGTCGCGGGAGCGAGCGCACTCACCGAGCGGGTCGCGTAGACGGCGGTCACCTCGGCACTGCGCTTCAGCTCGCGATACTCGTCGCCCGACACCGGCGCCTCGCGCTCGAGTCCGAAGCGGTCGGCGGCGAGGCGCAGGGCGCCAAGCTTGAGCGAATCGAGATAGAGATCGCGGTGGGCGTCGCCGACCGCGATCTCCGTGCTGCCGCCACCGATGTCGATGCACGCTGCCGGCCGCTCCTCCAAGCCGATACGATGGCGCAGGGCGAGAAAGATCAGGCGCGCTTCCTCGCGCCCCGACACGACGTGAACGTGCACGCCGGCTTCGCGCTCGAGCCGCGCGATCAGCGCTCCCTGGTTTGTGGCCTCACGCGTCGCCGACGTGGCCGCCGCGACGAGGTGTGTAACGCCGTGTGCGCGCGCCAGCGCCGTGAACTGCGCGCACACCGATACGGCGCGCTCGATCGCCTCGGGCGTGAGCGTGTGGGTGGCGAACGCGCCCACTCCCAAACG
>PKYG01000081.1:0-6555 GCA_003132585.1 Actinomycetota bacterium
AGGTACATCTTGAGGTAACTCTCGCGCCGGGCACGGATCTTGGCAGTCGACGTTTTGACGACCATGTCATCGGCGACCCATGTGGTGCAGGCCGCCTGCAGCTTGCTCAACCCCTTGACCTCGATCAGGCAGAGCCGGCAGGCGCCCCAGGCGGCCATGCCCTCGGCGTGGCAGAGGGCGGGGATGTCGATGCCCGCCGCGCGCGCGGCGCTGAGCACTGTGCCGCCGCTCTTGGCGGTGATCTGCTTGCCGTCGATCGTCAGCTTGACGGTGGTCTTGGTGAGCGGGCTCATCTGGACCTCCCCTCGGCCACCGCAAGAACGCCGGTATCAACGTCGATGGCGTCGAAATTGCACACCTGGCGACACGTGTCGCACTGGATACAGAGCTTCTGGTCGATCTTGTGCAACTGCTGGCGCTCACCCGAAACGGCGTTCGTGGGGCAGGCGCCGAAGCACGCGTGGCAGCCGTTGCAGTTGATCTTGCTGACCGTGTATCTGATCAGCGGCCGGCAGACCTTGGCGGGGCAGCGCCCGTCGATGACGTGGGCGACGTACTCGTCGCGGAAGTAGCGCAGCGTCGTCAACACAGGGTTGGGGGCGCTGCCGCCGAGCTGGCAGAGCGAGCCCTCGATGACATCGTCCGAGAGCTGCTCGAGCCGGTCGAGGTCGTCGAGCGTGCCGCGGCCGGCGGTGATGCGCTCGAGGATCTCGAGCATGCGCTGCGTGCCGACCCGGCAAGGAACGCACTTGCCGCACGACTCGTCGGCGGTGAACTTGAGAAAGTACTTGGCGAAGTCGACCATGCACGTCGTGTCGTCGACGACGACCATGCCGCCGGAGCCCATCATCGAGCCGTAAGCGGTGAGGTTCTCGAAGTCGATCGGCGTGTCGAGCAGATCGGCGGGCAGGCAGCCACCCGACGGCCCGCCGAGCTGCACGGCCTTGAACTCGCGACCGGGCAGCATGCCGCCGCCGATCTCGAAGATGACCTCACGCAGGCTGGCGCCCATCGGTACCTCGACGAGGCCCGAGTTACGCACCTTGCCGGTCAGCGAGAAGATCTTCGTCCCCTTCGAGGTGTCGGTGCCCATCGCCGCGAACGCCTTGGCGCCGTGATTGACGATCCACGGCACGGTGGCGTAGGTCTCGACGTTGTTGAGGCTCGTGGGCTGCTGCCACAAGCCGTGCGCGACAGTGCGGATGTGCTTGCCGCGCGGCATGCCGCGATGGCCCTCGATCGACGCCGTGAGCGCCGTCGACTCGCCGCAGACGAAGGCGCCGGCGCCCTGGTTGATGCGCAGATCGAAGGACCAGCCGGTGCCGAAGATGTCGGCGCCGAGCAGGCCGCGGTCGCGCGCTTCCGCGAGGGCATGGCGAAGGCGCGCCACTGCCAGCGGGTACTCGTGGCGCACGTAGATGTAGCCCTCGTCGGCGTCGATCGCAAAGGCGGCGATGAGCATCCCCTCGATGACGGAATGCGGATTGTCCTCGAGCACGGCGCGGTCCATGAATGCGCCGGGGTCGCCCTCGTCACCATTGCAGATGATGTAGTGCTTGTCGCCCGGATTGTCGCGGCAGTAGCGCCACTTCTTGCCCGTGGGAAAGCCGGCGCCGCCGCGGCCGCGCAGACCGGAGAGCTCGATCTCGTCGATCACCGCCATGGGGTCGGCGGCGGCAAGTACCTTGGCGAGCGCGGAGTAGCCGCCGCGGGCCAGGTAGTCGTCGATCGAGGTGGGGTCGATGAAACCGTTGATCGCGCGCGCAACGCGAGTCTGCCGGGCGTAGAAGGGGATGTCTTTCTCCAGAGCGACGGATGCTCCGCTCGCCGGGTCGCGATAGAGCAGCTTGTCGACGACGCCGTCGCCGACCACGCTCGTCTCGACGATCGCGTCGATGTCGCGTGGCTTGAGGCGCGGGTAGAAGACGCCGCGCGGATGGACGACGACGATCGGCCCCTCCTGGCACAGCCCGTGGCAGCCGGTCTCGACCACGGTCACCTTGTCGGTGAGGCCGCGCGCGTCGAGCGACTTGCGCACGGCGTCGGTCAGCGCCTGACGACCAGAGGCGTTGCAGGTGGTGCCCGCACAGATGCGGATCTTGAGCGTGTCTTCGCTGCCGGTCGTGTTCTGCGGGCGGAAGGCCGCGCGGAGCACCTTGTCGATGCGTGCCGCTCGCGGGGAGGCGGCGCTGGTATTCCTGGCTGCCACCTCAGGCCTCCTCTCGCTTGCGGAGCTGATGCACGAGCTTGCGCGCCTGCTGCGGCGTGACTCGGCCGTGCGTCTCCTCTTCGCCGACGCGGACCGCCGGCGCCAGCGCGCAGGCGCCGACGCAGTTGACGGACTGCAGGGTGAACAGCATGTCGGCGGTAGTGCCGCCCACCGGGATGTCGAGCTCCTGGGCGAACGCCTCCGCGACGAGCGGCGCGCCGGCGACGTGACAGGCGGTGCCCATGCATACGCTGATCACGTGCTTGCCGACCGGCTCGAGCCGGAACTGCGCGTAGAAGCTGGCGACGCCGTAAACGCGCGAGAACGGCAGCGAGAGCTCGCCGGCGATCTCCTCCAGCGCTCGGCGCGGTAGCCAGCCGTATGTCTCCTGGGTCGTGTGGAAGGCCTCGATCAGGCCGGAGCCCTCGCGCAGGCGCCGGATGACCGTATCGAAGAGCGCCATGTCGATCTCGGGTTGGGCGGCAGCCGCCGCGGCTTTGGCCGCCGCCACATCGAACGGCAGCTCGGGGTGCTCCGGGCAGTAGTCGATCTCGATGCAATCGACGGGGCAGCTGCGCTCGCACAGTGTGCACGCGTAGCAGCGGTACGTGCCCCCCTTGTCTTGAACGAGATCGAACAAGCCGACGGCGTGACGTTTGCCGATGAGCTCGCGGCGCTCGAAGTCGATGCCCTTGAGCACTTCGTAGAGCGCCGAGCCCTTGGGCTCGACCTTGACCTTGCCGTTTCCGTTGCTCTTGGTCGCCATCGCAGCCACCTACTCCTCGCGCAGGTTGAGGTAGCGACGCTCAACCGTTGTCTTCGTCTTGCGTTTCGCTGCGTCGCGCAGCACCGTGAACGCCTGCTCGATGTTGGCGGGGAAGATGTCGCGCCCGCCGAGTCCGTAGATGAACGGCAGCACCTGCGGGCGCGGGTCGCAGTCGTACAGCGCCGAGCGCACCTCGAGGAACACCTGACCGCCCTGGGCGCCGAAGGAGTCGGAGCGGTCCATCACGCCGACGACCTTGCAGTGGCCGATGGCCTCGGCGTACTCGGCGGCCGGGAACGGCCGGAAGGCGCGCACCCTGACGCAGCCCGCCCTGACGCCTTTGGCGCGCAGCTTGTCGACGATCATCCGTGTGGTGCCGGCGGTGGAGCCGACGACGACGATCGCTACCTCGGCGTCCTCGGTGCGATAGGCGTCGATCAATCCGTAGCGACGGCCGCTGAGCTCCGCGTACTCCGCGGCGATCTCGTCGATCACCCGGGATGCGCGCTCCATCGCCTGCTGCTGGGTCGCCTTGTGCTCCATGTAGAACCCGTGCAGGCCGTCGAACGGCCCGACGGTCACGGGATGCTTGCTGTCGAGCATCGGGTGGATCGGCCGGTACGGGCCGACGAACTCCTGCACCTGTGCGTCGGTGAGTGACTCCATCGGGCCGATCGCGCCGGAGATGACGTAACCGTCGATCATCGTCATTACCGGCAGGCGTACGTCTGCGTGCTCGGCGATGCGTACCGCCATGACGTGGTTGTCGTACGCCTCCTGGTGGTTCTCGCCGTAGAGCTGGATCCAGCCGCAGTCGCGGCCGCCCATCGAGTCGGAATGATCGCAGTGGATGTTGATCGGGCCCGACAGGGCGCGGTTGACGTTGGCCATGACGATCGGCAGCCGGTAGGAGGCGGCGACGAACAGCAGCTCCCACATGAGCGCGAAGCCCTGCGAGCTGGTGGCCGTCATCGTGCGCGCGCCGGCCGCGGCGGAGCCGATGGCGGCGCTCATCGCCGAGTGCTCGGACTCGGCCGTGATGAACTCCGTGTCGACCTTGCCGTCGGCGACGAACTGCGCGTAGATCTGCACGATCTCTGTTTGCGGTGTGATCGGGTAGGCGGCGACCACGTCGGGGTTGACCTGACGCATGGCCTCGGCGACCGCCTCGTTGCCGGTGACGGCAAGGATAGTGGCTTGCTCGGTGGTCACCTCGCTACTCCTTCTCTTCGAGTTTCATGACGATCGCGGCGGTCGGGCACTCCTTGGCGCAGATGCCGCAACCCTTGCAGTGCGCAAGGTCGACGCCGACCGCCTTGCCCTCCTCGATGATGATCGAGGCATCCGGGCAATAGAAGTAGCACAGCATGCACCCGTCGCACTTCTCGCTGTCGATGACCGGCACGTCGGCACGCCAGCCGCCGGTCTCGTTGTAGATCGAATTGCCCGCCTCGGGGATCGTCGCTCCGAGTTCATGCCGGCTACCACCCCACGAGTCGATGTCACTGACGTCCCACTTGGCCTTGGGCAACCTCTTGGCGCGCGGCTTGCGGGGGGGTGCCGGCTGCTTGGCGCCGGTCTTCTTCTCGACTGTCATTCGCCCTGGACCTCCTCATAGGAGCGCGTGATCGCCTCGATGTTGCCTTCGACCACCTTGGGCGGGAACTTCTTGCCGAAGTCCGCGCGCAGGAAGTCGACCACGCTCGCGAGCGGGAACAGGCCGGCGATGCGGGTCAGCGCGCCGACCATCGGTGTGTTCGGTATTGGCCGGCCGATCGTCTCGGTGGCGATGCGCGTGGCGGCGATCGAGAAGAGGCGGTGGCCCTCGATGTGGTACTTCGCTCTCAGCTTCGCCGGCGGCAGGTCGGAGTTGACGAGCACGATCGCGTCTTCAGGCGCGCCTTTGGTGACGTCGACGATGCTCAGTAGCGTCGGGTCGAGCACGACGACGATCTGCGGGTTCTCGATGCCGCAGTAGATCTGGATCGGCTCGTCACTGATCCGCGTGAAGGCGACGATCGGCGCTCCGGATCTCTCGGGGCCGTATTCGGGGAAGGCCTGGAAGTACTTCTTCTGACCGAGCGCTACTTCGGCGACCATCTTGGCCGCCGTGACCGCGCCCTGGCCGCCCCTGCCGTGCCAGCGGATCTCGGTGAGCGCTTGCATAGTCATCTCCTCTTTGCAGTGGTCGCCATCGCGGTCAGGCCTCGTGCGGGCGACGCGCGTCGCGCCGGCCGCTGAGCGCTCGACCGAGCGTGAGCTCGTCGGCGTATTCGAGATCGCCGCCGACCGGCAACCCGCTCGCCAGGCGCGAGACGCGCACGCGCTCGGGCAGCAGGTCGGCGATGTACATCGCCGTCGCCTCGCCGGTCATCGTGGGGTTGGTCGCCAGGATGACCTCCGTTATCCCCGTTTCGGCTCTCTGCACGAGCTCGGCGATGCGCAGATCGCCGGGGTCGACGCCGTCGAGCGGCGAGAGCGCGCCGCCGAGCACGTGGTACAGGCCGTGAAACTCGCGCGTGCGCTCGATCGGGACGATATCTGCCGGCTGCTCGACGACGCAGATCACCGACGGGTCGCGACGCGTGTCGCTGCAGATGGTGCACAGCTCGCCTTCGGCGAGGTTGAAGCAGCGCGCGCAGAACCCGATCTTCTCCTTGACCTCGACGATCGCCGCCGCGAGCGGCAGGATCTCGTCGGGTCTGAGCCTCAGCATGTGGAACGCAAGGCGTTGCGCGGTGCGCGGGCCGATGCCTGGTAGCTTGGCGAGCTCCGTGATCAAACGCTCGACAGCCGGTGAGTACACTTCTCTGCTCCTTGCGCCGCATGACGACGGCTCGGGGTCTTGGTGGTACGTCTCGCGCCCGTAGCAGCGCAACGGCGGCAGGGGGCAAGCACACATTCTAACCGTTCGCCGACCACCTCAGCAACGCGATGGCGTCGCCAAAAGCGGAGTATTACACTCCGCTATCCATGGTACCCGACCGAGGCTGGTGTATCAAGTCGTCAGCTTCGGCTACAGGAGACCCGGGATGTTGGGCAGGTCCATGCCGCCGGTGATGCCGCCGAGCTTCTTGGAGGCAAGGTCTTGGGCGGCCCGCAAGGCTTCGTTGGTGGCCGCGACGACCATGTCCTGCAACATCTCGACATCGTCCGCGTCGACCGCCTGGGGGTCGATGCGCACCTCCTGGATCTCGAGGCTACCGCTGACGACGACGGTGACCATGCCGCCGCCGGCGCTCGCCTCCACGGTCTCGTCGGCGAGCTGTTCCTGCGCCTCGGCCATCTTCTGCTGCATCTGCTGGACCTGCTTCAGCATCTTCTGGTACTGCGGGTTCATCGACGACCCCTCTCGTGCTGCTCGTCCATGGGCTGCGTCACTTCTCCTCGGGAAGCACCTTGGCGTCGAACTCCTTGGTCACCAGGGCGATCTTCTCGGCGAAACTGAGCGACTCTTGCGGTGCGGCAGAAGCCGCCGGAGCCTCCACGGCGGCCTCGAAGCCTACCGCGAGCCGGTGCCCGACGACCTCGGCGATCGCTGCCGCGAGCAACGCTTCGTTGCCCGCCTCGGCGGCTTTGT
>PKYG01000081.1:6658-7548 GCA_003132585.1 Actinomycetota bacterium
GCTGGCTCCGTCGCGTCGAGGGCGGCGGCCGGCCGGCCCTCGGCCGCGCCGCTGGCCTCTTTGCCCGGAGCGCCCGCAGCCACGGGCCCGCTGCCGGCCGGTGCGACGCCCGCAATCGACGGCGCGACACCCGCAGCCGACGGCGCGGCGCGGCCGGCGCCGCTGCGCGGCGTGTTTGCCGCGCCGGCCCCGCCGCCGCCGCTCTCGAGGCGCCGCAGGCGCTCCTCGAGAGCGGCCGGGGTGTGATCGAGTTGCGGCTGCGTCATGCGCACGAGTGCGAGCTCGAGCTGCAGACGGCCGTCGAGGCCGGCGCGGATCTCGGATTGGGCCGCGCCGAGAGCCTCGATGAAGCGCAGGAGCTCGTGCGGGCCGATCTGATTGGCCTGCGCGTGGAGCTGCTCGAGGTGCTGGTCGTCGAGGCCGACGTTCTGGCTGAGCGTGCGCAGCATCGCGGGGTCGTCGGCGACCTCCTCGATATGTTGCAGCAGGAAGAGCTGCCGCAGGTGGCGGAGGAGGTCGCGGATGAACTGGCTGTAGTTGGTGCCCTCTTCGGCGCGGCGCTGCACGAAGAGCAGCGCGCGTGCCGCGTCGCGCTCGATGACGTAGTCGACGACCTCGAAGAGCAGCTCGATCGGGATGATGCCGAGTACCTCGAGCACATTGCTCGCGGTGATGTGGTCGTCGCTGAAGGTGGCGAGCTTGTCGAGCGTACCGATCGCGTCACGGAAGCTGCCCTCGGCGTGACGCGCGATCTCAAAGAGCGCGGGCTCGTCGATCGCGATCCCCTCGCCCTCGGCGATGCGCGCCAGAACGGCGACGATCTCCGCCGCGAGCGGCCGGTGGAAGTCGAAGCGCTGGCAGCGCGAAACGATCGTCTCGGGGATCTTGTG
>PKYG01000032.1 GCA_003132585.1 Actinomycetota bacterium
GACGCGGCGCGATGTAGAAGGGGCTGGTGGCGTCGAACAGCCACTTCATGCCCTTGCCGAGCGCGTCGGGCGAAGCGAGTGGAAAGACTTCGCCAGGCGTGAGCAAGCCGGCGTTGGCATAGGTGCCACCGCCGATCGCGCAGACCTGGTCACGCTCGAGCACCGTGACCGGACGCCCTTGGCACGCAAGGTAGTAGGCGGCGCAGGCTCCAACAACGCCGCCGCCAACGACGATCACGTGGTCGCTGACGCTCATGCCTTCTCGCTCCCTTCGCTCGTGTGGGACCCCGCACCCAGCGTCCGACCGATGAAGTCGACCTGGTCCGGGGCGACGCGGCGCCAGAAGTCGGCGTTGTGGCCGCCGGCTGAGAACCCGCCGGTCGGCGGGTTCGCCAGTGCGGCCACAAACGCTCGATCGGCGGCGCAGAACGGATCAGCCGTGCCACAGTCTATGCGCACTTTCACGCTCACGAGGCGATCCACGGCCGCGAACACATCGTTCGCGGCGTAGTCGGCAGCGCTGTCGAACGCGTCGCCGGCGCTCCCCGCCATCGCCGCATACGACGTCCACAGCGCAGGGCTGGCGGCAGCGACGGCGACGAACGTAGCCGGTGCGAGCTCGGCCGCCCGCAGGGCGCCGTATCCGCCCATCGACCAACCCATGATCGCTCGTCTGCGGTTCCCGACCCCGAGCCGGTACCTCTCTGCACAGAGCGGCACGAACTCGTCCAGGAGCATCTTCATCCGATCCTCACCGGTCGCCCGGCGGTGCCAGTACGATTCGCCGCCGTCGATCGCCGCGAGCGCGAACGGCACCGTACCGTGCTCCCTCACCGCCTGCCCAACGAAGTCCGATATGTAGAGGCTGGGCCCGAGCACGGCGCGCGCCGAGCTGCCGCGACCAGGCAGACAGAAGCAGACCGGCAGCGGCTCGCCGCGCCGGGCACCCGGCGGCAGCGCGATGCCGTACTCAACGTCGAAGCCGAGGACGCGCGAGGGCAGACGCTCGTAGAAGACCGTCGCGCCCGACGGCGGTGGTATGGCTCCAGCCTTGCCGTAGCGCCCGGTGGACCGGTAGTACCAGTCGCGCAGCGGCAGATAGCGGATCGCCAGGCCGCCGCCGAGGAGCGCGGCGCCGGCGACGCCGCCGGCGCCGATCACGAACTGGCGGCGGGTAAGCCCCGCCTCGATCTCGTCCCACTTGCGTGCTCTTCCGACTTCGTCGCCTGCGACTCGCTGGTGCATCCGCGGACCTCCGTCGCCTCCGGCACTCTACAAGAAGACGCGCCAACGCCGGAATATGCTTCGCGGCATGGCCGATCCGGTGGGCAACGCCGTGACCGAACTTCATCGCGACGGCGACTCGTTTCCACCTGCGGACGACCGTCGTCGTGCGCCCTGCCGATACCACGCCGTCGGATCGCGTGTAGACTGGATGGAGCGGTCTTGGCCGCCGTTCCCGGTTCCCATCCTGAGAGGCTCGCGATCACCACGCACGCTGCCGACAAGACGCGCAACCTGGCGATCATCGCCCACATCGATCACGGCAAGACGACGCTGATCGACGCGATCTTCCGCGCCACGAGCGTCTTTCGCGACAACGCCGTGGTCGAGGAACGTGTGCTCGACAGCAACGATCTCGAGCGCGAGCGCGGCATCACGATCCGCTCCAAGCACTGCACCGTCGATTGGCAAGGCTACCTGATCAACATCGTCGACACGCCCGGGCACGCCGATTTCTCCGGCGAAGTGGAGCGTGTGCTCAGCATGGTCGATTCGGTGTTGCTGCTCGTCGACGCCAACGAAGGGCCCATGCCCCAGACGCGGTACGTGCTGATGCGTGCCCTGCGGCTCGGCTTGCGGCCGATCGTGATCGTCAACAAAGCCGATCGGCCCAACGCCGACCCGTCCGGCGCGCTCAACGAGACGTTCGACCTGTTCGTCGAGCTCGGTGCAAGCGACGAGCAGCTCGACTTCCCGGTACTCTACGGCTCCGGCCTCGAAGGCTGGATCGTCGCCAATCTCGAGGAGTACAAGCGCGAAGAGCATGAGCGCGAGCGGCACGGCGGCGGCGACCTCTCGCCGTCGCTGCGGGCGGAGCTCGCCGCCGCCGGCATGCGCGACCTCTTCGAGACGATCGTGAGCGCGGTCCCACCACCCGAAGTCGACCTCGACGCCCCCTTCCGCATGCAGGTGAGCACGCTGGCGTGGAGCGACTACATCGGTCGCATAGGGTGCGGCCGGGTGCTCGAAGGCACGCATCACGCCGGCGATGCTCTGCGACGTACGACGACGGCATGGACGGACAGGGAACTAGGCGAGTGGCAGGTCACAGACGAAGAGCCGGCGCGCTCGAGCCATCTCTGGGTCACCAGGGGCCTCGAGCGCGCCGAAGTCACGGAGGTCGCCGCCGGCGACATCGTCTGGCTCGCCGGCCCCTCCGAGATCGCGATCGGCGACACGCTCGCGGCGCCCGATCTCGAGGACGCGGCGCTGCCGCCGCTCGAGATCGAGGAGCCGACCGTGTCGATGTTTTTCCTCGTCAACAACGGCCCGTTCGCCGGCGACGACGGCCGTGCCGTCACACTGCGCCAGATCAAGGACCGTCTCGCGCGTGAGCTACGAGTGAACGTCGCCCTGCGCATGGAGGACCTGGACCGGCCGGACGGCGTCAAGGTTTCCGGCCGCGGCGAACTGCACCTCGCGATCCTCATCGAGGAGATGCGCCGCGAGCGCATGGAGCTCTGCGTATCGAAGCCCGAAGTGATCACCCACCGCGATGCACAGGGCAAGGTGCTCGAGCCGATCGAGCAACTCGTCGTCGACGTGCCCGAGGAGTACCAAGGCACCGTGATCTCGGCACTGTCGCTACGCAAAGCCGAGATCACCTCCGTGCACGCGACCGGCACGGGCATCGTCCGCTTGGAGTTCGAGATCCCGACGCGGGGGCTGATCGGCTACCGGTCGGACTTCCTCACCGAGACGCGCGGCCTGGGCGTGATGTCGTCGCGCTTCGTCAGCTACGGCCGCTGGCGCGGCAAGCTGCCCGGCCGCGACCGCGGCTCGCTCGTCAGCCAGTCGGCCGGCGAAGCGGCATCGTACTCGCTCGAGACTCTGCAGAATCGCGCCGTGCTCTTCATCTCACCGATGGACAGGGTCTACGAAGGTATGATCGTCGGCGAGAATTCGCGCGCCAGCGACATGCTCTGCAATCCGACCAAGAAGAAGCAAATGGGCAATTACCGCTCCTCGACCAAGGACATCGACGCCGGCCTCAAAGTCCCGCGCGACCTGGCGCTCGAGACCGCCCTCGAATGGATCGCCGACGACGAGCTCGTCGAAATCACACCGACGTCGATCCGCGTGCGCAAGCACATCCTCAGCGCCGAAGAGCGCAAGAAGGCCCAGAAGCGGGCGGCGGCCACGGGTTGACGTGGACCCGCCGCCCGTGAACGGCAGTAAGCCAAGCTGGCGTGCGCAGAACGCGGCGCGGGTCGCCGCCCTGATCGCCAGTCTCTCCGCTCTCGTGACGCTCGCCTCGGCGCTCACCCCGCCCTGGCCCGGACGCCTGGCGCTGGCCCAGCGACTGCTCGACCCGGCGGGGCAGAGCGTTGCTCGCGGCATCGTGCTGGCGACCTGTGTCGGCCTGTTGCTGCTTGCGCTCGGATTGGCGCGCCGCCAGCGGCGCGCCTGGCGCCTGGCCGTCGGCCTGCTGCTCGTGGCGGTCGTCTTCGGCTTGTTCAAGGGGCCGGACGAGGAGATGGCGTTCCAGATTGCCGTGCTGATCGCCTTCTGGGCGTGGCGACGCGAGTTCTACGCGATCGCCGACCCCGCCGGGCCACGCCAGGCGTTGCAGACCGCGGCCCTGTCGGTGGCGGCGATCTACGGCTACGGTCTCGGGGCGATCTACGTCCACGCCACCATCGCTCACGCACACGCTGGATTCGGCACGGCGCTGCTCGAGGTGACCGGCGGCCTCATCGGCTTCGACACGCAATCGCCGCCGACACGTTTCTCGGCCGATCTTGCGATCACGCTGGCGACGGCCACGACGGCGCTCGCTCTGGTCGTCGTGTACCTCGCGTTCCGGTCGGCCGGCAGCGGCGTGAATCGCGATCCCGCCGACCGCGCCGACGCGCGCCGCATGGTCGCCGCGGCGGCCGGCGACACGGTGGCATACTTCGCGCTGCGCCGCGACAAAGCGTACTTCTTCAACACGCGGCGCAGCGCGATGCTCTCCTACCGGGCGGTGAACGGCATCGCGCTTGTCTCGTGCGATCCGCTCGGTGACCCCGCCGACTTCGACGAGCTCCTTGGCGAGTTCGTCTATCACTGCCGCGTCAACTCGTGGCGCGTCGTCGCGATGGGCGTCGCCGAACACAACATCGACGCCTGGCGGCGCATCGGCCTGCGGACGCTCTACATCGGCGACGAGGCGATCGTGTACCCGGCACAGTTCTCGCTCGAAGGGCGCGCGATCCGCAAGGTGCGCCAGTCTGTGCACCGCCTCGAGCGCGCCGGCTTCTCCACGCGGCCAGTGCGCGCGCGCGACTTGTCGCCGGACGAGTGGCGCCATATCGACGAAGTGTCCGAGCAGTGGCGCGGCGGTCGGCCCGAGCGCGGCTTCTCGATGACCATGGACGATATGGCCGACCCCGAGCACGGCGACGCCTGGTTCATGCTCGGCCATGACGGCAGCGGGCGGATCGCGGGATTCGCACACTTCGTACCCGTACCCGTGACCGCCGATCTGTCGCTGTCGACGCCACGCCGGCGACCGGACACGCCGAACGGATTCATGGAATACCTGATGGTCGAGACGTTTGCGTGGGCCGAAGCGCAAGGCATCGAGCGCGTCTCGCTGAACTTCGCCGCATTCGGAGAGCTTCTGCGCTCGGAGGAGGACCTGCGCGCCTCGCTGCGCCTGGCGCGCTTCACCGTGCGCTACTTCGACCGCCACATCCAAATGGAGCGGCTGCACGAGTTCAACCGCAAGTTCCACCCGCAATGGTTGCCGCGCCACCTCGCCTACGAGAGGCTCGCCGACATCCCCGCCGCCGCGCTCGTCATGCTCTCGATGGAAGGCTTGGTCGGCTGGCCCCCGCCGCTCGACCGCATCTGGCTTTGGCTACTGAGCCAGCCCGCGGCGACAGCGCACGACTAGTCCGTGGTTACTGGTGGGCGATTGCAGCGCCCCACCGTTTACTTGGATCGCCGCGAGAAGTGACCATTCTGGGCAGCGAAGTCGTGGTGCCGAAGGAGGGAATCGAACCCTCACCCCGCGTGAACGGGACCGGATTTTGAGTCCGGCGCGTCTGCCAGTTCCGCCACTTCGGCACGAGAGTAGAGCCCACGAGGAGAATGGGCCGGCGGTGCATCCGCACCGCCGGCCCATATGCTACTCAGTTCCGGGCGTTCCGACCAGATGGCTGAGCGGCGAAGGGGCTTCGCTCGCTCGAGCCGGCCATCTCCGCGTCAGAACGCCGCAGGAAACGTGTTCGGCCACATGTGGGGACCGTATCCTCTGTGGATCGCGGTGGCGGTCGCCCAGATCTGCGCGACCCCGTCGTAGATGCTCCGGTCGCGCCACGGGTTCCAGTTGCCGCGCCACGTCGACGGACTGTACTGGTACAGGCCGAGGTATGCGCCACCGCCGCCGGCGGCGTAGAGGCGGCCGCCGGACTCGAGCTGCATCATCCGGTAGAGGCCGGCGGCGCTGATGCGGTTCTGTTGCGCGGCGACGGCGACGATCGGGCGCCAGTCGCCCGTCGCCGCGCACCTCTGCAGCAAGGTCGCCCGGGCGGTCTTTCGCTGCAGCGCCTCGAGATGCGCAACGCGAGTCGCGAGGCGCTGCACGCGCAGCTTGGCGAGATGGACGGCGAACCGGTGCGCGGCGCCTGCCGGCGAGTGTGAACCCGGCAGCGCCGGGATGAGCACCGGGACGGCCTGCGCGTGCGCAAGCGCATCCCTGGCCAGGTCGAGATCGCGGCGACTGGTGCGCAGCTGGGCTGCCAGCGTCGCCGCCTGCGACTCAGCAGCCGCAGCGATGAACAGCGTGGTCGAGGCGAGGATGGTGAGGGCGATCAGCGTCAGTGCGCGCTTGCATCGTGTCACGGCGTCCTTTCGACGACGTTCGTCTCGCAGACAGCGGTCGAACCTGTGCCTGCGGACCGGGCCGCGCTCGCTGAAGACTGCCTCAATCCACCCGGCACGCACGTATGCCAGAAGCGTGTGGGAAGGAGGGGGAAACGCAGAGGCGGAGCGCCAAGATTGTGACTCTGGGGCGGCAGTCTAACGGATTATCGTGCGCTCGGCAACCCAAGCCGCCTGCGAGCCACCATTTCGACGACCCAGCCGAGCACATGCGAGCGCGTTTCAAGCACCTCGAAGCCTGCCGCGCGGATGACGCCGACGGTGTCGCGGTCGAGGCGGCAGCCGCCGGCGACCGCGGCCCAATACGGCGCCGCTCGGCTCTGCAACCAGCGCCCCGGCTGCCAGTGCAGGTGCACGTGCTCGACCATCACGAGCAGCGCGTCGGGCTTGAGCACGCGGCGCAACTCCTCGCTCGCTCGCTCCAGATCGGCGACCATACACCAGGTGAACGAGACCGCCGCCGAGTCGAACTCGCCGTCAACGAAGGGCAGCGACTCGGCAGCCGCCTCGACGACGGAGATGTCGGCGATGGCGGCGGCGGCGCGCAAGCGCGCCCGGGCCGCCATCGCCGCATCCGGTTCCACAGCCACGACCTGCACTCCCGCCGGGTACCACTTGAATTGGCCGCCCGTGCCGGCACCGACCTCGAGCACGCGGCCGTAGGCGCGCCGCGCGAGACGTCGGCGCCAGCCGCCGATCGCGGCGCGCTCGAAGCCCCACATGAGCGCGTCGTAGAGACGTGGCGAGCTGCGGGGTGCGCTTGTCTTTCCGCTATCCATCGTCGAGAATCATGCCCGCTCGCCAACCAGTCCAACACTCCGCGGGGAGCCAATGGCCGGCCGACAGCAAAAGCAGACCTATCGCCAGCGCGTCGAGGAGCGCCAGGCACGCGAGCGTGAGCTCGCCGACCCCGTCGTCGAATCAGCGCGCAAGGCGGAGGTCAAGCAGATCTCCGTGCTCTTCATCGTCAGCGCGATCACACTGGTGCTCTTCCTGATCTTCGCCCTCGCGCGCATCTTCAACGTCGGTCTGCCCGTCGTCGTCCCGTGGATGCTCGTGTTCTCGTTCGGGCCGGGCTGGATCGTCTGCTGGGTCTACGGTACGTATGTGACGCTCCGCGCCCGCCGCTGGTACTGGATGGCGCTGATCGTGTTCTTCCCCGCCTCGATACCGGGCTCGCTGATGTACGCCTGGACGCGGCGGATGGAGATCGAAGACGAAGTCCTCGGAACGAACGATAGTGGGAGGCGATCCTCACGATGACGGCAGTCAAACGCATCGGGATCCTGACCGGCGGCGGCGACGTCCCCGGTCTGAACGTGGCGATCAAGGCCGCCGTGATGCGCGGCCTCGATTACAGCATCGAGGTCGTCGGTCTGCGCCGCGGCTGGATGAGCGTGCTCACGATCGACCCCGACGATCCCGCCTCCGTGGCACAATGGACGTGGCCGCTGTCGCGCAACGTCGTGCGCACGTTCGACCGCACCGGCGGCACCTTGCTGCACAGCTCGCGCACGAATCCGAGCAACGTCAAGCCCGACGACGTGCCGGCCTATGTGAACACCGCTGACCAGCAGTCCGCCGCCGGCGGCAGGATCGACTGCACGAAGCACGCACTGCGCGTGCTCGCGGCACTCGGCCTCGACGCGCTGATCGCGATCGGCGGCGACGACACGCTCAGCTTCGCCAACCGCCTGCACCGCGAGGGTTTCAAGGTTTGCGGTATCCCCAAGACGATGGACAACGACGTCTTCGGCACCGACTACTGCATCGGCTTCTCGACTGCCGTCACGCGCTCGGTCGATGCGCTCGTGGCTCTGCGTACGCCACTCGGCTCCCACGAGCGCATCGGTGTGATCGAGCTCTTCGGGCGCAACTCCGGCGCGACCTCGTTCTACTCAGGCTATCTGGCGGCGGTCGACCGCATCCTCATCGCCGAGGTGCCGTTCGATATCGCCCACCTCGCCGAGTTGCTCGCCGCCGACCGCGAGCGCAACCCTTCGCACTACGCGATGGTCACCGTCTCAGAGGGCGCGCAGATGCTCGGCGGCGAGATCGTCGAATCCGGTGACGCCGACGCCTACGGTCACAAGAAGCTCGGCGGCATCGGCCAACAGATCGCCGCCGAGATCAAGCGGCGCACGAAGATCAACATCATGTACCAGCAGCTCGGCTACGTGATGCGGTCGGGACCGCCGGACACGCTCGACCGCATGGTCGCCTCGACCTTCGGGCTGATGGCGATGGATCAGTGCGCCGCCGGTCAGACCGGCAACATGGTCGCCGTACAGAACGGCACCTATGCGGTCTGCTCGCTCGACAAGGTCGTCGCGGGCAAGAAGACCGTCGACGTCGCGAACCTCTATGACAGTGAGAACTACTGCGCCAAGGTGCACACCGGCGTCGGCCGCGGGATGTTCCCCGTCTGAGAAGTCCCGGTAGCCGCCGAAACAAACAGCGCAACGACCAGAAGCTACCCGACAGCGTCGGCAGCGGCGATCGCCGCCGCTCCGGCGAGCGTGTGATATCCTGCGTGGCCTGCGGCCAACGCCGGTGCATGTGGGAGGGATCCGATCAAGGCACTGCGGAGAATCATCTTCTTCCTCGTCATTGTCGCCGTTCTCTACCTCCTGCTTCCCCGGCTCGTCAACGCCAGAGGCACACTCGACCTCATCTCCAGGGCCAACATCGGCCTCTTCGCCATTGCGATCCTCTTCGAGGTCTGCGCGCTGATCGGCTACGCGAATCTGTTCCGCTACGTGCTGCATGTGCTCGACATCCGTCTGCGTCTGGGCGAGGTGATGCGCATCACCCTCGCTGGCCTGTCGGTGAGCCACATCTTCTCGGCCGGGGGCGCCGGCGGGTGGGTCGTCTCCTACAACGCCCTGCGCCGCAAGAACGTGCCCCACGGCCTCGTCTTCGTCGCCATCGCCGCCCAGAACTTCTTCAACTACGCGGTGCTCTGGAGCCTGTTCTTCGTCGCGATGATCTACCTCGTCGCCCTCGGCGACCGCTCGCCGTGGGCGTACGCGACGGCGACGGTCATCATTCTCGCGATCCTCTGGCTCACCGCTTACGGTGTCTACCTCTACAACCACCGCATCAAGATGCGCCGTCGCGTCGCCGCGGTCGCGCGCATCGTCAACAGGATGATGCGGCGCGAGCTCATCCACCAGGACAACATTGACGGCTGGCTCGACAACCTCTTCACCGGCATGCGCCGCATGACTTCACACCACAACGCCTTCCGAACGACGTTCGGCTACGCATGCTTCTTCTGGCTCCTCGACCTCCTTTGCCTCTACGTCACGTTCTGGGCGTTCCACTACAGCATCTCGTTCGAGTCACTGGCGATCGGCTACGTCGTCGCCTACTCCGTCGGCACGCTGGCGCCGACGCCCGGCGGCCTCGGCGCCATCGAAGGCCTGATGATCGCTATGTTCGTGGGCTTCGGTGTGCCCTCGGCCACGGCCGTCGCCGTAGTCCTCACCTATCGCCTGATCAACTTCTGGTTGCCGATACCTCCCGGGCTCATCGCCTACGTCACACTGCGCTGATCGGCACTCGATGGCGCCGCCCAGCGGGGACCGATCTCTCGGTCTGCCGCGCTAGTGAATACGGTAATGCGCGCCGCGATCGACGGGTCGCCACCGGCGCGCACAAGCGCCTCTCCGACGAGTACCGCCGACGCGACCGCGGCGGCGCGCCCAGTTTGAGAAACGCCGTAACGGGGGTCTCGTAATCGGAGATCAAGGTGTGCGTCACGGGAACGACGCTATGCGCCAATGCGAGGCGCTTCGCCTCTTCGGACTTGGGTGCTACACGTATGCCCTGCGCCACGGGCCAGACGTCTTGGCGAGCGCGACGTCGTTAACGTAGGCGAGCGTGACGACCTCGCCGCTGCGGGCGTCCTGCACCACACAGGGAGTGCGCCCGTCGGCGGCGAACCTCACGCTCGCGATGAGCTCCGGCGCTGCGATGGCTAGACCGGCGCTTCGATTGCTAGACCGCCTTGCTCTCTCCTACGCCCATGAACTCGCGCATGATCTCCGGGCCGGCGCTCGTGCCGATGCGCGCGGCCCCGGCGTTGATCATCAGCTCGACGTCGCGGAACGTGCGGATGCCACCCGACGCCTTCACGCCCATGTGCTCGTCGAGGCAGTCGCGCAGCAGCTCGACATCTTGTGTCGTCGCCCCGCGCGGGCCGAAGCCGGTGGACGTCTTGACGAAATCGGCGCCTGTCTGCTCGATGATCTTGCAGGCCAGCCGCTTCATCTTGTTGGTCAGGTAGCACGTCTCGATCACGACCTTGACGATCGTGTGACCCTTGCCGGAGTTGACCGACTTCATGCGTACGCCACGCACGACGCTGAGCAGCTCGTTGCGCACATACCCGAAGTCTCCCGAGACCATCGCCGGCACGTTCATGACCACATCTATCTCGTCAGCGCCGGCGCCGACGGCGTCCACCGCGGCGACCACCTTGGTGCGCGCCGCGTCGGCGCCGAACGGGAAGGAGATCACGGTGCAGACCTTGACGTCGCACGACTTGAGGATACTGCTCGCCAGCGGCACGAAGTGCGGGAAGATGCAGGCTGCGGCGAAGTGGTACTTGGCCGCTTCATTGCACAGCCTCTCGACATCCTTAGCGGTCGTGTCGGGACGCAACAGAGTGTGGTCGATCGTCTTGGCGAGTTCTTCAGCGTGCAAGCGGATTCCTCTCGTCGCTCGCGGGGCGGTTCGGCAGGTCGGCTCCTGCCGCGAGTATATCAAAGCATGCGATCGATGTAGCTTTCGTCGCGCCGCCAGCGCTTGCGCACCTTGACCCGCAAGGCGATGAACACGTGTACACCGAGCAGGCGCTCGATCTCGCGCCGGGCGGCGCTGCCGATCTCCTTGACGACGGCTCCGGCCTTGCCGACGACGATCGCCTTCTGCGAGTCCGACTCGACGATCACGCTCGCCTCGATCTCGATCAGCTCGCGGTCGCTCCGCTCGGTGATCGACTCGACCTCGACCGCGATCGCGTGCGGTACCTCCTCGCGGGTCACGCGCAGCGCCTGCTCGCGTACCAGCTCGCCGACGATCGCCTCCAGCGGCTGGTCCGAGGTCTGGCCGTCGGGAAAGTACACCGGGCCCACCGGCATCGCCTCGGCGAGCCGCGCGAGCAGGTCCGGCAGACCGTCGCCCTTCAGCGCGCTGACGGCGAAGAGCGGCGTGTCGGGCACGAGCGCCCGGGCCTCGTCGAGGCGCTCGGCGAGACTCCGCCGCGAGACGAGATCGACCTTGTTCAGGGCGACCACCGCCGGCACCTGGGCGGCAGCGACCGCGGCAGCGATAAAGCGGTCGCCACCGCCGAAGGGCTCCGCCGCGTTCAGCATCAGCAGCGCCGCGTCGACCTCGGTCAACGTCTCGTTCACCGTCGTCTGCATGCGTCGCGTCAGCGAGTCGAACGGCTTCTGAAACCCGGGCAGGTCGAGCAGCACGATCTGGTCATGCTCGCGTGTGACGACGCCGCTGATGCGGCGTCTCGTCGTCTGTGGATGATCGGAGGTGATGCTGACCTTGCGGCCGACAAGCCTGTTGACGAGCGTCGACTTGCCGACGTTCGGCCGCCCGAGAACGGCGACAAAGCCGGAGCGGAACGCCGATGCGGCGTCGCTGACGGGCGGTCGATTCATCGCGAGAACGGCGCGGTGAGCAGCTCGCGCAAGCGGAGCACGCGGACCTCGCCGCCGATCCTCGCGATGACATCGAGGTCGCCGAACTCCGCCAGCGCCTGGAGGCACACCCCGCAGGGCAGCGCGTCACGCTCGTCGGCGGTGGCCACGGCGACCGCCGTCAGCTCGCGTTGCCCGGCGGTGACGGCGGCGCCGAGCGCGACGCGCTCGGCGCACACGCCGGCAGGCGATGACGCGCTCTCGACGTTGACGCCGGAGTGGCCTCCGCCGCCGGCGTCACGCACGACCGCGCCGACGCGAAAGCCTGAGTACGGAGCGTGGGCGCGCGCCGCGACCGCTTTGGCCTGGCGCCAGAGGTCGCGCTCGGCGGCGCTCGGCTCGCGGCCTAGAGCGGATACCATAGCCGGAAGATTATGAGGGTGAGCACGACGCCGAGCGCCGCCCCCAGCGCCACCTCGATCGTCGAGTGGATGTTGGCCTGCACGCGACTCTGGGCTACGAGGACGGCCATTACGATTGAGATCGCCGAGATCGGCAGTGCGTACTGGGTCTGGGTGCCGATGAACGTGAGCGCGACCCAGCCGGCGAAGGCGACGGCGGCGTGCACCGACGGCAGGCCGCCGCGAAAGGCCGTGCCACGGCCGCTCAACGCCTTCGCGAAGATCGCCGCGAGCACGACGATGACGAGCGCCACGACAGTGACGTCGATCGGCGAGTTGCGCAGCTTCTGCAGCACCGAGTAAGGTGCGCCGGCGATCTTGTCGTAGAAGATGAGGTAGGCGACGGCCAGCGCGTTGACGGTGGCGATCAGCACGGCGCCGGCGGCGATGTCTTTGGCTGCTTTGGCGCGCGGGTCATGCTCGTCGGTGATGATGTCGATCGCGTGTTCGAGAGCCGTGTTGAACATCTCCGAGATCAGCACGAACGAGATCGCCACGAGCAGCGCGAGGATCTCCAGCCGCGTCAGTGAGTAGAACAGACTGCCCGCCAGTACGAGGATCGCGACGACAAGGTGGATCTGCATGTTGCGCTGCGTGCGCAGCGCGTTGACGATCCCCTCGAACGCCCAGTTGAAGCTGTTGAGCAGATTACCGCGACGCGCCAACGAGACCCTCCCAGGAGACGTCGTCGAGTATCTCGGCCTGGCGCTTGGCCATCGCTCGCGCGTCGGTCTCGTGGTCGTAGCCGAGCACGTGGAGCACACCGTGAGCGAGCAGTACGGCGAGCTCGACGGCGAGCGGCAGGCCGGCGCCGCGCGCCTGCCGCTCGGCCCGGCGCACGCAGACGACGACATCGCCGAGCATGCGCGGCGGCGCGGCGGCTCCGCCGCCGCCGCGCACCCGGTCAGCGTCGTCCTCGAGCGGGAAGGCGAGCACGTCGGTGACCGCATCCTCGCCCCTGAACTCGCGATTCATGGCGCGCATGCGGCGCTCGCCGACGAAGCGCACACCGAGCTCCCCGTCGCGCACGCTCTCGGCTTTGAGCACGGCGCGCACGAACGCCTCAACGGCATCGCCGTCGACGGCGAAGCGCGTGTCGTTGCGCACGTCCAGCGCGTGGCTCACTCCGACTTCTCCTGCGCCACGCGGTCGCCGTGCTTCTTGTAGGCGGCGACGATCCGCTGCACGAGCTTGTGACGCACGACATCGCGACTGTCGAACGGGACGAAGGCGATGTCGTCGATGCTCGTCAAGACGTCGGGCACTGTGACCAGCCCGGATTGGCGACCGGCCGGGAGGTCGATCTGCGTGACATCGCCGGTGACGACCATCTTGGAGCCGAACCCGAGGCGCGTGAGGAACATCTTGATCTGCTCGGGCGACGTGTTCTGCGCCTCGTCGAGGATGATGAACGAGTCATTGAGCGTGCGGCCGCGCATGAACGCCAGGGGTGCGATCTCGATCTCGCCCTTCTCGATCAAGGCCGCCAGCTTCTCACCGTCGATCATGTCGTAGAGGGCGTCGAACAGCGGGCGGAAGTACGGGTCGACCTTCTCGGAGATAGTGCCGGGCAGGAAGCCGAGACTCTCCCCCGCCTCGACTGCGGGACGCGTCAGGATGATCCGCCCGAAGGTCTTGGAGAAGAAGGCGCCGACCGCCATCGCCGTTGCCAGATACGTCTTGCCAGTGCCTGCCGGGCCGATGCCGAACGTGATCGTGTTGGCGCGGATCGCATCGACGTAGCACTTCTGGTTCACCGTGCGCGGACCGATCTGGCGACCACGGTGCGTCCACACGACATCGCCGTAGACCTCGGACGGCTTGCCGTTGGCGCTGACAGCGATGTCCATCAGCGACTCGACCATCGCCGGACTCACCGGCCGTCCGGAGCGGATCACGGTCAGCAGCTCCTGGACGGCCGCCACCGCCTTGGCCACGGGGGCGGCCGTGCCTTCGAAGGTGAGCACGTTGCCGCGCAACGTCAGGTCGCAGTCGAGGCGCTGCTCGAGGATCTTCAGGTGTGCGTCGTGCTCGCCGGCGAGGACCAATGCGACGCCGTTGTCCTCGAGGTCGACGACCCTCTTGACAGACGCGGCCACGGTCAGGCTCCGAGGCGCGAGCGCACGAGCTCGCTGACAAGCTTGCCGTCCGCCCGGCCGGCGACCTTGGGCATGAGCAGCGCCATCACCTTGCCGATCTCCCGCGGCGACGCCGCGCCGGAGGCGGCGACGGCATCGTCGACGAGCGCCCGCAGCTCACTCTCCGAAAGCTCCTCGGGCATGTAGTCGGCGAGCAGCCGCTCCTCGTTGCGCGCCTGCTCGGCGAGCTCGGCGCGGCCACCCTTCTCGAACAGCTCGATCGCCTCGTGGCGGCGCTTGCGCTCGCGCTTGAGCACGGCGAGTTCATCCGCCTCGACGGGCTGCTTCATCCCGTCGATGCGCGCCTTCTTCAGCTCGGCGACGATCGTGTTCAGCGCCATGCGCAGACGCTTGTCGCCGGCCTTGAGCGCCGCGACGGCGTCGTCCTTGATACGTGCCTCGATTGTGCCGAGCTCTTTCACACCATGCCTCCCAACGGACCGCCGCCGATGATGTGCCAGTGCAGATGGTCGACCTCCTGCCCGGCGTCAGGGCCTGTGTTGCTGACCACACGATAACCGCTCGTGGCGACGCCGGCCGAACGGGCGGCGGCGGCGGTGAAGCGCAGCATGCGCCCCGCCGCCGCGTCGCCGAAAGCCTCGATCTCATCGAGCGAGCGCAGGTGCCGCTTGGGTACTACCAGCACGTGCGTCGGCGCCAGCGGATGCAAGTCGCGGAAAGCGATGAACTCGTCGTCATTCGCGACGATGTCGGCGGGGATCTCGCCGGCGGCGATACGGCAGAAGATGCACTCGCTCATTCGATCCACCCCTTAACTCCGTCCCTGTAGACCTCGTCCGCGACGGCACCCACGAGCCGTCCGGGCACCGCATCGGCGCCGACGTTCGCTCGCGGACGCTCCCTCAGGTAGTACCGCACGTACTGCGAGCTATACCCGCGCCAGAGCCCGTCGCGGCGTTCTTCCAGCAACACTTGAGCCGCACTGCCGAGTGCCGCCCAGCGCGCGCGGTCGGTGCTCCTCGCAGCGGCCGCGAGCGCCGCGCGCATGCGTTCCTTGACCACACGTTTCGGCAACGCCTCGTATTCCGCCGCTTCGGTTCCGGGCCGCGCCGAATACGCGAAGACGTGCACGCGGCCGAACAGCCCGGCGGCGGCGTCGATCGCAGCAAGCGTGCGCGCGAAAGCCGCTTCGCTCTCACCCGGAAACCCAACAATCACGTCGGTCGAAATCATAACCTCGCCCAGCGCCCGTCGCACGGCGGCGATCATCTCGCCGTACTCGGCGAAGCGATACGGGCGCCGCATCGCCGCCAGCACTCCATCGTCGGCGGACTGCAGCGGCACGTGCAGATGCCGGGCGACGCGCTCGTCGGCCAGCGCCGTCAGCAACGCCCCCGTGACGTGGCCGGGCTCGATCGACGAAAGCCGCAGGCGTGCCAGGTCGCCCAGTGCCGTCAGTGCTCCGACGAGTGCGGCGAGGTCGTGCTCATCGGCACGATAGGCTCCCAGGTTCACGCCGGTGAGCACGACCTCGCCGCATCCGCTCGCCAGACCCGCACGAGCGGCGGTCACAGCGTCGGCGAGCGGCAGGTTCCACAGCGGCCCGCGGGCGAGCCGCACGGCACAGTAGGTGCAGCGCTCGCCGCAACCATCCTGCACCTTGAGCGTCAGGCGCGTGCGGCGCGCCGTAGCGCGCCGCACGCGCCGATTGTTCAAGCTCTCGTTCGTCGCTCGCCCGTCGCCGGCTCCCGCAGC
>PKYG01000017.1 GCA_003132585.1 Actinomycetota bacterium
GGCGAGCTCCAGCCACTGCGGCTTGGCGCCGGATCGGTCGTCTGCACCGGCGCGATCCTCTACCGCAGTGTGCAGCTCGGTCCGGGGTGTATCATCGGCGACCTCGCCAGCGTGCGCGAGCGCTGCGTGCTCGGCGAGCGCGTCGTCATCGGCCGTGGCACGTGCGTGGAGAACGACACGACGATCGGCGACTTCACCAAGATCCAGTCGAACGCCTACATCACGGCGCACATGACGATCGAGGATCACGTCTTCATCGCGCCCGCGGTGCAGACGACCAACGACAACTTCATGGGGCGCACCGAGAAGCGCCACGCGCTCGAGAGGGGCGCCACCATTCATCGCGGCGCGCGCGTCGGCGGCGGCGCCCTGCTGCTGCCCGGCATCGAGATCGGCGAAGAGGCGTTCGTCGCCGCCGGCGCCGTGGTCACGCGCGACGTGCCGGCGCGCAAGCTCGTGATCGGCGTGCCGGCCCGCGTCGTGCGCGACGTCAACGAGGATGAGTTGCTCGAGAACCAGTAGCCGGCGGCGGAAGCAAGTCGTCAGGTCTCGATGAGAGTCAGTCGTGGATGACGAGAGCCGGGCGCGGGTGCGCGCCAAGGCGCGCGCCCGCGCCCACCATCAACGCCGCGCGGCGCTCGTGTTCGTCGTCGTGGCGCTCGCCGCCGCGCTGGTCACGACGTGGATCGTCCACGCGGGCCGCGGTCACCCCGGGCCACGGCCGACGGTTGCCGCGAGCCCGTCGGTGATTGCTGCATCGCAACCGAGCGCCAGTCCGAGTGGCGACCCGCATGCTAGCGCGAGCCCGCACGCCAGAAGCAGTCCGTCGCCGACGGCGCACGCGAGCGCCTCGCCGTCGGCGATCCCGACCCACGTCGCCGGCGAGCCGCCGATCGTCTACGATCCGATCCCCTTCAGCGACCAGCGCAAGCAGCAGACGGCGGCCTACTCGCGGCGCCACTACGGCGTATCGACCTGGCATCTCGATCCCAAGGTGATCGTGCTGCACTACACGGCCGGCAGCACGTACGCCGGTGCGCGCGCGGTGTTCGTGAGCAACGCCGCCAATCGCGGCGAGCTCCCCGGTGTGGTCTCGCAGTTCGTGATCGACAAGGACGGCACGATCTACCAGCTGTTGCCGCTCGACGTGATGGGCCGGCACACGATCGGACTGAATCGCTACGCGATCGGCATCGAGTTCGTGCAGGAGGGCGGCAGCACCGCAGAGCAACAGATCATGGCGCGCACGAAACAGATCGACGCCGGCCTCGCGCTCGTCACCTGGCTTCAGGCCAGGTACCACATCAGCGACGCCAACGTGCTCGGCCACGGCACCGCCAACTCGAGCCCCCTCTTCAAGGATCTCGAAGGCTGGGCCAACGACCACACCGATTGGTCGGCAGGACCGCTGGCGCAGTTCAAGGTTCTGCTGAGCCGGTTCAAGCAGTAGGGTCCGCCGCCGCGCCGCTCGCTGCCAGTTCGCTCGCTACCAGGCCGCCGCCAGCGGCGCCCAGCAAACCGTCACCTACACTGGTGGGCGAAATGCCGCCGCGGGGAACACTCGTCTGGACACATCGCGAGCGAAAGCAGGGCACACGATGACCGAGATGGGCGGATCGCCGACACCGCGGCACCGCACGCGCTACAGCCGCCGGCGGTTCCTGATCATGGGCGGCGCGTTCGCCGCCGGCCTCGCCGCCGTGATCGGCTTCTTCAAGGAGGTCGGTGGCGGCAGCGGCTCCAGTGGCAGTGGCGGTGGCATCTTCCGTCACTGGCCGCTCAACAACGTCGAGTCGATACCGCACATCCCGCCGGAGCAGTGGGTGATCGACGTCGACGGCATGGTCGAGCAGCCGCTGCATCTCGACTGGACCGCATGGCAGAAGCTCAAACGCGGTGACGAGACCGTCGACTTCCACTGCGTCGAGGGCTGGACGGTCGACAACGTCACCTGGGGCGGCGTGCAGCCGTGGACCTTGATCGAGCAGGCCAAGCCGCTCGCCGGGGCCACGTTCGTCAACTTCCACGCGCGCGGCGGCGAGTACTTCGACAACCTGAGCATCGACGAAGTCAAGAACCCGCAGGTCTTGCTCGCCGACACGCTCGACGGCGCGCCGCTGCCCGACGATCACGGCGGCACGCTACGTCTCGTCGTGCCCGCGCAGATGGGCTACAAGAGCGTCAAGTGGGTGACGCGCATCGAGCTCGTTGACAGGCTCGCCAAAGGCTACTGGGAGCAGCGCGGCTACCCGGTCGAGGCGCCGATCGGCGGCTAGATAGCGCCGGCAGCGGCTGTATAGGAGGGATGCAATCGCTTGGCCTTGGCGCTGGAGCAGGCAACGTTTCCAGGGGCGCGCAGTGTGGTACCGTGCTCGCGGTGTCGTTGGCGACGCCGCCGAATGCGACGAACAGGAGGCCACCATGGCGAAATGGCGCTGCACTCTGTGCGACTACATCTACGATCCGGAAGAGGGCGACCCCGACGCGGGCGTCGAGCCCGGAACGGCCTTCGAGGACCTGCCCGACGACTGGGTCTGCCCCGACTGCGGCGCCGGCGTGGAGGACTTCGAACCCGTCGACTGAGCGCCGCCGCGGACTCTGAAAGGATCGTCGTGCCGTCCTCGCACTTCACGGCGGCCTACGAGGGCACGCCGCCGTGGGACATCGGCAGACCGCAGGCCGAGTTCGTCCGTCTCGCCGAGGCCGGCGAGATCCGTGGCGCCGTGCTTGACGCGGGCTGCGGCACCGGCGAGAACGCGTTGTTTCTGGCCTCACGCGGGCACGAGGCGGTAGGTATCGACTTCGTGCCGGCGGCGATCGAGCGGGCAAGGATCAAGGCCCACGAGCGCGGTCTCGCGGTCGACTTTCGCGTCGGCGACGCGCTCCGCCTTGCCGATCTCGGCCGCAGCTTCGACACGGTCGTCGACTCGGGCCTCTTCCACACATTCGACGACGACGAGCGCACCGCGTGGGCGGCGAGTCTCGCCGCAGTGCTGCGGCCCGGCGGGCGCTACTTCATGCTGTGCTTCAGCGAGCGCGAGAAGGGCGAGGGCGGGCCGCGGCGTGTCACGCAGGCCGAGATCAGGGCGACGTTCGGCGGTTCCGGCTGGCAGGTCGTGTCGATCGACCCCGCGCGGCTCAACTCGCATCTTGGGTCGGGCGGACGTCGGGCGTGGCTGGCGAAGATCGAACGAGCAGAGGAGCGGGCGAGCGGCGAGTCGCCGCGCGGCTAGGGGGTCAGCACGATCTTGCCGCGCGCTTTGCGCTCCATGATCTCCGTGTGAGCGCGCGCCGCCTCGGCGAGCGGCAGCTCGCGGCCGACGACCGGCACGAGTGTGCCGGAGGCCAACATAGGGCCGAGGGCGTCGTGGATCGCCGCAAGCTCAGCGGCCGTCCGGTTGCCGAGCAGCATGCCGAGCACCTCGGCGTCGCGCCGCATCAGGTCGCGGGGGTCGATCTCCACCGTGCCGCGACTGCCGACGACCACGACCCTCCCGCCCGGCGCCAGCGCGCCGAGGTCCCGGCCGAGATTCGCGTTCGCAAGCATCTCGACGATGACATTCGCGCCGCCGTTGGTGAGCGCGCGCACGGCGTCGAGATGGGCGGCGTCGCTGTGGTCGAGCACGTGGGCGGCGCCGAGCGCAGCGACGAGGCGCCGCCCGTCTTCGCTGCCGGCGGTAGCAATCACAACGAGGCCGGCAGCGGCGGCGAGCTGAACGGTGGCAGTGCCGACGCCGCCGCTGGCGCCGTGCACGAGCACCGTTTCGCCGGCAACGGCGCCGGCGCGCTGGAACAGCGCCGCGTATGCCGTCGCGTACGGCACGCCGATCGCGGCGCCTTGCGCGAAGCTGAGCGCATCGGGCAGCGGGTGCACTTGGGCAGCGGAGCACAGCGCGCGCTCGGCGTAGGCGCCGGTCAGCGAGCCGGCGATGTACACGCGGTCACCGGGCGCGACGCGGCGCACGCCGTCGCCGACGGCGACGACGATGCCCGCCGCGTCCGACCCCGGCGTGTACGGCAACGCCGGAGCGGTCGCGTAGAGGCCGGCGCGCACGTACGTGTCGACGGGGTTAACGCCGATGGCGCGAACGTCGACGAGGATCTGACCGGCGCCGGCCTCCGGTTCGGGCGCCTCTTCGAGGCGCAGCACCTCCGGCCCGCCGAACTCGTGTACGCGGATCGCCTTCATGAGGGCATCATGCCCGCGCAGACCGGCAACGCAACGCGTGAGCGGCGGCGCCTTGGCACCGCCGCTCACGCATCCGGCCACGACCTGCGATCCGCGTGCAGCGCGACGTCAGGTCAATAGCCACGACGGCGATCCGCGCGCAGCGCAACGTCAGATCA
>PKYG01000117.1 GCA_003132585.1 Actinomycetota bacterium
CGCTCTCCGGTGCGCGAGTACCGGGAGTGTCGGCGAGCGGGTGTTGTGCGTTCTCCGATTGTGACATGACGGGCGGTCGCGGCACGGGGCCTGCGGCCCGCCGCAACCGCCCAAGTGTACACCCACCCTCACGGCACGCCGGCGCCGGCCGCGGCCAGAGCGTCATCAGGCGCGCGGCGAGCGGCTGCGCGCAGAGCGGCCTCGTATGCTCGGCGATCGGGGGCCGTCGCGTAAGCGACGATCCGTCCGGGTTATCGACGGGGTATCCTTGGAATCGATGAAGACGTTCTGGCGCATCACCAAGCTGGTCGGAGAGTACAGGTGGCTCATGGCCGCCGGCTTCGCGCTCGCCCTCGTGCAGTTGGGCCTCAGCCTCACGATCCCGGCGATCACCCGGCAGGTCATCAACAAGGCGCTGATCGGCGGTGACCATCGGCTGCTGATCGTGTACGGCGTCACGCTGATCGGCGTCGGCGTCGTCCGCCTCGGTGCATCGGTCGGCAGGCGCATGACTACCGGCAAGGTGAGCCTGGGTGTGGAGTACGACCTGCGCAACCGCGTCTGGGATCATCTCCTGCGTCAGCCGTTCGGGTACTTCGACCGCTGGCAGACCGGCCAGCTCATGTCGCGCGTCGTCGCCGACATCAGCAACGTGCGCATGTTCCTCGGCTACGGGCTCATCTTCTTCACGACCAATCTCTTTCAGATGGGCGCCGTGACTGTGCTGCTCTTCTTACTGAACTGGAAGCTCGCGATCATCGCTCTCGCCTTCTTCCCGGTACTGCTCGGCGTGGCGCTGCGCTTCAGCCGGCAGCTCCACCCCGTGCTCCGCGACGTGCAGCAGAAGATCGCCGACGTGACCACAGTTGCCGAGGAGAACGTGACCGGCTCGCGGATCGTCAAGATCTTCGCCCGCGAAGAGGACGAGCTCGCCAAGTTCAGCGAGCGCAGCACGGCGGTGTTCGACGCAAGCATCAGCGCCGCCCGGCTGCGCGCGTTCTACATCCCTCTCATCGGCTTTCTGCCTAGCATCGCCGTCGCCGTGTTGCTCTGGTACGGCGGCCGCCAGGTGATCGGCGGCCACCTCAGCCTCGGCTCCCTGGTCGCCTTCTATTCGTACCTGATGATGCTCGTCTACCCCGCCCAGATGCTCGGCTGGCTCACCGGCTTGGCGCAGCGCGCGATCGCCTCCGGCGAGCGCGTTTACGAGATCCTCGACGCGCCGCTCGAGATGACGGAGAGCGCCGACGCGCGGCCCCTCGCTGATCCGCGCGGCGCCGTGCATTTCGAGAGCGTCAGCTTCGCGTATCCGGGCCGGCCGGTGCTCGTCGATGTCGATCTCGACGTGCCGGCCGGCAAGACCCTCGCTCTGGTCGGTCATACCGGCTGCGGCAAGACGACACTCACTAACCTGATCCCGCGCTTCTACGACGTCAGCGGCGGACGCGTGCTGGTCGACGGCGAGGATGTGCGCGCGCTCACGTTCGCCAGCCTGCGCGCGCACATCGGCATCGTCAATCAGGACCCGTTCCTCTTCTCCGCGACGATCGCCGAGAACATCCGCTTCGGCCGACCCGAGGCGACCGACGCCGAGGTGCACGAGGCGGCCGGGCGCGCCCAGGCCGCCGCGTTCATCGACTTCCTGCCCGAGGGCTACGACACGATCATCGGCGAGCGCGGGCTGACGCTCTCGGGCGGGCAGCGGCAGCGCATCGCCATCGCCCGCGCGCTCGTGATGAACCCACGCATCCTGATCCTCGACGATGCGACCTCGAGTGTCGACGTCGAGACCGAGTTCAAGATCCGCGCCGCGCTCGCCGAAGTGATGCGCGGCCGCACGACGTTCATCATCGCCCACCGGCCCTCGACGATCTCGCTCGCCGAGGAGATCGTCGTCCTCGACCACGGCCGCATCGTCGAGCGGGGCACGCACGCTGAGCTGATCGCCGGCGACACGCTCTATTCGCGCATGTTCGGCCGCGCCGAAGCGGCCAGCTGCACGCTCGACGTGGTCGACGTGGAGGAGGTCGTCTGAGATGGCCTGGCGAGGTGGTAGCGGCCCTCACGGCAGCGGCGCCGAGCTGCAGGACTTTCGCGGCTGGCGGGCGTTCGTGCATCTTGCGCGCGAGCTCAAACTCTCGCGGCTCGCGCGCTTCGCCTACCCCTATCGTTTCCGCGCCGCCCTGAGCGTCGTCGCGATGGTCGCCGTCACCTTCAGCGGGCTGGCCGTTCCCTACCTCGTCAAGATCGCCATCGACTCCGGCATCACCAAACACGACCTGCACGTCGTCGACGTGGTCATCGTGCTCTTCATGGTGGTCGGCGTCGTCAACCTCGTCGCCAGCTACCTCCAGACCTACCTCGTGAGCTGGGTGGGGGAGCGCGTCGTGCTCGATCTGCGGCGCACGTTGTTCGCGCACATCCAGAAGCTCTCGCTCGACTTCTTCAGCCGGCAGAAGACCGGCTGGATCGTCTCGCGCCTGACGAACGACATCGATGCGCTCGACCAGCTCGTCACCGACGGCGTCACGACGCTTGTCACCAACAGCCTCACGCTGATCGGCGCCGTGATCGTCCTCTTCACACTGGACGCACGCCTCGCCGCGGCGACGCTCACGATCCTTCCCGCCTTGATCGTCGCGACGCTCGTCTTTCGCACCCACTCGGCGCGCTCGTACGCGCTGCTCCGCGACAAGGTCGCCAACGTCAACGCTCATCTGCAGGAGTCGATCTCGGGCGCGCGCGTGCTGTTCGCCTTCCGCCGCGAAGCGGCGAACTACGAACAGCTCCGCGCGCGCAACGCCGAGTACCGTGACGTGAACATGCAGACCGTCGTGCAGAGCGGCCTCTACTTCCCGTTCGTCGAGTTCCTCTCGGCGCTCGGCGTCGTCGTCGTGCTCTGGTATGGCGGCTACCTGGTGACGCAGACGACGCTGCAGATCGGCGTGCTCGTCGCCTTCACCGCTTACCTGAGCAGCTTCTTCGACCCGGTGCAGCAGCTCTCGCAGCTCTACAACACCTTCCAGGCGTCGATGGCGGCCGTACAGAAGATCTTCACGGTGCTCGACACCGAGCCCGACATGGTCGATGCACCCGACGCCGTGCCGCTGCCCGACACGCGCGGCGAGGTCGAGTTCGAGCACGTGACCTTCGCCTATGACGAAGGTGTCGACGTGCTCCACGACATCAGCTTCCACATTCCCCCGGGCGGCACCGTCGCTCTCGTCGGCACGACGGGCGCCGGCAAGTCGACGATCGTCAAGCTCCTGGCCCGCTTCTACGATCCGGGCCGGGGCGCCGTGACGATCGACGGCTTCGACCTGCGCAAGGTCACCATGGCGAGCCTGCGGGAGCAGCTTGCCGTCGTCCCGCAGGAGGCCCATCTCTTCAGCGGCTCGGTGCTCGCCAACATCCGCTTCGCGCGCCCCGACGCCGGCCTCGAAGAGGTCAAGCGCGTGGCGCGCATCGTCGGCGTGCACGACTTCGTCGAGACGATGGCGGAGGGCTACGACAGCGAGGTGCAGGAGGGCGGCAGCGGCCTCTCCACCGGTCAGCGGCAGCTGATCTCGTTCGCCCGGGCGTTGCTCGCCGACCCGCAGATCCTCATCCTCGATGAGGCGACCTCGAGTGTCGACGCCGAGAGCGAGCGCAAGATCGAGCGCGCGATGCAGGTGCTGCTCAGCGGCCGCACCTCGATCATCGTCGCCCACAGGCTGAGCACCGTGCGCTACGCCGACGAGACGCTCGTCGTCGAAGGCGGCCGTATCGTCGAGCGCGGCACGCACGAAGAGTTGATCGCCGCGCGCGGCCGCTACGCCGAGCTCTACGCCCAGTGGGAGGAGACTGGGCAAGCGATCTGAGGCGACGATGAGCACCCCCGGGAACAGCCTCGAAGGCATGCTGACCGACGGCCAGGTGATCGTCCGCCCCCTGCGCGACGGCGACGCGCGCGACATGGCCGCTGCCGTCGGCGACGGCGAGTACGCCGTCTGGGAGCCGGCGCCGGGGCCGTACACAGCCGAGCGCGCCCTCGGCGTCGTGCGTGAGTACGAGCAGGGCCTGCTCAGGATGGAGAAGGCCGCGTTCGCGA